>JANMDK010000256.1:0-17157 GCA_031376265.1 Pseudomonadota bacterium
GCCGCGAAAGCCCTCGCCGGCTTCGTTGAAAAGCTCCACGCGCGCGCCCCGCTCGACCCGGTGGCCAAGGGCGCGCCGCTGGTGGAGATTTTCCAGCCCGAGTGGGCCGGCGCGCAGGAGGAATACCTGTTCCTTCGCCGCCAGCCGGACTCGAAGGCGCTGGCCGATGCCTCGCGGCAGCGCCTGCTGCTGCTCGGCATGACGGCGGAAGACCTTGCGCGAATCGATCGCGATGGCAAGGTGGTCGCGCGATTCACGATTCGCTCGCCGCTCTCCGGCGTGATTGCCGAGCTCGGCGTGCGCGAAGGCATGAGCATTCCGGCCGGCGCCACGCTGTTCCGCATCGTCGACCTGTCCACGGTGTGGATCACCGCCGAAGTGCCGGAAGCCCAGGCCGCGTCGCTGGTGCCGGGCAGCACGGTTGAAGCCAGGGTGCCGGCCTTTCCCGGCCAGGTGTTCGCCGGCCGCGTAGGCGCGATCCTCCCCGACGTGAACGCGGCCACGCGCACGGTGCGTGCGCGCGTGGAGGTTTCGAATCCCGGCCAGCGCCTCAAGCCCGGCATGTTCGCGACGCTCGTGCTTTCGGGCGGCCGGTCGAAGCAGATGGTGCTGGCGCCGACCGAAGCAGTCATCCGCACCGGCGAGCGCAGCCTTGTCATCCTCGCGGAAGGCGACGGTAAATTCCGCCAGCAGGAGGTGGAGATCGGCATAGAGATGGGTGGGTCCACCGAGATCCGCAAGGGCCTCAATGCCGGCGACAAGGTCGTGCTCTCCGGCCAGTTCCTCATCGATTCGGAGGCGAGCCTCAAGTCCGGGATTTCGCGGCTCGAGGCACCCATGGCGCCGAAGGCCGAATCTGCCGCTTCCCCTTCAACAACTCCGCCGACCGGCCTCCACAAGGGCACCGGCGTGGTGACCGGCGTAAGCGCGCCGGACGGCTATCTCGAGCTCAAGCACGACCCGATCCCTTCGATGAAGTGGCCGGTCATGCAGATGGGATTTGCGGTGCGCGACAAGAAGCTGCTCGAAGGCGTCAAGAAAGGCGACACGGTCGAATTCGAAATGAAGGGGCTGCCGAACAAGGAGGGCGACTTCGTCATCGAATCCCTGAAACCCTCGACCGGCGCAAAGGCGGCGAAGTGATCGCCGCCCTCATTCGATGGTCTGTGGCGAACCGCTTCCTGGTGCTGGTCGGCACGGCGTTGCTCGCCGCGTGGGGCGCTTGGGCCGCAATGCGCACGCCGCTCGATGCGCTGCCGGATCTTTCGGACGTGCAGGTCATCATCCGCACGCCCTTCCCGGGACAAGCGCCGCGCATCGTCGAGGACCAGGTCACCTATCCGCTTACCACGACGATGGTCTCGGTGCCCGGCGCAAAGACAGTGCGCGGCTATTCGTTTTTCGGCGATTCGTTCGTCTATGTGCTGTTCGAGGACGGCACCGACCCGTACTGGGCGCGCTCCCGGGTCCTCGAATACTTGTCGCAGATCCAGGCGCGCCTGCCGGCCTCGGCGAAGCCCGCGCTCGGGCCGGATGCGACCGGCGTGGGCTGGATCTACCAGTACGCGCTCGTCGACCGCAGCGGCCGTCACGACCTCGGCGAGCTGCGCGCGCTGCAGGACTGGTTCCTCAAGTACGAGCTCAAGGCGGTGCCCAACGTGGCCGAAGTGGCCTCGATCGGCGGCATGGTGCGGCAATACCAGATCGTGCTGTTCCCGGACAAGCTGCGCGCCTACGGCATCACCCACAACCGCGTCATCGAGGCGGTGCAGAAGGCGAACCGCGAAACCGGCGGCTCGGTGCTGGAACTCGGCGAGGCCGAATACATGGTGCGCGCCAGCGGCTACCTGAAGACGCTCGACGATTTCCGCGCGATCCCCTTAAGCGCCTCCGAAGGCGGCGTGCCGGTCAGGCTGGGCGACGTGGCGCGCATCCAGGTCGGCCCGGAAATGCGGCGGGGCATTTCGGAGCTCAACGGCGAAGGCGAAGTTGCCGGCGGCGTGGTGGTGATGCGCTCCGGCAAGAATGCGCTCGCCACCATCGAGGCGGTCAAGGCGAAGGTCGCTTCGCTCAAATCGAGCCTGCCGCCGGGCGTCGAGATCGTCGAGACCTACGACCGCTCGAGCCTCATCGAGCGCGCGGTCACCCACCTGCGCAACAAGCTCCTCGAGGAATTCGCGGTGGTTGCGCTGGTGTGCTTTGCCTTCCTCTTCCATGCACGCTCGGCGCTGGTGGCGATCGTCAGCCTGCCCCTGGGCATCCTCGCGGCGTTCATCGTCATGCACTACCAGGGCGTGAACGCGAACATCATGTCGCTTGGCGGCATCGCGATCGCCATTGGGGCCATGGTGAACGCGGCGGTGGTCATGATCGAAAACGCGCACAAGAAGCTCGAGGGATGGGGGGGGGAAAGCGCGCCTTCCGACGAGGAGCGCTGGCGCCTGATTACCGAGGCGGCCGTCGAAGTCGGCCCGGCGCTGTTTTTCTCCCTGCTGGTGATTACGCTCTCGTTCGTGCCGGTGTTCGCGCTCGAGGCACAGGAGGGGCGGCTCTTCGCGCCGCTCGCCTTCACCAAGTCCTACGCAATGGGCGCGGCGGCAATTCTTTCGGTCACGCTGATCCCGGTGCTCATGGGTTACCTGATCCGCGGCAAGATCCCGGAGGAGCGCAGCAACCCGCTCAATCGGCTCTTGATCGCCGCCTACCGCCCGGTCCTCGCGCTGGTGCTCGATTGGCCGAAAGCGACAATCGCAATTGCGCTGATGGTGCTGGCGCTCACCGCCGTGCCGGTGCTCAAGATCGGCGGCGAGTTCATGCCGCCGCTGGACGAGGGCGACCTCCTCTACATGCCTTCCGCCCTGCCCGGCCTGTCCGCCGGCAAGGCGAGCGAGATCCTGCAGCAGACCGACCGCCTGATCCGCCAGGTGCCCGAGGTGCTGGGCGTGTTCGGCAAGATCGGCCGGGCGGAGACCGCCACCGACCCGGCGCCGATGGAGATGATCGAGACCACGATCCGCTTCAAGCCGCGCGACCAGTGGCGGCCCGGCATGACCCCGGAGAAGCTGGTGGAAGAGCTGGACCGCACCGTGCGCCTGCCGGGCCTGGCGAATATCTGGGTGCCGCCGATCCGCAACCGCATCGACATGCTGGCCACCGGCATCAAGAGCCCGCTGGGCATCAAGGTCTCCGGCACCGACCTCGCGGAGATCGACCGCGTGGCCGGCGAAATCGAGCGCGCGGTCAAGGACGTGCCCGGCGTGTCGTCCGCATTGGCCGAGCGCGTCACCGGCGGCCGCTACATCGAGATCAAGGTCGATCGCGATGCCGCCGCCCGCTACGGCATGAACGTGTCCGACGTGCATTCGATCGTCAGCGCAGGCATCGGCGGCGAGAACATCGGCGAAACCATCGAGGGACGCCAGCGCTTCCCGATCAACGTGCGCTATCCGCGCGAGCTGCGCGATTCGGTAGAGAAGCTGCGCAACCTGCCGGTGCTGACCGAGCGCGGCGCGCAGATCCCGCTCTCGGCCGTGGCCGCGATCACGCTGGCCGACGGCCCGCCGATGCTGCGCTCGGAAAACGCCCGGCTCGCCGGGTGGATCTATGTGGACATCCGCGGCCGCGATCTCGCTTCGGTGGTCGAGGATGCCCGGCGCGCGGTCGCGCAGAAGGTGAAGCTCTCCCCCGGCGTGTCGGTCGCCTGGTCCGGGCAGTTCGAGTTCCTGGAGCGCGCGCGGGCGAGGCTGGCCGTCGTCGTGCCCTTTACGCTGGTGATCATCTTCGTGCTGCTCTACCTCGTCTTCTCCCGGGTGCAGGAGGCGCTGCTGCTGATGCTCACGCTGCCCTTTGCACTGGTCGGCGGCTTCTGGCTCATCTGGGGGCTCGGGCATAACTTCTCGGTGGCGAGCGCTGTGGGGTTCATCGCTTTGGCAGGACTGGCCGCCGAATTCGGGGTGGTGATGCTCGTCTACCTGCGGCAGTCGATCGAACGGCATGCGCCGGCGACCGATGACGAGCTGCGCGCCGCGATAGACGAAGGCGCCGTGCAGCGCGTGCGGCCCAAGGCGATGACCGTCGCGGTGATCCTCGGCGGCCTCGCGCCGCTGATGTGGTCGGAGGGCACCGGCGCGGAAGTCATGCAGCGCATCGCTGCGCCGATGATCGGCGGCATGCTGAGCGCGCCGCTGCTGTCGATGCTGGTGATCCCGGCGGCTTATTACCTGATGCGGAGAAAGAAGCTGAATCTTCAACTTTCGTTTTCAAAGATCCAGGCGGGAAGCCATTATCCTGCCAGCTGATGGATCGGTACCGGTACATTTCATGCTTTTTCCAGGGACTCAAAAATGAACCGTCGTAACTTCGTGCTTGGCGCCGCGGCACTGCTGGCGGCGAACTCCTCGTTTGCGGTCGACCGCCCGGCAACCTCCGGAAACGGTGGGGCGCGCGTCCTCGGCGGAGGCGGCTGCCGCGGCTACGGCCACATCGGCGTGATCCGCGCGCTCGAGCGCAACGGCATCAAGCCGGACCTCGTCGTCGGATCGAGCGTCGGCAGCCTCGTGGGCGCGCTCTACGCGGCCGGCATCGGCTCGGCCAGGCTCGAAAGCTACGGCAAGGGCCTCGGCCCCAACATGCTTCGCGGCTGGGTATTCCCGAAGCTCGGCTTGTTCGGCGGCAAGCGCATCAGCCGCTTCGTCTCCGACCGCACCGGTCGGCGGCCGATAGAAGCGCTGCCGGTCCGCTTCGCCGCGATCGCGACCGACCTGCGCAGCGGCAAATCCGTCGCTATCTCCCGCGGCGACCTCGGCCGCGCGGTGCAGGCCTCCAGCAGCCTGCCTGGCCTCATGGAGCCGGCGAAAATAGACGGCCAGCTGCTCGTCGACGGCAACCTCTCGGCGCCGGTGCCGGTCGACGCGGCGCGCTTCCTCGGCGCCAGACGCGTCATCGCAGTGGATATTTCTTTCCCACCGACCGAGGCGGAACTCGAGGATCCTTTCGATGCGCTCTACCAGGGATTCTCGATCCTCACCAACCGGCTGGCCACGCTGGAGCTCGCACGGGCCGACGTACAGATCCAGCCTAAGATCCCGGTCCACAACGAGATGGGGCCGGCGACCATGAAGGCGCTGATCGCGGCCGGTGAGAAAGCCGCGGAAGAAGCGATGCCCAAAATCCGTACACTCTTCGCCAGATAAGGGGGCGCTTCCGCCGCTGCGGGCCTTACTTATTCGGGGTCAGCTTGTCCTTGACCTTGTCGACGGCGCCCTTCACCCCGGCCCGTTCGTGCGCAAGAATTTTTCCGTTGCCCGCGTCGACCAGAATTTCCTGCTTTCCCTTACCCTCGCCTTTCAGGTCGACTGAATAAACCAGGCACCCGTCTTCGACTTCCAGTTCCGTTTCCGTGATTTTCATTCCGGGGCCGGCCTTGGCCATCGCCGCTTTCTCGGCGGCTTCCCTTGAAATCTTGGCCATCTTCTTCTTGTCTGCGCCGGTCGATACTTTCGAGGCTTTTACGCTGCATCCGACAAGTTTGTCCGCCAACGCGGGGAAAGAGAACGAAAGCAAAGCAGCTGCAAGAATAATCGACTTCATGAGCTCTCCTGGTCGAGTTCGGCGACGCAAGCCGGATTGGCGGGGCGCCGTTGTGCCAGGGCATCCTCCCCGGTTCGGTAGATGGAGGTCAGTACGACAGGGCACACAACTGGGTCAGCCAGCGATGCCAATGCTCCAGCGCCTCCAAACACACTCCGAATCCGCTGGAAGCATCGTGATCACGCCGCCTTCTGCGCCACCGCCGTCATCAAACCCCACAGCCAGCTGATCTTGTAGCGCTCGATGCGGGGCTCGAGGCTGCCGGCATCGCGCAGCAGCGCGGCGCACTCGTCCTCGCGGTAGGTCTTGAAGTGCGCCTTGCTCATGAGCCTGAGGTACGCAGTGCACAGGCGGCACATGAGGAAGTCGTCGCACCAGTCGGTGATCAGCAGGCGTCCGCCGGGCACGAGCACGCGCTTCATCTCGCGCACCGAATCCTCTGGGTGCGTGATGTAGTGAAACATGTTGCAGGACACGACCACGTCGAAGCTCGCGTCCGGCCACGGCAGCTCGTTCGCCCAGCCGACGCGCAAATCCACATCGTCCGAGAGCTTGCCCTGCGCGACCTTGAGCATCTGCGGCACCGGGTCGAGGCCCGCAAGCCGGGCGCGCGGATACTTGGCCGCCAACCGCGTCAGCAGTTCGCCCGTGCCGCAGCCGACGTCGAGGACGCGGTCCGTGGGCCCCATTTCGAGGCGGGAGATCGTCTCCCGCGTGGTCGACTCGACATAGAACGACCACTTGCGGTCGTAGTCCCGCGCGTTCGACGCGTATTCCTCGACGACTGGGTCCATGCGTCAGCCTACGCTGAAACGATCAGCGCCGGTTCTGGTTCGCCTTCAACGCCGGCCGGCGGCCGGCTTCGACGCGCACCTTGACCTCGCCGCCGGAGCGCTGCACCGTGAACTCGGCCTGGCCGCCGGGCTTGATCTCGGCGGTGCGCTCGATGAGGTCGCGCGTGTCGGCGACCGGCTTGCCTTCGACGCCGGTGACAACGTCGCCGGGCTTCAACCCGGCCTTGTCGGCGGGTCCGCCACGCAGGAGCCGCACGAGCACGGCGCCCGCGCCGGCCCGGATGCCGAGCGACTGCGCGATCTGCGGCGTGAGGTCCTGCGCCTCGACGCCGATGTAGCCACGCGCCACCTGCCCTTCCTTGATGAGCTGCTCCATGACGTCCACCGCAGTGCGGACCGGGATTGCAAAGCCGATGCCGAGCGAGCCGCCGCTGGGCGAAAGAATGGCGGTGTTGATGCCGAGCAGCCGCCCCGCCGAGTCCACCAGCGCGCCGCCGGAGTTGCCCGGGTTGATCGCCGCATCGGTCTGGATGAAGTTCTCGAACATGTTGATGCCGACGCGGTTGCGCCCGGTCGCGCTGACGATGCCCTGGGTCACGGTCTGCCCGACGCCAAAAGGATTGCCGATCGCGAGCACTACGTCGCCGATATGCACCGCCTCCGAATCGCCGATCGCGATCGGCGCGAGGCCTTGCGCCTCGATCTTGAGCACCGCGATGTCGGTTTCCGGGTCGGTGCCGACGACTTTCGCCGGTGCAGGCTTGCCCCCGGCGAGCGCCACGGAGATCGACCCGGCGCCTTCGACGACGTGATTGTTGGTGAGCACGTAGCCATCGGCGCTCACGATCACGCCGGAGCCGAGCCCGCCGCCTTTGCCCGGCTCTTCCGAGGGGTCGGCGTTGCGCGGCGCGCCGAACACGCTGGACGGCGGCGCCTGGGTCGCATACACATTCACGACCGAGGGGCCCGCCCGCAACGCGGCCGTGCCGTAGCTCGTGATGCCCTCGCGGCGCTCGAGCGCCGTTGGCACTGCCCGATCGCCAAGCAACACCGTCGCGCGCGGCGTGCGCCCGGGCAGGCTCTCGGGCGAGACCAGTGACGTCAGCACGAACACGACGACACCTACGGTCACCGCCTGGGCGATCAGGAGCCAGAGTCTTTTCATCGAGTTCTCGGGAAGGGGGCAGGTGCGGGTGGGGTAGCCGTGCTTTTTATCCCCGGCGCCGTGCAATGTATGTCCGTTCGCGCACACATCGTGCGGCAGACAGTAGGCTGCAAGGGATGTCAGGCGTCAGCCACGCGCGCTCAATAGGTCTCCGCGCCGACTACAACAGCGCTTCGATCCCCTTGCGATGGATGAGCGAGAGCAGCTTCAGCGAAGGGCCGCTGGGCTTCTTGTCCCCGATCTCCCATTTCTGCACGGTGGATACGCTCGTATTGAGGACGGCCGCAAAAACAGCCTGGCTGATATTCGCGTTCTCGCGCAGCATCCTGATCTGCTTTGGCGCCATTGCCTCGACATCGAGATTGCAAAGCGCCTCGAATTCCCCCATTCGGCGCTTGCTGATCAGGCCGGCGCCGTGCAATCCACGGGCTGTCGCATGCATCTCGTCGATGATGCGGCTCTTACGTTTTTTTGCGGCCATCGGTCACCTCTGTGATTTCGCCGGCGGACAGGGCGGTGGCCAGTTGCCGGTCGCTAAAAGCCAGCAGATCCTTTGCCACTTCCTGGAGCAACTTCAGTTCATGACTGTCGATATTCGATCGTTCGCTTTTCGAAAACCCGAACAGGAAAAACCAGCGATCCGACATCAGAGTCGCCACGATCGTCCTCGTGCCGCCGCGCTTTCCCTGGCCCGGCAAAGCAATTCTCTTCTTCAATACGTGCCCGCCCAAATCCGCGTCTATGAGTCCACGCCTCATCTCGTCGACGGAATCCAACAAAGCGGAATCCGACAGGCCGGACTTGCGCATCCAGCGGGTGAAAGACCGGGTCCGGAAAACCCTTGTCATTGGTAAACTATATCACTAGGTGAAATATATGACAATTCCCACACCGCGGCCTCCCCCTAAATCAAGCTTTCACCAAGCGCTTTCCCACGCCGTGGCTGAAATATACGGCTAGCACGGCGATCCCTCCAGCACTGGCAAGCAACAAGGGCCGCGTCCCTATCGCATCGACAAAAAGTCCACCGAGGAAAACCCCAAGCGAAGATCCACCAAACAGCCCAAACGCAAACAGCGAAACCCCCGACCCCCGCGCATCCGGCGCCATCTGCGTTGCATTGGTCTGCAGCGTGTTGTGGAAGCTGTAGAAGCCCGTTCCGGTGAGGAAGAGGCCCGCAAGCGCAACCGCCGGCACCGACGCAAACCCGATCAGCCCAACCCCGATCGCCATGTTGGCCCCACCCACTCGCGCCAACCCCCGCTCGCCCAATCGCGGCACAAGCGCATGCGCCGAGAGCGCGTAAGAAAGCCCGCCGGCCGCAAAGAGCAGGATCGAGGCGCCGCTCTCACCGACGCTCATGGCGAGCGCGCGATGCAAGTGGAGGGGCACGAACGCGAGCGCGCCGTACATGAAGATCCCTTCGGCCATCACCGAGCCGAACACCACGCGCACCCAGGGGCGGCTGAGCAGCCCGAACACCGCGCCTAAATCGCCGGCGAAGCTGCGACCCGATGCGAACGCAGGCTGAGGCGGCTCCGCCCGGCGCGTTTCCAGCCAAAGCCCAAGCGTGACAACCAGCATCCCAACCCCGAGCACGTGGAACACCGCGCGCCAACCGTAGTGCTCCGCGATAAGGCCCGCGATCGCCGCACCGCCGCCGACACCGAGGAGCTGCCCAATCATGAACTGCGCGAGTACCGCCTGCCGGCGCTCATAGGTCACCACGTCGCCGATCCAGGCCAGGGCGAGCGTAATGATCCCGCCGACGACCGCTCCTGATGCCAGGCGCACCAGCGCCAGCAGGTCGAGGGTCGGCACCAGCGCGCAGAGGAACATCGTCGCCGCCGAGACGAGCGTGTAGATAAAGACCAGCCGGTACTTCCCCACGCGGTCGCCGATCGGGCCGTGGAAGAACTGCAGGAACCCGTAGGAAACGAGGAACGCGGTCGCGGCGATCGACGCGCCGCCCGGCGTGGTACCGAACTCCTGCGCGATCGGCACGAGCAGCGGATCGATGGCCCGGGTCGCCGCCGCGGAGCTGAAGGCCGCGAACGCAAGGAGCAGCACCGCGCGCGTAGGGAAGGCCTGGCTCATGGCCGCACGGTAACACTGCGCAATCGGCAATTGACGGCGCGCGCGCTTCCCGTACACTGGCCGCATCGCAACCGAGGTGAATACCCAGGCGAAACAGATTGGCCTACGGCACCACTCTCAGGCTCATCGCAAGGCTCGCGCGCCGCAGCCCCGCCGCCTCTTCTCCGCCGATTCTCCAGCCGCTCTTCAACCACCTCTCGCGCGCAAGCCTGGAGAGCGAAGCCCTTGCCGCCGAGGACCGCATCTGGTCGGTCTGGATGGCCCACCCGAATGCCGCCGCCGCCCGGGTGCTCGACAAGGCCACCGGCGACATCGCGGCGAAGCGCTACGACATTGCCGAAACCCGGCTGGTGCGGCTGATCAGGTCGTGCCCTTCGTATGCCGAGGCGTGGCACAAGCTCGGCACGCTCTACTACCTGCTCGGCGCGGACGACGAAAGCGTCGGCAGCCTGCACCGGGCCCTCGAGATCGAGCCGCGGCATTTCGGGGCGCTGGCCTCGGTGGGCGAGATCCTGCTGGCACGGGGGGATGCGGAAGGCGCGACGCTCGCGTTCCGTTCGGCGCTGCGGCTGCACCCGCACCTGGCGTCGGTGCGCGAGCGATTGGCGGCGATCAAGGACTAGGACCGGCCGATTCGCATCGCCTTTCTCGTCAACCGCGATATCGAGAGCGTCCTCGCGCTGAATTTCCTGCTGCCGGAGCTTTCGAAGCACGAGCTTTCGGTGTTCGTTTCGCAGCAGGTCGGGGGAGCAAAGTCGACCAAGCCGGCCGAGATGCTCGGTCAACTGGGCTTCGTGGAGCAAGACCTCTGGAATCGGGTCGTTTTTCCTTTGCTGGATGCCGCGCCGCGCGAGGCGCCCCTGCTTTCGCTGCAAGCCCTCGCGCGTAAAAGCGGATTGGAGGTCAAGCCACTCGCCAGCGCCCGCACGCCCGAAGCGCTGGCGGCGCTGGCCGCGAGCCAGGCGGACCTTTTCGTGTCGATCCGCTTCGGCAAGATCCTCGGCGCCGAAGCGATCGCAATCCCCAAGCTCGGCGTGCTCAACCTGCACTCCGGCATCCTGCCCGCCTATCGCGGCGTGCTGGCGACTTTGCGCGCGCTCATGAACGGCGACACGAAGATCGGCTGCACGCTGCACCGCATCGACAGCCCGGGGATAGACACCGGGCCGGTCATCGAGATCGGCACCAGCGAGGTCAACCGCGAGCGCTCGCTGTTCTGGCACGTGCTTTCCCTGTACCCGATCGGCGCCGCGATAATCGCCAAGGCCATCGCCCGGCTCGAGGCGGGAGAATCCCTGCCCGGCTTCACGCAAGGCGCGGACGAAGGCGCGTACTACTCCTTTCCGACCGACGAGGACCTGGCTGCGTTTACCGCGGCGGGGTGGCGGCTCTTCGACCGCAGCGATGTGAGCGAGCTGTTGCGGGAGTTCGGTGTGGGGGAAAGTGAGGTCGCTTCCTGAACATTTGATTGTCGAGGTCCGCGCAGATATTAGCTCTCATGGCAGTTGGTGTATTGGTACCGGTACATTTCGCTATCATAGATGCCTGCGTGTAAAGATATGGATCACCAGATCCCCTCAAGACATTCACAAGAAAGGTAAGGTATGGATCAAAGTAGCAATGAAGTCGGCTCTCCAGTTGCTGGCCAGTTTGCGCTCCCATTGCGCGCCACGTTCGGCCTGGGAGATCGCGTACGCAAGAAATCCGGCGCCGCCTGGCAGGGCCTGGTTGTCGGCTGGTACCGCACAAAACTGACCCCTGAAGGCTATGCCGTCGAGTCCGAGTCTCACCCAGGCTCAGTGCAAATCTATCCTGTGGCTGCGCTTGAACGCGTGGCCTAACCCCATCTACGAAGCGGCTCCGCCACCAAAGGCATGAAATGACACGCGTGAGAGTCGAAGGCTTCACCATCTCGCTCGACGGATACGGAGCCGGCCCGAACCAGGAGCTCACGAATCCGCTCGGCGTGGGCGGGACGGATTTGCACCAGTGGCTGATCCCCACACGCACTTTCCAACGGACCCTGTTCGGCGCCGACGGCGGCACAACGGGGATCGACGACGACTTCGCTGCGCGGGGTTTCAGGAATTGTGGCGCCTGGATTCTCGGGAGAAACATGTTCGGGCCGATTCGGGGCCCCTGGCCCGACATGGACTGGAAAGGCTGGTGGGGGGACAACCCGCCCTATCACGTTCCAACCTTCATCCTGACTCATCACGCGCGAGCGCCCATCGAGATGGAAGGCGGAACGACCTTCCACTTCGTCACCGGCGGCATCCACGAGGCGCTCGAGCGGGCTCGCGATGCAGCCAAAGGAATGGATGTGCGCATTGGCGGCGGGCCCGGCACGATCCAGCAATATCTTCGTGCGGGCCTCATCGATGAGCTGCACTTCGCCATCTCGCCGATCCTCCTGGGCGCGGGAGAGCGGCTGTTCGAGGGGATCGACATGCGCGCCCTGGGATACGAATGCATCCAGTTCGTGGCGTCGGAGAAAGCTACCCATGTCGTACTCCGGCGCAGGAACGAGAGCGGATGATCACCGCATCCCATTGCCGGCTGATGGCGCAATACAACGAGTGGATGAACGCCAGGATGTATGCGCTGTGCGCCTCGCTGCCCGACGCGGAGCTTCACAAGGACCGTAGCGCCTTCTTCAAGTCGATCTACCGCACCCTCAACCACATCGCGTATGGCGACCTCTCTTTCATGTCACGCTTCACGGGCGACCCGGGCATCGTCCCCGACCCCAAAGCCGACCTCTTCGGCACGTTCACGCTCTTGAGGGCGGAGCGGGCGGCACTGGACGATCGAATCCTGGCCTGGTCGGCGTCGCTTACCCCGGCCTGGCTCGCCGAGTCGCTGACGTACGCAAGCAAGATCGACGGCAAGACACGGACGGTTCCAAGGTGGGTGCTCGTCACCCACATGTTCAATCACCAAACGCACCACCGGGGCCAGGTCACCACGCTCCTTTCGCAGATGGGCCTCGATATCGGCACGACCGACATTCCGTTCATGCCGCAATTCGAATAATGGTCACTGTCTACGGGAGGAGGAGCTCCTCGTCGTCTGATCCACGTACATCCCGGAAGCGTCAATCCGGTTAGGGTACGTCCCTACCCTTAGATCAGAAGCCCCCCCAGTGGCCGCCGACATGCAAAAAGCGGCGTTGGGCGTCATTGCGAAAGGCATGACCCCGGTTCGTCGCAAGGCCGTTTCGAACGCGAAGGGCCTGGCGAAAACGAAACTGCGCTAACCCGCCGCCGGCACCCGAACCCAGCCTTCCATGAGCCGCCGCGCGCTGCGGCTCATCACCACGCGCGAGACGTTCCACTCGTTACCGTCCTTCTTCACTTCGGCGCCGACGGCCAGCATTCCTGAGGGATGTCCCAGGCGTGTCTTGAGCGGATCGGCGCCGGCAGTGCGCTTTTCGTTCACGACCGTGCCTTCGATGGCCGCGGCCACTGCGGTTGCGATCGCGCCGGTGCCGGTCAGCGCATGGTGGAGCTGGCCCATCGAAAGGATGCGCACCGAGAGATCCATGTCGCCCACAGCCATCTTCTTGCCGCTGGAGGCGACATAGGCCTGGGAGCGCGAAACGAAAGAAAGCTTCGGCGTGTGCAGGCGCGAGGAAGAAGCCTCCTCGACTGACTTCGCGATGCCCATGACGACCGCCCCCTGGGCACGGATCGCCTCGCATTTCTGCAGCAGCGCGGCATTGGAATTCACCGCACCTTGCAATTCGGCGCCGTTCAGCCCGAGCACCGCCGCATCGACGAAGATCGTCGGATTGCCGGCGGTGATCAGGGTCGCATCGACCTTTCCCACGCCGGCCACTTCAAGCGTGTCGCGGATGCGCCCGGTGGGGAACATCGCCATCGGCACACCATCCTTCTCCTCGCCCATGCCGCCGGGGTCGAGGAACTCGATGCGGATCTCGGCCGCCGGGAAAGTCACGCCGTCGAGCACGAACTCGCCTTCCTCGATCACCGCACCGCTTTTGACGGGCACGTGCGAGAGGATCGTCTTCGAAATGTTCTGCTGCCAGATCCGCACCAGCGCATGGCCGTCGGCCTGCGGCCTGGCCCAGCCTTCGGTGACCGCGAAAGGGCCGACCGCCGCGGTGAGGTTGCCGCAGTTGCCCGACCAGTCGATCAGCGGCCGGTCGATCGCGACCTGGCCGAAGAGGTAATCGACGTCGCAGTCCGGCCGCCTGGAAGGCGAGAGGATGACGATCTTGCTGGTGCTCGAGGTGGCCGCGCCCATGCCGTCGATCTGCTTGCCGTAGGGGTCCGGGCTGCCGATCGTGCGCATCAGGATGCGATCGCGCTCGGCCGCATCGGCCGGGAGGTCGGACGCCCTGAAGAAGACGCCCTTGCTTGTGCCGCCGCGCATGTAAACGGCAGGTATCTTTAGCTGTGCCATAGGGGCTTCTTGTAACACCCGGTTTCAATTCCTAGCAACTTGCAAATCGAGCCTGGCCCCTTTTTGCGGGGTCGCCAGCAGGGCGGCGATGGGCTACGCTTCGCATCCCGCTTTTGACGCCGCCCGCCATGCCCCGGATCACCGCTTCCCCCGCACTCTCCAAACTTCGCATCCTCGACCTCACCCGCGTTCGCGCAGGCCCGACCTGCGTAAAGCAGTTCGCCGACTTCGGCGCCGACGTCGTCAAGATCGAGAACACCGAAGTCGAGGACATGGGCGGTGCGCGCGACGGCCCCGATTTCCAGAACCTGCATCGCAACAAGCGTTCCATGACGCTGAACCTCAAGGCGCCCGAGGGCAAGGCAATCTTCATGAAGCTGGTGAAGACCGCCGACGTGGTGGTCGAGAACTACCGGCCCGACGTGAAATTCCGGCTCGGCATCGACTACGAGTCGCTCAAGGTAATCAATCCACGCATCATCCTCGCGAGCATTTCGGGCTTCGGCCAGGACGGGCCGTATGTAAGCCGCCCGGGCTTCGACCAGATCGCGCAAGGCCTCTCGGGAATCATGTCGGTCACCGGCGCGCCGGGCAAAGGCCCAATGCGCGTCGGCGCAGCAGTAGCCGACGTGACCGCCGGCCTCATGGCGGCGCTCGGCGTCATGACCGCGCTGCTCGAGCGCGAGACTTCAGGCGTTGGCCAGTGGGTGCAGTCGAACCTGCTGCACGCGGGCATCCAGCAGCTCGATTTCCAGGCGGCGCGCTACACGATGTCGAAAGAAGTCGCCGAGCAGGTCGGCAACGACCATCCGACCAGCATGCCCACCTCCGCCTATACGACGTCCGACGGCTACATGAACGTCGCCGCCGCGGGCAAGGCGATCTGGACGAGGCTGTGCGAGGCGGTCAAGCGTCCCGACCTGCTCGAGAATCCGCTCTACAAGGACGCGCCGAGCCGCGCGAAGAACCGCAAGTCGCTGAACGAGGAAATGGACAAGATCCTCAAGGCCAAGTCCAGCGCCGAGTGGGTCGAAATCCTCAATACTGCCGGTGTGCCCTGCGGCCCGATCTACACCATGGACCAGGTCTTCGCCGACCCGCAGGTGAAGCACCTCGGCATTGCAACGCCGGTGACTCACCCGAAGCTTGGAAAGATCCACCTGCTCGGGCAGGCCGTAAAGCTCTCGCGCACGCCGGCCTCGATCGCGACGGCATCGCCCGAGCGCGGCGAGCACAGCGCCGAAATCCTCGGCGAGGCCGGTTACGACGCGGCCGCGATCGAACAATTCAAATCGAAAGGAATCATCTGATGGCCGAACTGATCACCAAGCGCGAGGGCGCGGTCGCCACCGTGCTGTTCTCGAACCTGCCGAAAATGAACGCGATGACGTTCGACATGTGGTCCGCGGTGCCCAAGGTGCTCGCGGAGCTCGATGCCGACCCTTCGGTGCGCGTGATCGTGGTGGCGGGCGACGGCGACAAGGCCTTCATCTCCGGCGCCGACATCTCGCAGTTCGAGAAGCTGCGCGGCACCGCCGAGGCGCAGGCGGACTACAACAAGGCGGTCGAGGCGGCTTACCTCGCCCCGATCGTGTGCTCCAAGCCCGTGGTGGCGAAGCTGCGCGGCATTTGCATCGGCGGCGGCCTCGGCTTTGCGGCGGCGTGCGACATCCGCATTGCCTCGGACAACACGATCTTCCGCATGCCCGCGGCGCGGCTGGGCCTCGGCTACAGCCCGAGCGGCGTGAAGCGTTTCATGAACGTTCTCGGCGCGGCCAATACGCTCGACATCTTCGTCTCGGCGCGAAAGTTCGACGCCAGGGAAGCGCAACGCATGGGCTTCGTGAGCCAGGTTTACACGGTGGCCGAGCTCGACGGCAAGGTGGCCGAATACTGCAAGCTGATTGCCGAGAACGCGCCGCTCACCGTGGCCGCGGCCAAGTTCGCCGTTGTGCAGGGCCTCAAGGATGCCGCCGACCGCGACATGGAAAAGGCGACGAAGATGGTGATGACGTGCTTTTCGAGCGACGACCACAAGGAGGGCCGCAAGGCCTTCATGGAAAAGCGCACGCCGAATTTCGTCGGTAAGTAACGGCGCCGCAGAGCGCTCGAACCAAGGAGACAGGAATGACGAAGTTGTTGCCCGGGCGCATCGCCGCATTGCTTGCGGGACTCGCCTTCTCGGCGCTGGCCGCGGCACAGGCTTTCCCGAACAAGCCCGTCAAGATCATCACCGGCTACCCGCCGGGCGGGTCGGCGGACTTCCTCACGCGGCTACTTGCCGAGGAGATGACCAAGGCGCTCGGCGTCGCCGTCGTGGCCGAGAACCGGCCCGGTGCGGGCGCGACGATCGCCTCCGAAGCCGTGGCCAAGTCGCCGGCCGACGGCTACACGATCTTCAATTCGACGCATCACACGATCAACAAGGCGCTGTACAAGAAGCTATCGTACGATGCGGACAAGGATTTCGCCCCGATCACGCGGGTAGCGACCGGGCCGCTGGTGATCTGCGTAAAGAACGACCTGCCTATCAAGAGCCTGCGCGAGCTCATCGCGTTCGCCAAGGCCAACCCGGGCAAGCTGTTCAACGCAAACTCCGGCAACGGCTCATCGCCTCACCTTGCAGGCGTGGATTTCATGACCGTAGCCGGCGTGAATTTCACCACTGTGCAGTTCAAGGGCGGCGGACCGGCCGCGCAGTCGCTCATCGCCGGCGACACCGACGTCATGTTCGCAACCCCGCCGACGGTGATGGGGTTCATCAAAGGGGGGCGCATGCGCGCGCTGGCGATCAGCGCAAAGAATGCGTCGCCTTCGATCCCCGGGATTCCGGGCGCGGCCGAGGCTGGCCTGCCCGGCTATGACCACACCTTTGCATTCGGCCTCTACGCGCCGGCCGGCACGCCGCCGGCGATCCTCAAGCAACTGCACGCCGCGGCCGTGAAAGGCCTGTCGCGCGCCGAGGTCAGGGAGAAGATCTCCGCCCAGGGCATGGACTCCACGCCTTCGGCCTCGCCCGAGGCGTTCGAGGCCGAGCTTAAGAAAGAGGCGCCCATGTGGGAGCGCGTAGTGCGCGACTCCGGC
>JANMDK010000160.1:0-5737 GCA_031376265.1 Pseudomonadota bacterium
AATTGAATATGGGCCGGGGCCAGGTTCAATTGCTGCGATGGTCGTCGATACGCGGTCACTGCAAAGCAATTGAGCCTGGCCCCATTTTTTGGTTACCACTTCGCCGGCAGTTTCTTGTGCACGGTGACGTGCTTCGCGTCCATGGTGATGTAGCCGCCGGTGGCGAGCTCCTTGACGATGCGGCTCACCATCTCGCGCGAGCCGCCGATGCGGGCGGCGATGTCGTGCTGCGTGAGGCGCTCCGGCACCACGCGCAATCCGTCTTTTTCCACCGCGTGCGTGTCGACGAATTTCACGAAACGCCCGTAGACGTCGCTTAGGGTCAGGTCGCGAACGCGGCTGGTAAGGCTGCGCACCCGGCCGATCAAGCGGTTCATGAGGTCGCGCGCAAAGGCCGGATTGCTTTCGATGAGTCCCTCGACGTCCTTGCGCGGGATCAGGTAAGCCCGGCAGGGCTCGAGCGCCATGACGGAGGCCGAGCGCGGCCCGCCGTCGAGCACCATCTCGCCGAAATACGCGCCCACGCCGATGGTGTCGAGGATGACTTCCTTGCCGCTCTCGTCGCTGAGGAAGGCCTTCACGCGACCGGTCATCAGCACGTAGAGCATGTCGGTGCCGTCGCCTTCGTTCACCAGCACCGCGCCCTTGGGAAACGAGCGGATCACCCCGTTCGGCGACAGCGCGCGCAGGGCATGCTCGTCGAGGTTGGCGAAAAGGCTGGGCGTTGCGGGGATCGGCATGCGTTTGCCCCCTAAAGAAGGAAGTCTGTCACGCCCCGGCGCAAGAGTGTGAATACGGCGCAAAAGGAATGTGTCATGAGGCGGAGCGCCGCCGCCCGGCGAAGCCTAGTCTGATTGCAAGGAAGTGTGAGGGGCGAAGCGACCCGGCGGCAGTTAACGGAGGTGACCATGCAACGCGAATCTGAAGTCATAGCCAGGATTGTTCAGGACATTCCGGCCTGGAAGCGGATTGGCCGGCTCATGCCCGAGTCGGCGGGCGCCGATCCGGTGGCGGCATCGATCTTTGTGCTCGGGCTCGCGGTCGTGGTGGCCGTGTGCGCTGCAGCGCAGTAACCGGGAGACGCCAAATGTGGATCGATCTTGGAAGGGCCGGGAACACCTACGAGGCGCCGACGTGGCGCAACACCCTGGCGTCGCTGGCGTCGGGACTCGCGATCTGCGCGACCTTCATCCTGGCGCTGGCTTTGGCCGGCTCCCCGTAACAAGCTAGAAAAGAGTCTCCTGCCCGGGTTCCTCCCCCGGGTCTTAGGGCGGGCCGGGCCCGGAACCCGGCCCGCTCTTTTATTCAGGGACAGACCACGTTTAACTCCCGGAAAAACGTGGTCTGTCCCCGATTCTTCGATTCTTACGTTTAATCCCCGGAAAAAACGTGGTCTGTCCCCGATTCTGTTGGCCGGCTCCCCGTAACAAGCTGGAAAAGAGTCTCCTGCCCGGGTTCCTCCCCCGGGTCTTAGGGCGGGCCGGGCCCGGAACCCGGCCCGCCTTTTTATTTGCCGCTCATGGATCGCGCAGCAGACCGGCTTCGCGCGCCTCGCGCTCGAGTTGCCCCCGAAAAGCCGGATGCGCGATTGCGATCATTTTTGCCGGGCGTTTCGAGAGCGGCACCCCGCGCAGGTCCGCCGCGCCATGCTCGGTGACGAACACGCCGGCTTCGCTCCGCGGTGTCGCCACCGGACCGGAAAGCTTCGCAACGATGCGCGAGGCCTTGGTGCCGACCGACGCCGGCAGGCAGATCAGCGAAGCGCCGCCGGGCGAGGCGTTGGCCGCGCGGATGAAATCGAGCGCGCCGCCGACCGCGCCGACGTAGCTGCCATTGGCGATCTCCGCATTCACCTGCCCGGTGAGGTCGACCTCGACCGCCGAGTTGACCGCGACGAACCTTTCCAGCTTGCCGAGCGTCTGCGGGTTGTGCGTGTAGTCGGTCGAGCGAAGGTGGATCGAGGGATTGTTGTGCGCAAAATCGAAGAGCGCCTTGGTGCCGAACAGGACACCGCCAACGGTTACGCCGCGATCGATCGCCTTGTGCGCATTGGTGATCGCGCCGGATTGCATTAGGCGCGCAACGCCGCCGCAGAGGAGGCCCGAATGGATGCCGAGGTCGCGCCGGTCGTCCAACGCCGCGAGGATCGCATCCGGCAGCGAGCCCAGCCCGAACTCGAGCACCGAGCGGTCAGGGATGAATTCTGCGGCACGCCGGCCGATCGCCAGCTCCACCTCGCCGGGCGCGCCATACGGCAGCGGCACGATTGGGCGCGACGAATGGAACAGGTGCGCAAAATCTTTTCTCGTCAGAAGCGGCGTGGTGTGCGTCCACGGCACCTGGTCGTTGACTTCCGCGATCACCACGCGCGCGGTCTCGAGTGCCGCGCCGAGGTATTCCACCGAAAGGCCGAGGCTGTATTCGCCGCGCTCGTTGGGCGGGCTCACCTGCACCAGCACCACGTCCATCCTGAGGCGCTTGCTGCGGATCAGCCCGCCGAGCTGCGAGTACGGATAGGGGCAGATGTCGAGCACCCCGGCGTCCGCAAGCTTGCGGTTATGCCCGGCGCCGCAATAGGAAAGCAATTTGAGCTTGTCCGCATGCTCGGCCCTGACCGTGCCCGCATAGTTGACGCCGAGGAACACGCTTGCACCGGGGTAGTGCCCCCGCTGCGCGACGAAAGCCTCCGTGAGCGTGAGCGGCTCGGCGCACGCCTGTCCCCACACCACGCCGTCGCCGGGACGAATGAAACTCGAAAGGTCAATGGAATCGTTTTCCATGGCCGATGCTAACATTTGGCCCCACCCGCATTTCCCCCCAACATTCCCCGGAGTTTCCCGTGCTCGACGACCAAGGCCTGGATCTACTTTTTCGCAATGCCCGCAGCCAGAATGGATTCACGGGCGACCCGGTGCCGGACGCCAAGCTGCGCGAGCTCTACGAAATCTTCAAGTGGGCGCCGACCACCATGAACACGCAGCCCGCGCGCATCGTCTTCATCAAGTCGGACGAAGGCAAGAAGAAACTCGAGCCGGCGCTCTCGCCCGGCAACCACGACAAGACGATGGCCGCGCCGGTCTGCGCGATCCTTGCGTGGGACACGCACTTCTTCATGAACCTGCCGAAAATGTTCGCGCATCGCCCGCAGGCGATCGACCTATTCCAGGGGCCGGAGAAGGCCGCGCATTCCGCGACCACCGCGTTCCGCAACGCGTCGATGCAGGGCGGCTACTTCATCCTCGCCGCGCGCGCACTCGACCTCGATTGCGGCCCGATGTCCGGGTTCGACAACCAGAAAGTCGACGACGCCTTCTTCCCGGACGGCAAGTGGAAGTCGAATTTCCTCTGCACGCTCGGCAAGGGCGATGCGTCCAAGGTCATGCCGCGCCTGCCGCGCCTTGCGTTCGACGAGGCCTGCAAGATCCTGTAACACCCGCAGCAAAGGGAGGAGGAACCATGGCAAAGGCCGCCAAAAAGAAAAAAGTCAGCAAACCGGCAGCGCCCGCGAGGAAGAAGGCAGGCGCTGCAAAGGCCGTCGCGCCCAGGAAGAAGGTCGCGCCGAAGCGGGCCGCGCCGAAGCCCGCGCCAAAGCCCGCTGCAAACCCGTGGGCCGGGATGAAATTCGGCGCGGCGAATTATTCGCAGCTCTCGCCGATCGATTTCCTGCCGCGCGCCGCCGAGATCCACCCGGACCGCATCGCGGTCGTGCACGGCAACCGCTTCATCAACTACGCGCTGTTCTATCGCCGCGCGCGGCGGCTCGCATCGGCGTTGGCCGCACACGGCGTCGGCAAGGGCGATGTCGTTTCCGTGATGCTGCCGAACATTCCCGCGATGCTCGAGGCCCACTACGGCGTGCCGGTGCTCGGCGCAGTGCTCAACGCCATCAACACGCGCCTGGATTCGGCGACGGTCGCGTATATCCTCGAGCATGCCGGTTCCAAGGTGCTCATCACCGACCGCATGTATGCAGGGGTGGTCGGGCCGGCGCTCAAGGCGCTCAAGCGCAAGATCCTCGTGATCGACGTTGACGACCCGGTCTACACCGGCTCCGGCGACAAGCTGGGCGAAGTCGAGTACGAAGCCTTCATCGCTGGCGGCGACCCGGAATTCGCGTGGCGCCTGCCGGACAGCGAATCCGACCCGATCTCGCTCAACTACACCTCCGGCACCACCGGGCGGCCCAAGGGCGTGGTCTACCACCATCGGGGCACTTTCCTCGAGTCGCTGGGCAACATCGCCGCCTGGCCGATCCCCGCGGCGCCGGTGTACCTGTGGACGCTGCCGCTTTTTCATTGCAACGGCTGGTGCTTTCCCTGGTCGATCACCGCGATGTCCGGCACGCACATCTGCCTGCGCGCGATCGATCCGGCGGCGATCTTCCCGATGATCGTGCAGCACAGCGTCACGCACATGTGCGGCGCGCCGACGGTGCTGACGATGCTCACCGCCGCGGCTGCGCAGAAGCGCGCGCCTTTCGCGCGGCCGGTGAACATCCTGACCGGGGGATCGCCGCCACCGGCCAAGGTGCTCCTCGATATGGAAGACCTCGGCTTCAACGTGATGCACATCTACGGCATGACCGAGCTGCAGGGCCCTTCGACCACCTGCGAGCCGCAGGACCTCTGGGCCGCGCTGCCGCGGGACAAGCGCGCCGTGATGATGGCGAAGCAGGGCGTGCGCTACCAGGTCGTCGAGGGCCACATCGTCGGCGACCCGCTGTCTTGTGAGCCGGTGCCCAAGGACGGCACGACCATCGGCGAGATCCTCATCCGCGGCAACACGGTCATGCTCGGCTACCTCAAGGATCCCAAAACCACCGCAGAAACCTTCCACGGCGGCTGGATGCACACCGGCGACCTCGCGGTCTGGGACAAGTCCAACTACATCGAGATCAAGGACCGCAAGAAGGACATCATCATCTCGGGCGGCGAGAACATCTCGTCGGTCGAAGTCGAAATCGCGCTCTACAAGCATCCTTCCACGCTGCTCGCGGCCGTGGTCTCGCGCCCGGACGAGAAGTGGGGCGAGACGCCTTGCGCGTTCGTGCAGTTGAAGGAGGGCGCGACGGCCACCGAGGCGGAGTACATCGAGTGGTGCCGCAACAACCTGGCGCGGTTCAAGGTGCCGAAAAAAGTGGTTTTCGGGCCGATCCCGACTACGGCTACGGGGAAGATCCAGAAGTATGTGCTGCGGGATAAGGCGAAGGGGATTTAACGGTTTTCGCCTTTTTTTAGCTTTTAACGGCTCCAGTGATTTCGTATGTCACTCAGCGCGGCTGCGCCGCGCCTAGGGACATACGAAATCACTGGAT
This sequence comes from Pseudomonadota bacterium, assembly GCA_031376265.1. Lineage (GTDB taxonomy): Bacteria > Pseudomonadota > Gammaproteobacteria > Burkholderiales > SG8-39 > SZAS-79. The sequence continues at coordinate 5,315 of JANMDK010000160.1, forward strand.
TTGGGGTAAAGCAAAGGAAGGCAAAGGCACCGCGCCGACACCCGGCAGGACGAATGCCGGAACTCCTACAACCTACCTGTGTCAGACCTATACCTACAAGCCGAGTAGCAAAAGCGGTAGCGGCAGGCCTGAGGAGCCGGATCGAAGCGCGTCAAGCGAATTTTCAAACGGTTACAAATAGTCGAGAAACTCCGGAACTCCCTTTACTGACCCCCTGTCAGACCTATGCCTACACCTACACGTGTAGGACAAGCAGTACCCCGCAGTTCCCCAGAGTTACCAGACAGGCCTGAGCAACCTGTCGTTTCTTTACCCCTTCTTCACTACCGGATAAAGACAATGAGATCGACTCGCCCAGCCACCCCCATGCATGTTTTCGTCCACGCCCTGATGATGATTAAGGCCGGCGGCATGATGCGCTTC
>JANMDK010000319.1:0-14101 GCA_031376265.1 Pseudomonadota bacterium
CCCGGCGCCGAGCGGGCCGATCGCGCTGCCGAGCGACCCGAAGAAAAGCACCGTGCCGAAGATTGCGCCATGCGCGCGAGTGCCGAAGAGCTCCGCCACGGTCGGCGAGATCGCGGTGAAAAATCCGCCGTGCGCAATGCCGTACATCGCCGCGAACACGAACAGCATCCACGGCGCCTCGGCGAACTGCAGCCACACCAGCGCGGCGAACAGCAGGCAATAGCAGGCAAGCAAGGCGCGCCGCCCGCCGATCCGGTCGATCGTCGCCCCCACGGTCAGGCGCCCCAGCAGGCTGATGCCGCCGATGCTGGCCAGCAGGCTCGCCGCGGTCGCCCGAGACAGGCCGAGGTCGATCGCGTGCGGCACGATATGCACCGTGACGGTCCCCAGGCAGCCGATGACCATGGCCTGCGCCGCGCACAGCAACCACATCGCCGGCAGCCGCACGGCCGTCCGATAGTCGAGGTCGGGCGCCGCCGGCGCCGGTTGCGTGCCGGGCTGGGCGACCACAGCTGGTGACGCTGTAGCGCCGCCTGCCGTGCCCGGGTCGCGCCGCATGAACTGCGCGGCAAGCATGAGAATCACGAAGGCTACCGCCCCGAAGATCTGGCACGCGATCCGCCAGTCGTACGCCGCCACCAGCGCCGCCACCAGGATCGGGATCGTCATCTGGCCGCAGCCGGTGCCGATCTTGATGATCGCCGACATGAAGCCGCGCCGGCGGGGAAACCAGCGCGCCACGGTCGAGAGCGTAATCACGTCGTGCGTGGAGAGCCCGATGCCGACCAGCACGCCCCACACCAGGAAGAGGTGCCAGGGTGCGCTGAGGGTCGACATGAGCATGTAGCCCACGCCGTAGAAAGCCGCCGACACGGTCAGCACGCCGCGCGGGCCGAACCGGTCGTTCAGGCGCCCGGCGACCACGCCCGCGATCCCCATGGTCAGCGTAGCCACCGAGATAGCGCCGGAAATCGTGGCCCGCGACCAGCCGAAGGTCGAGATCATCTCGGCGAACAGCACCCCATAGGCGAACATGCCGCCGATCGCAACGCCCTGGATCAGGAACGAAGCGGCAACAATGGCGTAGCCGGCGCGCTGGGTTGCGTTCAGGGTCGGGTTCAGGAGGGCTCGGGCAGGACGAAGGGCGTGCAACCTAGCCTGCGCAAGCCGATCTGGCAACTGCGGAACCGCAATTGCCTGCTGATGGCGGGGCCCTAGAATGGAGGCCCTCGAAGGACAAGCCAACCATGGGATTTCTCTCTGCTCGCGCGGGCCGCATCAAGGCCTCGCCTTCCAACATGGCCGCGCAGCGGGCGCGCGAGCTCAAGGCCGCCGGCCGCGACATCGTCAACCTCGGCCAGGGCGAGCCCGATTTCGCCACGCCGGAGCACGTGATCGAAGCCGCGCACAAGGCGGCCAGGGACGGCGAGACGCGCTACACCACCGTCGACGGCACGCCGGAGCTCAAGGCGGCGGTCATCGACAAGTTCTCGCGCGAGAACGGCCTCGCGTTCAAACCGGAGAACATCACCGTCGGCACCGGCGGCAAGCAGGTGCTCTTCAACGCGATGATGGCGACGATCGATCCCGGCGACGAGGTGATCATCCCGGCGCCCTACTGGGTCTCGTACCCCGACATGGTCCTCTTTGCCGAGGGCACGCCGGTGCGCGTCGTCACCGACCCGAAGGACGGGCTCAAGATCACGCCAGAGTCGCTTGAGCGCGCGATCACGCCGCGCACCAAGTGGCTGATCCTCAACTCGCCCTCGAACCCCTGCGGCGCGACCTACTCCGCGGCCGAGCTTGCCGCGCTCGCCAAGGTGCTCGAGCGCCATCCCCACGTGTGGGTGCTCGTCGACGACATGTACGAGCACATCCTCTTCGACGGGCGGCGCTTTGCGACGATGGCCGCGGTGGCCCCGCAGTTGGCAGCGCGCACGCTCACCGTCAATGGCGTGTCGAAAGCTTATGCGATGACCGGTTGGCGCATCGGCTACGGCGCCGGCCCGGCCGAGCTCATCAAGACGATCGCCAAGATGCAATCGCAGAGTACTTCGAACCCGAGCTCTGTGAGCCAGGCCGCAGCCGTCGCTGCGTTGAGCGGCCCGCAGGACAGCGTACGCAGCCACTGCGCGGAGTTCGAGGCGCGGCGCAACCGCTTCCACCCGGTGCTGGCCGCGATCCCGGGCGTGGAATGCGCAAAACCCCACGGCGCCTTCTACTTCTACCCGTCCTGCGCCGGCGTGATCGGCAGGAAGACGCCGCAAGGGAAAGTGCTCGCCACCGACGAAGACGTCGCGCTCTGCATCCTCGACGCCGGCGTTTCGCTGGTGCACGGCGGCGCCTACGGCCTGTCGCCCTACTTCCGCGTATCGTTTGCCACCTCGATGGACAACCTCGACGAGGCCTGCCGCAGGATCGGCAAGGCCTTCTCGGAACTTCAATGAACGGAGCCTCACTATGAGCGATATGCGAATTCCTTCGCGCGCGCTGCGAATCCTATCCGCCTTCCTTCTTGCGGCGACCTTCAGCGCCGCGCAAGCGCAGTACCCCACGAAGCCGATCCGCATGATCGTGCCGTACGCCGCCGGCGGCACCACCGACGTGCTCGCGCGCATCATGGCCGACAAGCTTGGCCAGGCCCTCGGCCAGACGGTCTTGGTCGAAATCAAGCCCGGCGCCGGCGGCACCGTGGGCGCCGAGGCGGCGGCCAAGTCGCCACCCGACGGCTACACCATCGTCATGGGCGCGCCGGGCTCGCACTCCACCGCGACCAGCCTCTACGCGAAGCTGCCCTACGACCCGGTCAAGGACTTCGCGCCGATCGTGCACGTGGCCAACGTGCCCAACTCGATCGTCGTGCATCCCAGCTTGCCGGTGAAATCGGTGCCCGAGCTGATCGCGTACGCCAAGGCCAATCCCGGCGTGCTGAGCTACGGCTCCGCGGGCACCGGCGCGACCACGCACCTCACCGGCGAGCTGTTCGCCCTGCAAACCGGCGTGAAGCTCACGCACATCCCGTACAAAGGCTCGGGGCAGGCGATGATCGACCTGCTCGGCGGGCAGATCCAGATGATGTTCGAGAACCTGCCCGGCGCGGCGAACCAGATCCGCTCCGGAAAGATTCGCGGCATTGCGGTCACCAGCCTGCGCCGCTCGCCCGCCTTCCCCGACCTGCCGGCCGTTTCGGAAACGCTACCCGGCTTCGAGGTGGTCGCGTGGTTCGGCCTCTTCGCGCCGGCCGGCACGCCTCCCGCGATCGTTGCGCGACTGAACGCCGAGTCCGACAAGGCGCTGCGCATGGCCGACGTGCGCGAGAAGATCGCGCAAGCCGGCTCCGACCCGATCGGCGGCACGCCCGACGACCTCGCCAAATTCCTCGCCGGTGATATCGCCAAGTGGGTGCGCGTGACGCGTGAAGCGGGGATCAAGCCGCAATGACCGCAAGGAATTTCGCACTCGGCATCGACATCGGCGGCACGTTTACCGACCTCGTCCTCGACAGCCCCAGCGCGCGACACGCTCTCAAGGTGCTGACCACGCCCGACGACCCTTCCCGCGCAGTCGTGGAAGGCGTGCGAACGCTGCTCTCGCAGTCCAAGGTGGCCGCCGGGAGCGTCGGCCGCGTCGTCCACGCCACCACGCTCTTCACCAATGCGCTGATCGAGCGCAACGGCGCGATCACCGGCCTCATCACCACTGAGGGCTTCCGGGACGTTCTCGAGATCGGCCGCGAGCGGCGCTTCGAACTCTACGACCTCAACATCCGCATGCCGGAGCCGCTGGTGCCGAGGGATCGCCGGCTCGAGGTTGCAGAGCGCACCGCGGCCGACGGCTCGGTCGAAGCGCAGGTCGATGAAATGGCGTTGAATCGCGCCGCCGCCGCGCTGGTGAAGGCCGGCGTCGAGTCGATCGCGATCGCTTTCCTGAATTCGTATGCCAATCCGGCAAACGAGCAGCGCGCCGCCGCGGCGTTGCGAAAGTCCTTCCCGAAAGTCGCCGTCACCGCCTCGCACGAGATCGTGCCCGAGGTGCGCGAATTCGAGCGCAGTTCCACGGCGGCCGCCAACGCCTATGTGAAGCCGCTCGCGGCGAACTACCTCGACGGCATCCGCGACAAGCTCGGCACGCTCGGCATCGAGTCGCAGCTCTCGCTGATGCTTTCCTCCGGCGGGTTCACGCATATCGCCGAAGCCAAGTCCGCGCCGGTCCACCTGCTCGAATCCGGGCCCGCGGCCGGGGCGCTGGCCGCGGCCTACCTCGGCAAAGGCTACGAGCGAATCCTCGCCTTCGACATGGGCGGCACCACGGCCAAGCTTTGCATCGTGGACAACGGCATTCCGCTGGTCGCGCAGGGGTTCGAGGCCGGCCGCACGCGGCGCTTCATGGAAGGCAGCGGCCTGCCGATCCGCGTGCCGAGCGTCGACTTGATCGAGATCGGCGCCGGCGGCGGCAGCATCGCGGCGCCGGATTCGATCGGCCTGCTCAAGGTCGGGCCGCGCAGCGCGGGCTCGGTGCCGGGACCGGCGTGCTACGGCCTCGGCGGCTTGGAGCCCACGGTGACCGACGCCAACCTCGCGCTCGGCGTGCTGAACCCCGACTACTTTGCCGGCGGCACGATCCGCATCGATAAGGCCAAGGCCGAAGCGGCGCTCGAAGCGCTCGGCAAGCGCATGGGCCTTTCGATGCTCGACACGGCCTGGGGCATGGTCAACGTGGTGAACGAAAACATGGCGAGCGCCGCGCGCGTGCACATTGCCGAGCGCGGCCGCGACCAGCGCGCCTACGTGCTGCTGGCCACGGGTGGAGGCGGCCCGGTGCATGGCTACCAGGTCGCAAAGAAACTCGGCCTCAAGACAATGATCTGCCCGCCCTCCGCCGGCGTGGCCTCGGCGATCGGCCTCATCTCGGCGCCGGCGCGAGTCGATCGCGTGGCCACGGTCGGCCTCAAGCTCGATGTCGCGGACCTCAATACGTTGGAAGCGCGTTTCCGCGCGCTCGAAGAGGAGGCGCTCGCCACGCTTGCGAAAACCGGCGCGAAGCAGGTCGATGCGGTAATCGAGCGCAATGCCGACGGCCGCTTCGTCGGCCAGGGCTTCTACCTTTCGGTACCGCTACCGGCGGGCCCATACACCGACCGACAGGTCCTGCGGGCGGCGTTTGAAAAAGGCTATCGCGAGAAATTCACCAACACGCCGCCGCAAGTGACGGTGGAGTTCGTCAACATCCGCGTTACGGCAAGCGCTGCGGCGGCGCACGCCGGATCGGAAGGGAAACCTTCGGCTGCCGCCAAAGGCGCGCCGCAGATGCGCAAGGTGTTCTTCAAGGAAGCCGGCGGCAAGGTCGACACGGCCGTATACCGCCGCGAACAGATCGGCGCGGGCTTTGCGGCTCCCGGACCGCTGCTGGTCGAGGAGGACGGCTCGACACTCGTCGTCGCGCCGGGCGGCCGGGTGACGCTCGCCGATACCGGCAACCTGATCGTAGAGGTCGCATGAGCGCGCAGTCAATCCCGCAGTTCGATCCGACCACACTCGAAGTCCTCTGGACGCGCCTGCGCTCGGTCACCGACGAGGCGGCCAAGGTCATCGTGCGGACTTCGTTCTCCACGCTGTCGATCGAGGCGAACGACTATTCCTGCGTGCTGACCGATGCCGCGGGGAACTCCCTCGCGCAGAACACCGCGAGCATCCCCTCCTTCATCGCGACGCTGCCGGCCACCACGCGCCACATGATCGCCACGATCGGCGTGCAGCACATGCGCGCCGGCGACATCTACATCACCAACAACCCGTGGCACGGCACCGGCCACCTCAACGACATCTCGCTGGTGAAGCCGATCTTCCTCGGCGCCAGGCTGGTGGCGTTTGCGGCGACCACTTCGCATGTGCCGGACATCGGCGGGCGCATCCGCTCGGCCGAGCCGAGGGAAATCTACGAGGAAGGCTTCCATATCCCGCCGATGCGCCTGCTCGCCGCCGGCAAGCCGGACGAGAGCCTGCTGCACCTCTTGCGGACCAACGTGCGCACGCCAGACCAGACGGTGGGCGATATTTTTGCGCAAGCGAGCGCCCTGGGTCTCATGGAGCAGCGCGTGCTCGAGCTGATGCACGACCATGCGCTCGCCGACCTCGACCGCCTGGGCGCGCAGCTTTTCGGCCTGGCGGAAAATGCGATGCGCGCCGCGATCTCGGCGCTGCCCGAAGGCACTTACACCAACGAGTTCCTCACGGACGGCATCGACACCCCGTTCAAGTTCCGCGTGGCGATCACGATCCGCGGCGGCGAGATCCTGGCCGACTTCACCGGCACCTCGCCGCAGCAGCCGCGCGCGATCAACTGCGTGCTGGCCTACACCTACGCGATGACGGCGTTCGCCATCAAGGCCGCGCTGCTGCACGACCTGCCGAACAACGAAGGCATGTTCCGGCCGATCAAGGTCACCGCGCCGGAGGGGTGCCTGCTGAATCCGAAAATGCCGGCTTCGACCGGCGGGCGGGCGGCCACAGGACACTACGTGCCGCCACTTGTCATGGGTGCGCTTACGGGCGTGATCCCGGAGAAGCTCATGGCCGCGCCCGGCTCACCGCTTTGGATCCTCACCGTGGCCGGCGTCAAGGCCGACGGCAAGTCTTTCGCCAACGTGTTCTTCTTCAACGGCGGCATGGGCGGCACGGCGCAGAAGGACGGCGAGCCGGCGCTCTCGTGGCCGTCTAACATTTCGTCGACGCCCTCCGAAATCGTCGAGCGGGACACGCCCTTCATCACGCGATATAAAAAGCTGCGCCCCGGCTCCGGCGGCGCCGGCCAGCACCGCGGCGGGCTCGGGCAGGACATCCTGCTGGAGAATCGTCACCCGACGCCCTTGCCAGCCCTCTTCATCATGGAGCGCCTCAAGTTCCCGGCGCCGGGACTGCTGGGCGGCGGCGCGGGCGCGCTCGGCGAGGTGCACCACAATGGCAAACCGGTGGCCGATGCGCGCGTGCAGCTGATGCTTGCGAAGGGCGATACGCTATTAATCCGCACGCCGGGCGGCGGCGGTTTTGGAGACCCGAAACTGCGCGATGCGGCCGCGGACGAGCGCGACCGGCGGCTCGGCTACGCCTGAGGCGCTACTGACATTTATTGGGCCAAACTCAAGCACCAGAGCGGCTCTCCGGATAACTTACTGACATTTCGAGGTGTGGGATGTACGTCGTTGAACGATTCGCGGACTATGCCGCCGGCACCCGCAAGCAGCCGATCCCCGCCGAGGCGCTGCATCACGCCAAGCGCACGGTGATCGACTGGTATGCGGCGCTGTTCCCGGGCGCCGTCGTCGCCCCGGCCACATTGCTGGAGAAGGCACTGGCCGAGGACCTCGACCGCGGCACGGCGCGCCTCGCTTTGGGGAGAAGGGGCTCTACGCGCGCAGTAGCACTGATCAATGGCACCGCGTCACATACCCTCGAAGTCGACGACATCTTCAAGTTCGGCATCTACCACCCGGGCGCGCCGACCATAGCGGCGGCGCTGGCGACTGCGCAGACCGCGGGCGTGACCGGCGAGGCTTTCCTTCGCGCCGTCATCGTCGGCTACGAGATCTCGACCCGCATCGGCGCCGCGATGGGCCGCGCGCACTACAAGTACTGGCATAACACCGGCACGGTCGGCAGCTTCGGGGCCGCCTCGGCCGCCGCCGAGATCTACGGGCTCGACGCGAAGCGCTTCGCCCACGCGCTCGCCACGTCGGCGACGTTTGCCGCGGCGCTGCAACAGGCCTTCCGCATGGATTCGATGTCCAAACCCCTGCACGCCGGCCACGCGGCCGAGGCGGGCGTGCTTGCGGCTGCCGGCGCGCGCGAGGGCGTCACCGGATCGCTCGATGTGATCGAGGGCGAAGCCGGCTTCGGCAAGGCCATGAGCGACGGACCCGACTGGGACAAGGCACTCGCCACACTCGGCAAAGTGCATCACGTCACGATGATGACCTTCAAGAACCACGCGTGCTGCGGGCATACCTTTGCCGCAATCGACGGCGCGCAGGAAGCGCAGCGGCAGCTCGGCGCGAAGCCGGCGGAGATCGCCCGCGTCAAGGTCGGCTCCTACCGCGCGGCCAAGGAAGTCTCCGGCTACGAGGATCCGAAGACACCGGCAGAAGCACGCTTCAGCCTCAAGTACGTGGTGGCCAACGCGCTGGTCCATGGCAGCGTTCGGCTCGCGGCTTTCGAGCCGGCGCGCATGGACGACAAGGTCACGCGCGAGCTCATGAAGAAGATCGACGTGTCGATCGACTCGGAACTCGACGCCGCCTTCCCCAACCAGCGCGCGGCGCGCGTGTCGATCGAGACGCGAGACGGCCGCACCGCGGAGTACCTGCAGCCGGCACGCAAGGGCGATCCCGAACTCCCGCTGACGGACCGCGACCTCGAGGACAAATACCTGGAACTCGCCGGCCCTGTGCTCGGCGACACCGCGGCCAAGGCGCTGGTCGCGAAGCTCTGGCGGCTGGAGAAGATCCCGCACGTCTCAGAACTCGGCTGATGGCGGACAAGCTCGCCCAACGGCTGGCCGAGGCGATTTTCGCGCCGCGCTCGGTCGCGCTGGTCGGCGCATCGGGCGATGCCGGCAAGAACACCGCCCGCCCGCAGCGCTTCATGCGCAAGCACGGCTACACCGGGCGGATCGTGCCGATCAACCCGGGGCACAGCGAGATCCTCGGCGAGCCGGCCTACCCGACGCTCGCCGATGCGCCGGGCGAAATCGACCACGCCTTCGTCATGGTGCCGGCCTCCGGCGTCGAGGCGGTCCTGCGCGACTGCGCGAAGAAGAAAGTGCCGGTGGCGACGATCTACAGCGACGGCTTCGCCGAAACCGGCGACGAAGGCGCGGTGCGCGAAGCGGAACTCGTGGCACTGGCGAAGTCCCTGGGCGTGCGGATCATCGGCCCGAACTCGATCGGCCTTGCCAACGTGGCGAACGGCTCGCTGATCACGGTCAATGCAGCCTTCGAGGCAGACACCCTGCCGCGCGGCGGCGCGAGCGTGGTCTCGCAGAGCGGCACCATCATCGGCACCTTGCTATCGCGCGGCGCGCCGCGGGGCCTCGGCTTTGCGAAGCTCGTCTCGGTGGGGAACGAATCGGACCTTAGCGTCGGCGAGCTTGCCGAGATGCTCGCGGTCGACGCCGAAACGAAAGTCATCCTGCTGTTCCTCGAGACGATCCGGGATGCGGAGCGCCTCGCCAAGGCTGCGCGCCTCGCACATGCGAACGGCAAGGCCATCGTTGCCTATAAGCTGGGGCGCTCCGAACTCGGCGAGGCGCTAGCCAAGTCGCATACCGGCGCGCTGGCCGGCAGCGATGCCGCGGTCGATGCCTGGTTCCGCCATAACGGCATCGCGCGCGTGGACATGCTCGAGACGCTGGTGGAGATCGTGCCGCTGCTTTCGGGACGCAAGCCGCCGATGCTTGGGCGCAAGCCGCGCGTCGCCGTCGTCACCACTACGGGTGGCGGTGCGGCGAGCGTGGTGGATCGCCTCGGCACGCTCGGCATGGAAACGCTCACCCCGGACGACGCGCTGATCGCATCGCTGAAGGAGAAAGGCGTTGCGATCCGCAAGGCGCCGATCATCGACCTGACGCTCGCGGCCACGGCCGACAAATACCGCGCGGTTCTCGAAGCGCTGCTCGCGCGTGACGACTGCGATGCGGCCCTCGCAGTCGTTGGCTCGTCGGCGCAGTTCCATCCACAACTCGCGGTGAAGCCGATCGTCGGCGTAAAGCATGGAGAAAAACCGCTGGCGGCTTTCCTGGCGCCGCATGCAGAAGCGTCACTGCGTCTGCTGGCCGAAGCGGGCGTGCCGGCGTTCCGTACGCCGGAAGGATGCGCGGATGCGCTCGGCGCCTACTTCGCATGGCATGCACCAGTCGAAGCAACCAAGGAAAAGTCCCCGGCGTGGCCGTCCAACGTTCCGCGGCGGGCCACGCTCGATGAAGCCGAATCGCTCTCGCTTTTCGAGTCGCTTGGCGTGGCCACCGTGCGCCGCCAGATCGCGCGCGCGCCCTCATACGACCACGCGATCCCCCACCCGGTCGCAGCCAAGGTCCTCTCGAAAGACATCCTGCACAAGACCGAGGCCGGCGGTGTTGCGCTCGGCATCGGAGACCGCGCGGCCTACGACGCACAAGTGAAGGCGATGCTGGCCAAGGTCCGCGCCCATTCGCCGCAGGCAGAGATCGAAGGCGTGCTCGTGCAATCGATGGCCGCCGGGATTGCGGAAGCCATCGTGGGCTATCGCGATGACCCGATGGTCGGGCCGATCGTGCTCGTCGGCCTCGGCGGCCAGCTTGCGGAGATCTATCGCGATACGGCGCTCGAGTGCGCGCCGGTGAACGAGGCGCAGGCGCACGCGATGATCGAAAAGGTGAAGGGCTTCGCGATCCTGCGCGGCTTCCGCAACCTGCCCAAGGGCGACATCGACGCCCTCGCCCGCGCCGTCGTTGCGATGTCGCGCCTCGCATTGCTCGAAGGCCGGCCGGTGGCGGAAGCCGAGATCAATCCGCTGATCGTTTCGGAAGATGGGGCTACTGCCGTCGATGGCCTGGTCGTCTTGAAGGAAGCACCATGAATTTCGAGTTCAGTCCCGAGCAGGTCGAGTTCCGCGATTCGGTGCGCCGCTTCTCCGAAAAGCACCTAGCCGCAGGCAAGCTCGCGCGGGCGCACGACCCGGCGCACCCGTGGGATGTCGCGAAGCTCATGGCCAAGCAAGGCCTGCTCGGCATCACGATGCCCGAGGCCGATGGCGGCCAGGCCGGCACGCTCATGGATGCGGTGATCGCGATAGAGGCGGTCGCGTCCGTCTGCCCGCGCAGCGCGGACGTGGTGCAGGCCGGCAACTTCGGCCCGGTGCGCGTGCTCGCGGAGTACGGCACGCCGCAGCAGAAAGAGAAATACCTCACGCGGATCCTCGCGGGCGAAGCGGTGATCTCGGTCGGCATGACCGAGCCCGAGGCCGGCAGCGCAGTCACCGACCTAAGGACAACCGCAACGCCCGACGGCGACGGCTTCCGCGTCAACGGCAGCAAGGTGTTCGTCACGCATTCGGGCTACGCCGATGTGATCCTCGCCTACGTGCGCTTCGGTCCCGGCGTCGGCGGCATCGGCTCGGTGCTGATCGATACCAAAGCCGAAGGCCTGCGGCGCGGCGAGCCGTCGGCTTTCATGTCCGGCGAGGAATGGACGCAGCTCTACTTCGACAACGTCTACGTGCCGCCGGAGATGGTCGTGCTGCGCGAAGGCGGCTTCAAGAAGCAGATCGCCGGCTTCAACGTCGAGCGCATCGGCAATACCTCGCGCTCGCTTGCGCTCGGGCGCTACGCGTTCGAGGAGGCCCGCCAGTGGGCGATGCAGAGGAAGCAGTTCGGGCGCCTGCTAAGCGAGTTCCAGGGCCTGCAGTGGAAGTTCGCCGACATGAAAATCAGGCTCGACGCCGGCCAGCTGCTGCTCTATCGCGCAGCGGCCAATGCCGACCGCGGATTCCCGTCCGCCGAGGAAACCGCGATCGCAAAAGCCTTCTGCAACCAGGCCGGCTTCGAGGTCGCCAACGAAGCCCTGCAGGTCATGGGCGGCACCGGCTACAGCCAGGAGTCGCTTGTGGAATACTGCGTGCGGCGCTGCCGGGGCTGGATGATCGCCGGCGGCTCGATCGAGGTCCTCAAGAACCGGATCGCGGAAGGCGTGTTCGAGCGGTCGTTTTCGCAACGGCCCGGGTAGTTCCCCTACTGCGCGACGGCGTCGCGGACCGCTGAGGCGAAGAGCGGATCGCCGGCGGCTTCGGCCCAGATGCGCGAATCCGCGCAGAAGCGGCCGACCGGATCGGGCGAAGCGAAGAGCTGCTCCAGCGCATCGCGGCCGAGGAGCTCGTCCCGATATTCGAAGGCGAGCGCGCCACGGCGGGCGGCGTCGAGGTAGCGAAAGTAGAGCCCCGCAACCGCACCGGCGTTGGCGAGCGGAGCACCGCGCCCAAGCAGGTCGAGCAGCGTCGGCAGGATGAAAGTGCGCGCCTTCGTGGCGCTCTCGCCTGCGATCCGCTCGATGGTGTCGGCGAGGTGCGCGTTCGAGAAGCGCTCGAGGATGGCTGCGCCATACGCCGGCAGGTCGATCGGGGTTTGGGAGAGGCAGGGCGCGACGTCGCACGCAAGGAACTCCCGCGCCAATGCCCGGGTAGCGGGATCGGCCACGGCCTCGTGGATGTAGCGCAGCCCGCGCAGCGCACCACTCCACGCAAGAACGCTGTGGCTCGCATTCAGCATCCGGATCTTGGCGTCCTCATAAGCGGTGACTTCGTCGGTGAACTGCGCGCCGACCCTCTCCCAGGCCGGGCGGCCGTTGCAGAACCGGTCCTGGAGCACCCATTGCAGGTGGCGCTCGCTGCGGATCGGGGCGCGGTCGTCCCGGCCCGTGGCCTCACGCACCCGCTCGCGCAAGCCCGGGTCGGCCTGTGGCGTGATGCGATCCACCATCGAGTCGGGGAAGGTCGCATTGTCATCGAGCCACTTCGATCCATCCTCGTCGCGACGCGCGGCCAGGTACTCGAGCAATCCCCGCCTGAGCCGCGCGCCGTTGGAGCGCACGTTGTCGCAGCTCAACAACGTCACCGGGCCGGCGCCGCCGGCGCGCCGCGCGCTGAGGATGGCGTGCAGCGCCGGATACAGCGGGGCGCCGGCCTCGTAGCCGCCCTCCGTCACGGTCATGGAGAGGATGCGCGTGCGCGGGTCCGCCCCGGCTTCGATCAACTCGCCAAGGTCCGCGCGGAACGGGATCACGCGGCGGATGCAGCGGATCCATTCGTACGCCAGTGTGCCGTCCGGCGCCGCCGTTTCCAGCGTGTAAGCCGCGCCCTGGCTTGCGAGCGCCTCCTCCACTTGCCGCTGGTCGTCGCGCAGGTTTGCGCCGACGATTGACCAGTCTTCCTCGCCCAGATCGTGGAGACGCTGGAGGAACACTGCCTGGTGCGCCCGGTGGAAGGCGCCGAGACCGAGGTGCAGGATGACGTTCATGCCCTTTCGCCGGTTGGCCAAGCACAAGGAGCGTGCCGGTTGTCAACCAGCACATTTCGGATGACACTTTATCAACTCGTTCGAATCCGCTGTCCCGATTCATGTCGGACCTCGTCGTCATCCTCGGCCCGCTGGCATCCGGCAGCCGCTGCTATATTTCGGCTACGCCCGATTTCACCGGAGTGCGACATGCCAGCAGCAACTGCCAAGAGTGCGGCCCGCAATTCCGACTCGATCGACCCCTTCGCCCTCGCGCGATGGAACCTCGTGCCTTCGCGCACCGCTCTTGTCGTCATCGACCCGCAGAACGATTTCCTCCACGACGACGGCTGGTACGCCAAATCCGGCGTCGACATTTCGCACATGCAGCGGACGATCGCGCCGACGCGCGCGCTCGTGGCCGGAGCCCGCGTAAAACGCATCCCGGTGATCTGGACCCGCCACGGCTTTCGCGACGGCACCGACGGCGGCGTGTTCTTCCAGCTGCGCCCGTTCCTCAGGGACGGCGGCTTGCGCCAGGGCACCTGGGGCGCCGAAATCCTCGACGGTCTCGGCGCGAACAAGGATGACTGGTATGTCGACAAGACGCGCCTGAGCGCTTTCTTCAACACCAGCCTCGACGGGATCCTGCGGGGCCTCAAGGCCGAGACCGTGCTCTTCGCCGGCGTGCTGACCAACCAGTGCGTGGCGGCGACCTCCAAGGACGCGAATTTCCGCGATTACAAGCCGATCGTGGTCGAGGAGGCCACCGGCACCACCCTGCCCCACCTGCACGATCCCGCAATCGAGATGATCCGCGTCGGCTGGGGCGAGGTTCGGAGCCTCGACGAGGCACTGACCGAAATCGCCGCACTTCCAGAGGCAAAAGCACGATGAAAAGGAATTTTCTTGCGCTGGCGCTGCTGCTCGCCGCTCTTCCCGCACACGCCGCCTGGCCGGAAAAGCCGATCCGCTTCATCGTCCCCTCCGCCGCCGGGGGCTCACCCGACGTGCTGATGCGCGTGATGACCAACGAGCTGTCCAAGCAGATGGGCGTCGGCATCGTCGTCGACAACAAGCCCGG
>JANMDK010000354.1:0-14088 GCA_031376265.1 Pseudomonadota bacterium
GATCGAGCTGACCCGGCGCGAAAGGTTGATTTCCCAGGACCTTGCGAATTCCATTCGCGAGTACAACGCCATCCTCAGCGACGACCATGAGTTGGCGCGCTCGCCCAAGCGGGTTGCCGAACTCGGCGCCGGATACGGGCGGCTGGCTAACGTTTTCCTGGCGGATGGCTGCACGAAGTATTTCGTTTTCGATATCCCCCCCGCGCTGTATGTGTCGCAGTGGTATCTCGCCGCTGCGAACACCAATCTGAAGGTGTTCAAGTTCAGGCACTTCGATGCGCTTTCGGAAGTCGAAAAAGAGATCGCGGCGGCCGATGTCCTCTTTTTCACGCCGAACCAGCTCGAGCTCTTTCCCGGGGGCTATTTCGACATTTTCGCGTCGATCAGCACACTGCCCGAAATGGCCGCGGCCCAGATCGACCACTACCTGCGGCAAGCCGAGCGGTTGGCGGGGCGCTATGTGTACCTCAAGCAATGGCTCGACTGGGAGAACCCGGCCGATGGCTACCGCGTGACTGGGGAAAACATGAGGCTGGAAGGCGATTGGTCGCCCGTCTATGACCGCAAGGACGCGGTCCAGCCGCATTTTTTCGAACGGCTCTGGCGCAAAGGTCGGCGCGGCCATGCCTGACGCGATATCAGCCGCTGGCGTGAAGAGGCTGACCGTCATCGAGGCCGGCCGCGCGAACATCGAGTATTTCCAGGACCTGTGGCGCTTTCGCGAACTGTTCTACATCCTGGTGTGGCGCGACATCCTGATCCGGTACAAGCAGACCGCACTGGGCCTGGCGTGGACGCTCCTCAAGCCGCTCCTGACGGCCCTCGTTTTCGCCCTCGTCTTCGGCAAGCTGGTGCAAGTGCCGTCAGGCGGGATGCCACATGCGCCCTTCATCTACGTGGCGCTGGTGCCGTGGCTCTTTTTCGCCTCGGCCATCGCGGATTCGAGCACCAGCCTGACCGCGCACTCGGGGCTGGTTTCCAAAGTCTATTTCCCGAGGCTCCTCTTGCCGATGGTGGCGACGGCGGTCGCATTGATCGACATGCTCGTCGCCCTCGCCCTGCTGGTTCCGATGCTGCTCTTCTTCGGCGTGGCGCCCACTTGGCGGCTTCTCTTGCTCATTCCGCTGACACTGGCGACGGGCATGCTGGCCTTCGGTCTTGGCGCATGGGCCGCCGCCTTGCACGTGCGGTATCGCGACACGGGAATCGTCCTGCCTTTCGTCCTGCAGTTCGGCCTTTACCTCTCGCCCGTGATCTTCCCGAGCGACCTGGTTCCTTACCCCTGGCGTTTGCTTTACTCGCTCAATCCGGTCGTCGGGGTGATCGAAGGCTTTCGGTGGGCCTCGTTCCCAAATCAGGCGGTTCACCTCCCCGCCCTCGTCCTGTCGCTTGCGTCGGCTTTCGTTTTTCTGTTCGCCGGCCTGCGCTATTTCCGCCGCACCGAACGCGACCTCGCCGATGTCATATGAGCTTCCGATGACAAGCGCCATTTCGGTCACCAATCTCTCGAAGCGCTACAGGATCGTCCATGGCGGTCAGCGCGGTTATCACACACTGCGGGACGAAATTTCGGCAGGCTTTCGGAGGCTTACCGGCCGCGGATCGGCGACTCGCGATGTGACCGAGGAGTTCTGGGCGGTCAAGGACGCCAGCTTCGAGATCAAGACCGGCGAACGAGTGGGCCTCATCGGCCGCAACGGCGCCGGAAAATCCACGTTGCTCAAGATGCTCAGCAAGGTCGTCGAGCCAACGACTGGGCGGATCGAAATCCGCGGCCGCCTTTCCAGCCTTCTCGAGGTGGGCACCGGCTTTCACTCCGAACTCACCGGCCGCGAGAACGTATTCCTCAATGGCGCAATCCTTGGAATGCCCCGCGCGGAAACGTTGCGCAAATTCGACGAGATCGTCGCATTTGCAGGTGTAGAGCGCTTCATCGATACGCCGGTCAAGCACTACTCGTCCGGCATGTACATGAGGCTGGCGTTCGCAGTCGCAGCCCACCTGGATCCCGACATTTTGCTGATCGACGAGGTGCTTGCCGTCGGGGACCTGGCATTCCAGCAGAAATGCCTCGGCAAGATCGAATCGATCACGAACAGCGGCCGAACCGTCCTGTTCGTGAGCCACAATCTCGGCTCGATTTCCTCGCTTTGCACTTCCGCGATGCTGCTGGAAAACGGCAGGATCATTGCTTCGGGCGACGTGGCGGGCGTGGTTATGAAATATTATCGGGACGGCTCGTCGTCGCCGGCGTCGTTTGACTTGAGAAACGGCGTGCGCAAGATCGGCAACGCTCACGTCCGCCTTGTTTCGGGCAGGGTGCTTGACGCCAAGGGCGCTCCGTCGATGGAGGTGCTGATCTCGGAGAACGCCTGCATCGAAATGGAATTCGAAGTGCTCGATTCCCATCCCGGCCCGTTCGTCCCGAATTTTCACTTCCATACGGCCGACGGCACTGCCGCGTTCGTTTCGGTGGACACGAGCCGCAATGCCACCGGGCCCGGCACCTATGTCGCCCGCTGCGAAATCCCGGGAAACCTCCTCAACGAGGGCAGCTATTTCGTCGGCTTCGGATTGACTACGTTTACAACGGGTGTAACAGTCCATTTTTTCGAGCCGGGCGCCGTTTCGTTCAACGTCCGCGACCCGATCGAAGGCACGGCTTCCCGGGGCGACTGGGGTGGCAGCATGCCGGGCGCCGTCCGGCCGAACCTTGCGTGGCAAACGGAGAAGATCGCTTGAAAGTCGTCATTCTTGCCGGCGGGCTCGGCAGCCGCATCAGCGAAGAGTCGCATTTGAAGCCCAAGCCCATGATCGAGATCGGCGGCAAGCCGATTCTCTGGCACATCATGAAAATCTACTCCTCGTTCGGGCTGACTGAATTCGTCGTGTGCCTGGGGTACAAGGGCTACGTCATCAAGGAATACTTCGCAAACTATTTCCTCCATATGTCGGACGTGACGTTCGACCTGTCGGGCAACTCGATGCAGGTCCACCAGAACAGCGCCGAGCCGTGGAAAGTCACCCTCGTCGAGACTGGCGAATCGACGCAGACGGGCGGTCGCCTCAGACGAGTAAGGCAATATCTTGGCGACGAGGATTTCTGTTTCACATACGGTGACGGCGTCAGCGACGTGAATATTCGCGACCTCATCGAGGACCACCGCAATTCGGGACGAATGGCAACTCTGACGGCGGTCCAACCGCCGGGACGATTCGGGTCGCTGATCCTCGATGGCGCGAAAATTTCCGCATTCGAGGAAAAGCCCAAGGGCGATGGCGGCTGGATCAACGGGGGCTTCTTCGTGCTGTCGCCGAAGGTCATCGATTTCATCGAGGGCGACGCTACGGTTTGGGAGCGCGCGCCCATGGAGCAGCTTGCGAAGCGCTCCCAGCTGGGCGCCTATTTCCACAAGGGATTCTGGCAACCCATGGACACGCTGCGGGACAAGAATCACCTCGAAGAACTGTGGAGCAGCGGCGCGGCGCCTTGGAAGACATGGCGATGAACGCTGGAGGCTGGTCCGGCCGCAAGGTGCTCGTTACCGGTCATACCGGCTTCAAGGGCGGCTGGCTTGCACTTTGGCTTCAAGATCTCGGCGCGGAGGTGGTTGGCTACGCACTTGAGCCCGCAACACGGCCGAGCCTTTTCGAGACGGCGGGAGTGGCCAAAGGCATGCGGTCGATTTTTGGCGACGTGCGCGACCCGCAGAAGCTCACGAAACTGGTCTCGGAGATCCAGCCGGAAATCGTTTTTCACCTCGCCGCGCAGTCGCTCGTGCGGCCTTCATACGCCGACCCGGTCGGCACCTATTCGACGAACGTGATGGGCACCGTGCATCTCCTGGAAGCCATCCGCATGGCCGGCAGCGTCAAGGCCGCCGTGGTCGTCACCAGCGACAAGTGCTACGAGAACAACGAATGGGTCTGGGGTTACAGGGAGACCGACCCGATGGGCGGATTCGATCCCTACAGCAACAGCAAGGGCTGCGCAGAGCTCGTCACGGCGGCCTATCGCCAGTCGTTTTTCGCTTCAGGCAGGAACAAACCGGCCAAAACAGGGATCGCGTCGGCGCGCGCGGGGAACGTGATCGGCGGCGGCGACTGGTCCGCGGATCGACTCGTACCCGACTTCATTCGCGCCATGTCCGTGCAGGAAGCCATTCGTGTGCGCAACCCGAACGCGCAGCGGCCGTGGCAGCACGTCCTCGAGCCGCTTGGCGGCTACCTTTCGCTTGCCGAGAAATTGTCTGGCGACGGGGGCGAAAAATATGCCTCCGGCTGGAACTTCGGCCCGGCAGATTCCGATGCAATCCCGGTCGGCGCGATTGTGCAAAAGCTCTCGACCCTTTGGGGTCCGGGAGCGGCATTCACGATCGACCAAGGGGAGCATCCCCATGAAGCCTCGTTCCTGAAGCTCGATTGCTCGAAGGCGCGCGCGCATCTCGGGTGGCAGCCGCGGATCGGCGTCGACACGGCGCTCGCCTGGACCGTGGAATGGCACAAGGCCATGCTTTCCGGCGCCGATATGCGCGCGGTAACCAAGGCACAGATCGCCCGGTTCCAGTCACTGCAAGCTGTCCATTGACCAATTCCTCATTTCACCCAGACTGAGTCCATGTATCGCTGCCGATTCTGCAAGTCGGGCCTCTCCGAGACGTTTGCCGATCTCGGCATGTCCCCGCTTTCCAATTCCTACCTTGCGCCAGCGCAGGCCAATGCGATGGAGCGCTTCTTCCCGCTGCATGCCTATGTATGCGGATCCTGCTTCCTGGTCCAGCTCGCCGAGTTCGAGACGCCCGACCGGATCTTCTCGGACTACGCTTATTTTTCGTCGTATGCCGACAGTTGGCTGAAACACTGCGAGTCCTACGCCGAAGACATGGTGCGGCGCTGGAAGCTGGGCCCCGATTCGCTGGTGATGGAAGTGGCAAGCAATGACGGCTACTTGCTGCAATATTTCAAGCAGCGGGGGGTGCCGGTGCTCGGCGTGGAGCCGGCCGCGAACGTCGCGAAAGTCGCCATCGACAAGGGGATTCCAACCGACGTTGCGTTTTTTGGCGCGGCAAAGGGCGCGGCGCTGGCCGCAGCCGGGCGATCCGCCGACCTGATCGCCGCGAACAACGTGCTTGCGCATGTGCCGGACATCAACGACTTCGTCCAGGGGTTCAAGAACGCCCTGAAACCGGACGGCCGGATCACGGTCGAGTTTCCGCACCTGATGCAACTGATGCGGCACAACCAGTTCGACACGATCTACCACGAACATTTCTCCTACCTCTCGCTTGGCTTCGTGGCGGACTTGTTCGCCGCGCACGGCCTGCGCGTCTTCGACGTGGACGAAGTTCCCACCCACGGGGGCTCGCTGCGCGTGCACGGATGCCACGCGGATGACGCCTCCAAGCCGGCCAGGCCTTCGGTGCAAGCCCTGCTTGCCAAAGAGCAATCCGAAGGCCTGCGCGACCTGGCGGCGTACCGCCGGTTTGCCGACCAGGTCGTGCGGACCAAGTGCGAGGTGCTCGATTTCTTCATTGCCGCGAAGCGCGCCGGGAAAAAAGTCGCGGGCTACGGCGCACCGGCCAAGGGAAACACGTTGCTCAACTATTGCGGCGTAGGGATCGAGTTCCTTGGGTTCACGGTGGATCGCAGCCCCCACAAGCAGGGCCTGTTGCTTCCGGGTACTCACATCCCGATTCTCGCACCGGAAGAAATCTTCAAAGCTAAGCCGGACTACCTTTTCATCCTGCCCTGGAACCTGCGGGACGAGATCGCCGGCCAGATGGCCGGCATCCGCGCTTGGGGCGGCAAGTTCGTCGTCCCCATCCCGGCGGTGGAAGTGTTCTAGTGCCGGATACGACCGGACCGCCGGAGTTGGTGCTCTCGGTGGTGAGTCACCGGCAACGCGAACTCCTGCTGGGACTGCTCGAGGATCTTCGCCGGAACGTAACAACCCCGTTCAGGCTGATCGTCACGGAGAACCTTCCCGAAGCACCGCCGCTCCCGACGGGCGACTATCCGTTTCCAATCGAGATCATAGAGAATCGATCGCCGAAGGGTTTCGGGGCAAATCACAACACCGCATTGAAACGCGCAGGCGACGGGCTTTTCTGCGTCCTCAATCCGGACATCCGCCTTTTTGCAGATCCTTTTCCTGCCCTACGGAAAGTCGCTGCGGACGGGCATATCGGCGTCGTCGCGCCGTCGGTGGTAGGCCCCAATCAATTGCCTGAAGATCACGCGCGCGCCTTCCCCACCCTTTTCAAGCTAGCCGCAAAAGTATTTGGGCATGCACCGCGTACGATCCCGCCAGAGGGGCGGAACACCTATTTTCCGGACTGGGTGGCCGGCATGTTCATGCTGTTTCGCACCGGGACACTACGCTCAGTGGGCGGATTCGACGAAAGGTATTTTCTTTACTACGAAGACGTCGACCTCTGCGCGAGGCTCCGCGACCTCGGCCTCGAAGTCGCGGTCAGCACCCAGGTGTCAGTCGTGCACGATGCGCGTCGCGAAAGCCGGCGCAACGTTCGTTACGCACTTTGGCACCTGCGAAGCGCGGCGCGATTCCTGGCCTCACGTCCCCGAATCGCTTTGGGACTCGGGATGTCGAAGAAAAATCCCCGCATCGCCTGACCAGTAGGGATCGCCTAGTCGAAGCATTCGGACAGTTCGAGGGGAACGCCCTTGCGATCCTTTTCCGCGAGGACCGGCTCGACGTCGCGTTCCAGCGGCCAAGTGATTCCGAGGGCCGGATCGTTCCAGAGCAGCGTGCGCTCGTGCTCGGGCGCGTAGAAATCCGTCGTCTTGTAGAGCACCTCGGCATCCTCGGACACGACCAGGAAGCCATGCGCGAAACCGGGTGGAATCCACGCCATCTGGCGGGTCGAGGCGGAAAGCGAAAAGCCGGCCCACATGCCGAAGGTAGGAGAGCGCCGGCGCAAGTCGACCGCAACGTCATAGACCTCGCCTGCGACCACCCAGACAAGTTTCCCTTGCGACTGCCGGATCTGGTAATGGAGACCCCGCAGCACGTTGCCTCCGGAGCGCGAATGGTTGTCCTGGACGAATTCGACGTCGACCCCGGTATCGGAAAGGAATTGCCGCTTGTTGTAGCGCTCCAGGAAGAATCCGCGATCGTCCCCGAATACCCGGGGCTCGAGGACCACCACATCGGGAATGGCGGTGGCAATAACCTTCATTCGAAGACGCGCTCGGAAAGCACCCTCATCAGGTACTCGCCGTATCCGCTCTTCGCCAATGGCCGGGCCAGTGCCTCGAGCTGACGGGCATCGATGTAGCCGTTGCGGTAGGCAATCTCTTCGAGGCAGGCGATCTTGAGCCCCTGGCGCCGCTCGATCGTTTCGATGAACTGGGAAGCATCCAGCAGCGATTCGTGGGTTCCCGTGTCCAACCATGCGAGCCCGCGCCCCATTGGGATCACCTCCAGTTCCCCGCGCGCAAGATAAGCTCGGTTGACGTCCGTGATCTCGAGTTCTCCCCGCGCGGAGGGCTTGAGGCCTGCCGCAACATCCACTACGCCTGCGTCGTAGAAGTAGAGCCCGACCACCGCGTAGCGGGACTTGGGCTTTGCCGGCTTCTCCTCGATGCTGATGGCGCGCCCCTTCGCGTCGAACTCGACAACGCCGTAGCGCTCCGGATCCTTGACGAGGTAGGCAAAGACGGTGGCCCCTTTTTCCTGGCGCATCGCCCGCTTGAGCAGCGCGGTGAGCTCGTGCCCATGGAAGATGTTGTCGCCGAGAACGAGCGCCACCGGGTCGGTGCCGATGAATTCCCTGCCGATGATGAATGCCTGCGCGAGTCCCTCGGGGGCGGGCTGCTTCGCATAGCTCAGCCGGATGCCGAGCTGGGTCCCGTCCCCAAGCAACTGCTCGAATCGCGGCAGGTCCTGCGGCGTCGAGATGATCAGGATGTCCCGGATCCCCGCCAGCATCAGCGTGGACAGCGGGTAATAGATCATCGGCTTGTCGTAGATCGGCAGCAGCTGCTTCGAGATGACCTGCGTCACCGGGTACAGGCGCGTGCCTGAGCCGCCTGCCAGAATGATTCCCTTCACCGCGCCCTCCCCGATTCCAGGCGTTTCAGTTCCGCTTCGACCATGATTCGACTGAGCTCCTCCGCGCCTGTCCTTGCGTCCCAGCCGAGCAGCCGGCTGGATTTTCCCGGGTTTCCGCACAGCGGGCGCGTCTCGGCCGGCCGGAAGTAGGCGGCGGACACGTTTACCCGAGCCCTACCGCCATCGTCGATTCCCTTCTCTCCGACGCCGTGCCCCTGCCAGCGCAATCCGATGCCCGCCGCACGAAATGCGGCTTCGACAAATTCCCTGACCGTGGTCAACCGGCCGGTCGCAAGAATGTACGAGTCGCCGGAGGCCCGCTGGAGGATGCGCCACATGGCCTCTGCATACTCCGGGGCGTAGCCCCAGTCGCGCTGGGCATCCAGATTCCCGAGCTCCACGGATTCCTGCATTCCTTTGCTGATGCGCGCGGCTGCGCATGCGATCTTGCGCGTGACAAACTCATCGCTGCGCAGGGGCGATTCGTGATTGTAGAGAATGCCGCTCGAAGCCAACACGCCAAATGCCTGACGATAGGTCACGGTCGCCGAGTGCGCAAACACCTTGGCTGCGGCATATGGGGTACCCGGATTGAACCGGGTCTCCTCGTCCTGCGGCGAGTCGCCCGCGTATCCGAACATCTCCGACGTAGATGCCTGGAAATACCGGGTGTTCGGGCAACGCGTCCTGATGGCTTCGAGCAGGTTCCAGGCCCCGAGCCCGGTCACTCGTGCAGCACCCAGGGGGTCTTCGAGTGACCGGCCGATGAAGCTCACGCCGGCTACGTTATAGAGCTCGTCGGGTCGCGCTCGCGCAACGACATCCGCGCAACCGGCAGCATCCGACACGTCGAGTTCCACGATCTCGAGCCTGGGATGATTGCGGATGCCGAGTTCTTCCAGGCGCCAGAAGTCAGCCGACGCGAGGTCCCGGGTGGTGCCCGTCACGGAATACCCCTTCCCGAGCAGGAGGCGGGCCAACAGGCTTCCATCCTGCCCAGTGATCCCGGTAATCAGGCCTGCACGAGCACCGGGGACCGCTTCAGCTTGGCCCGCGGGCTTGCTCACGCTGTGCCACGCGCTGTGTAGTTGCGATCAATCCAGTTCCTGTAAGCGCCGGTCGAGACTTCGTCCACCCATGCCTGGTTGTCCAGATACCACTGGACGGTCCTGGCCAGGCCGGAATCCAGCGTCTCGCGCGGCACCCATCCAAGCTCGGACCGGATCTTGGATGCGTCGATGGCGTAGCGCCGGTCGTGGCCGGGGCGATCCCGGACATGCACGACCTGCGAAATGTATGGCGCGCCCTTGCATGGCCGAACCGCCTCGAGCAGCTCGCAAAGCTTTCGCACGAGCTCGATGTTCGCCAGCTCGGCGTTGCCGCCGATGTTGTAGGTTTCTCCAACCGTGCCGCGTGCAAGGACTTCGCGAATCGCAACACAATGGTCCCCGACGTACAGCCAGTCCCGCACGTTGCGTCCATCGCCATACACCGGAAGCGGTTGTCCCCCCAGGGCATTGCGGATCATCAACGGGATGAGCTTCTCCGGGAACTGGAATGGGCCGTAGTTGTTCGAGCAGTTCGTCGTCAGCGTCGGTAATCCGTACGTATGGTGATACGCGCGGACTAGGTGGTCTGAGCCTGCCTTGGATGCGCTGTAGGGGCTGTTCGGCGCGTAGGGGGTCGTTTCGGTAAATGCCGCATCTGCCTCGGAAAGCGATCCATAAACTTCGTCGGTCGAGACGTGCACAAACCGGAATTTTTCGCGCTCGGCAGCCGGCAGTGTCGTCCACCACGAGCGCACTTCTTCCAGCAGACTGAATGTCCCCACAACGTTCGTCTGGATGAAAGCATCCGGGCCGTGAATCGACCGGTCCACATGGCTTTCGGCGGCGAAATGAACCACGGCGCGCGGCTTGTGCGTCGTGAGGAGCTCCCGCACCAGCGCCCGGTCATTGATGTCACCCGCAATCAGCGAGTGCCGGGCATCGCCGCGCAGCGCGTCGAGGTTCCTCGGATTGCCCGCGTAAGTGAGCTTGTCGAGGTTCACGACAGGCTCGCCCGTCGCGGCGATGAAATCGAGGACGAAATTGGCGCCGATGAATCCGGCGCCTCCAGTAACCAGCAGCATGCCGCTATTCTACTGGGAGGGCTTCGAGGACCATCTCCGGCGCAATCGCTTCCATGCAGCGCGCTCGCGGACACTCGGGCGGCTTGCGGTTGCAGCGGCGGACCCATTGCACCTCGCGCTTGAATAGGTTGTGCTGGTCGCGGCAGGCAAAATTCCCGATCGTGACCTCGGCGAACGGGTTATCGCGCCAGAAGCGCCCCTTGCCGAAGAGCTGGGCGGAGCCCGGGCCGAAAAGGGCCGCAACCGGCGTCGAAGTGAGCTTGGCCATGTGCGCGATTCCCGTGTCGAGCGTGACCGCGAGCCGTGCACCGGCGAGCAACTGCCAGAGCTGCGAGAGACTCAGTTGTCCCGCATAGGAGCGATAGCGGCTTTCCGGATCGATCGCGCGGACCAGCTTCTCTTCGTTCGGGCCTGCGGTCCAGACCGGTTGAATGCCTCTCGAGATCAGGGCCTGCGCGACAGCGAGCCACTTCTGCGGCTCCCAAAGCCGCAGCGGGGATCCGGCGCCCACATGCAGCACGCCATAGGGACTGCCTGGGATGTCGAAAGGCGCAGCACTGGGCGCAGGCCAGTCGTCAGGCCGGTAGCGAAGGCCGGCGGTTTCTTTGTCCCCGCTGCCGGCCAGCCGCGTGAACAGGTCCGCAAGCGCCTCGGGCTCGGGGGGCAAGTCGACCAACTCGTCGACCGCGCGGTTCCTCCATGCCGGCCTGCCGCCAGCAAAGCCGACAACCCATTGCGCCCCGATGGCGCGCGCCGCAATCGCGTGGCGATTGTTCCCCGGCAGGATTGCGAGCTCGCAACCGGACGCGGGCGAGAGCGCAGACAGGGCGTCCGCCTTCCTTTCCGAGTAGGGCAGCACCTTGACCCCGTAGGGGCTGGCGTTAAACAACTCCGAATACTCAGGGCTGCACGAAACGAACAGTTCGGCTCGGGAATGACGCTGCCGCAATGCAGCCAGCAGCGGGGCAAGCATGAGCGTGTCGCCGAGCAGCAGTTCATGAAGGACGAGGATCTTTTTCGGCGCAACCGGGCGCGCAGAAAGTCGCGGCTTGAGGATTCCCGCCAAGGCGCCGGCCAAGGCGCGCACGCGGTTGGCGCCGCGCGGCATCAGTCTTCCCCGGGCGCGCTGACTACTGACATTTATTGCCCTTTCCTCTAGTACTGGCGCGGTTCCCCAGACTACTTACTGACATTTCTTGACGCCGCAGAGAAGACGCTTTCCATGCGATCCAGCATTCCCGAAAGGGAGTGGTTTGCGACGCAATTCTGCCGCGCTGCGCCCCCGAGCCGCTTTCGAAGCCCGGGATCCGTTGCCAGTCGCTCGATGGCGGCGCGCAGCGCATCGGCGTCCTGCGCCGGCACGACGAGAGCGGTTTCCTCGTGTTTGGCAAGCTCGCCAATGCTGCCGGCGGCGGTTGTGATGCACGGGAGGCTCGCAAGCATCGCCTGGATCAGCGCCTGCGGCACGCCTTCATTGGCGTAGGAGGGCAGCGCGAAAACGTCGAGCGCCTGCAGCCAGGGCAGCACATCGGCCTGGTTTCCCGGCGTCCAGACGCGGTCGTTCATTGCGTGGGCGGCGATCAGCGCCTGCAAGGCCTCGCGTTGCGGCCCGTCGCCGACAATGACGAGCCCCGTGTCAGGCATGCGCGAGCAAGCCTCGATAAGGAAGCGATGCCCTTTCCAACTGCGCAGCGTGGCAACGATGCCCACCAGCAGCTTGCCGGCCGGCAGGCCCAGCGCTGCCCGGGCCCCCGTTCGATCCCCGGGCAAGAAGCGCGCGGTATCGATGCCGGTGGGGATCGAGTCGATTCTCGCAGGGTCGATGCCGAGGTCGCCGATCAGCTGCAGCCGCAGCGCCTCCCCGGTCGTCACGATCCTGGACGCGGCCCGGACATAGAGCCAGCGCGTCATGCGGTTGCGGGGCACCCTTGCAGAGATGTGCCGCGTGCGCACTACCGGGCAGGGCCTTCCTAACGCACGCATCGCCAGCGCCACCATCCAGGAATCCGTTGAGCTGTGCGTGTTGAATATCGCACCGCCAAGCTCTGCTTTGTGGGCCCGGATCCAGCCAATCATCGACGAGGCCCCGCGCAGGTTCTTCCTGCCGATCGGAAGCGCCTCTACGGCGACGCCGAATCGCGCCGCCTCATCGTGGATGCGCGCCTCCCGCGGGCACAGCAGCCGCACGCGATGGCCGCGATCCTGCAGCCCGCGGGCTTCGGTCAGGATGCGGATCTCCTGCCCTCCCCAGCCGGCCGAAGACTCCGTATGGATGATGTCGAGCGGGCTCATGCGCCGCGGGAGGTTGCGGTGTCGCCATCGGTCCCAGCGGCGTACTGCGTGTTGTATAGCCGCGCATAGGTGCCGCCCGCGGCCAGCAAGTCCGCGTGCCGGCCGGACTCGGCGATGCGCCCCTGTTCCAGCACGAGGATCCGGTCGGCGCGTTCGATCGTCGATAGGCGGTGGGCGATGACCAGGGTCGTTCGTCCGCGCATCAGCGCTTCCAGTGCCGCCTGCACCTGCCGCTCGGATTCGGAGTCGAGCGCAGAGGTCGCCTCGTCGAGGATCAGCAGCGGCGCATCCTTGAGCAGCGCCCGCGCGATCGCGAGGCGCTGGCGCTGGCCGCCCGAAAGCCGCATGCCGTTCTCGCCGATCAGGGTGTCTAGGCCCTGCGGCGTGTCCTGGATGAAATCCATTGCGTAGGCGGCCTCGGCGGCCGCGACGATCGCCTCCCGGCTCGTCCTGGCCATGCGTCCGTAGGCGATGTTGGCCGCAATCGTGTCGTTGAACAGCACGACTTCCTGCGAGACGAGCGCGATGTTGCCGCGCAGGCTGTCGAGCGTCAGCTGCTGGATATCGTGGCCGTCGAGCGAAATCCTGCCGTGCGAGGGTACATAGAAGCGCGGCAGCAGGTTCGCGAGCGTGGTCTTGCCGCCGCCCGAGCCGCCGACCAGCGCCACCGTCTCGCCCGGCTCGATGACCAGGTCGATTCCCCTCAGCGCCGGCTCGGTCCGGGTGGCGTATGTGAACCCGACCCGCTCGAAGACGACGCGCCCCTGCGCTCTCCTAAGCGCAATCGTTCCGGTGTCGGTTTCCACTGGCTCGTCGATGATGCCGAAAACGCTCTCCGCGGCGGCGAGCCCTCGCTGCAGCGGCGCGGAGATCTCGGTCAGGTGCTTGAGCGGCGCCAGCATCATGAGCATTGCGGTCACGAACGAAACGAATTCGCCGATCGTCGCCCGCTGGGCGAGGGACTCCTGGAGGCCGATGTAAATGATGATCGCGAGGGCCATCGAAGCAAGCACCTGCGTGATCGGCACGGTCAGCGCGGCGGGCACCGTCTGGCGCATGTTGAACCCGCGCAGCTGCTGGTTGGCTTTCATGAAGCGCGCCGTCTCGTAGTCCTGGCCGCCAAAGACCTTCACCACCTTGTGCGACTCGATCGTCTCCTGCAGGACGTGGCTCAGGCTCCCCATGGCGTCCTGCGCGCCTTTGCTCATTTCGCGCAAGCGGCGCGAGAAGAGCCGCACCACGATGGACACCAGCGGAAAGACCGCCAGCGCAACGAGCGTGAGCTTCCAGTTGATATAGAAGAGCCACGCAAGCAGCCCGATCACCGCAATCGAGTCGCGCACCATGACCGTCAGCACCGACGTAGCCGCAGCGGTGACTCCTGCAACGTCATATGCGATCTTCGACATCAGGGTGCCCGAGCTGCGCTCGTCGAAGAACCCCGCCGGGAAACGCACCAGGCGCGAGAACATCGCTTCTCGCAAGTCCAGGACCACCCGGTTCGACACCCAGGCCGAGCAATACGAAGCGATGAAGGAGCAGATGCCCCGCAAAACGAAAATGCCCACGAGCGCAAGCGCAAACATCAGCG
>JANMDK010000167.1:0-7671 GCA_031376265.1 Pseudomonadota bacterium
CTCGGGCATCGGCCCGGGGCCGCTCCTGCAATCGCTCGGCGTGCCTCTGGTGAAAGAGCTGCCGGGCGTAGGCGAGAACCTGCAGGACCACCTGCAGATGCGCGTGATCTTCAAGTGCACCAAGCCGATCACTACCAACGACGACCTGGCCTCGTGGTGGCGCTCGATGAAGATCGGCCTGCAATGGATACTCGCTCGCTCGGGGCCGCTCGCGATCGGCATCAACCAGGGCGGGCTCTTCACCCGGGTGTTGCCCGAGTCAGGCACGCCGGACATACAGTTCCACTTCGCGACCATCTCGGCCGACCTCGCCGGCGGAAAACCGCACCCGTTCTCCGGCTTCACCTTCAGCGTCTGCCAGTTGCGCCCTGAGTCGCGCGGCTTCGTGCGCGCCCGTACGCCGAATGCCCTCGACGCGCCAGCGATGCAGCCCAACTACCTCTCCACCGAGCTCGACCGCCGCTGTGCGGTGGAGGGCGTGAAATTCGCGCGCCGACTGGCCGCCACGAAGGCGTTGCAACCTTACGTGCTGGAGGAATATCGTCCGGGCCCGGCCGTGAATTCCTACGCCGACCTGCTCGGCTTCTGCCGCGAGTATGGCGCCACCATCTTTCACCCTTCCGGCACCTGCAAGATGGGTTCCGACCCGATGGCGGTGGTCGACGACGAGCTGCGCGTGCATGGCGTAGGCGGCTTGCGCGTGGTCGACTGCTCGATCATGCCGACGCTCGTCTCGGGCAACACCAACGCGCCAGTGGCGATGATCGCCGAGCGTGCGAGCGACCTGATCCGTTCTGCAACCTAGTTTCCTGCGCGTGGTGTTGGACGGCAAAAACCGAAACTACAGGTTGCAGAAAGTCAGCTCGAACCCGACGTCGCCCTCCGCGGTGCGCGGGCGGGGATCCTCGCCGTTCTGCGTGAGGAAGCGGATGTTGAGCACGTACTTGTTGGCGCTCATCTCCGGCACGCAGCCGAGCGTCGGGTCGAGGCGCACGCGCAGCATCTGCGCCGTCTTGCCCCCGAGCATTTGCTGGTAGGTGCCCTGCGGCGCCTGGTAATGCGCCGGCTTGCCCGACTCGCGCAGGATGCGCAGGATGATCGCCGAGCCGTCGCGAAGCGGGTAGAGCGGGCTGGTCCAGGCGGCGAGCTGAGCGCCGCGGACCTCGGAGGACTTGTTCAGCCAGTAGTGGTACGAGGGCAGGTCGAACTGGCAGGCGCCGCCGGGAATGCCGGTGCGCTGCTTGATCGACATCAGCCACTCGTTCTCGCGCAGGTACTGGCCGATGCGCCCGGTCATGCCGAAGAGCGCGGTCGAGGCCTGCTCCATGTCGGAGAGGACCTGGTTCAGCGCATCCTCGGAGATGTCGGGATTGTTGCGGAAGGCGCGCAGCACCTGCTTCTGGCGCTCGAGTTCCTGCAGCAGGTCGGACTTGAGGTCGGCGCGGCCGGCGACTTCCATGATCTCGAACAGCGTGAGCAGCGCGACGTGATGATCCTGCGGGCTCGGCTGCCCGATGAAGTGGCCCGAGCGCTCGAACAGGTCCTCCAATCGGAGGAGCGTGCGGATACGTTCGTTGAGCGGGTACTCGTAAGTGATCACGACCGCGCCGTTGTCAATCCGGGCTCGCACCGGGAGATGGCAGGAATTCGCTGAATTTTGAGGCAATTACCCCCGGCAGGCAATTGCAGTTGCGTAATCGTTGCCGGCTTCATGCGGCCTGCATCCCTTTCGCGAGCGCCAGGTAGCGTTCGTGCAACGCCTGGACCTGCGGCGCGAGGGCTTCTTTCGGGCCGCTGTTGTCGATCACGTCGTCTGCCGCTGCAAGCCGGGTCGCGCGAGGCGCCTGGGCCGCGATGATGCGGCGCACTTCGTCCTCTGGCAGTGCGCTTCGCTGCATGACGCGCTCGACCTGGACAGACTCGGCGCAGTCGACGACCAGCACGCGGTGGACCCGCTTGCGGTGGTCGCCGGACTCGACCAGGAGCGGCACCACGTGCACCGCATAGGGCGACACGCCGCCCGAGGCGGCCAGCCGGCGCTCCGACTCGGCCCGGATCAAGGGATGCAGCAGGCCTTCGAGCCGCGCCTTGGCCGCAGGGTCGGCAAACACGAGCTCGCGCACCTTCTTCCTGTCCATCGCGCCGTCGGCCGCAATGCATCCGTCGCCGAACAGCCGCCGGACTTCGGCAATCGCCGCGCCGCCCGGGCGCGTCAATTCATGTGCGATTACATCTGTATCCACGATCGCAGCCCCGAGCAGGCCGAAGCGGTCGGCCACGGCGCTCTTTCCGCTTCCGATCCCGCCGGTGAGGCCGATGACCAAGGGATTTAATGCGGGCTGCACGGGCGGCTAAGAGAGCAGGGGCATGTACTTGCGGCTGATCGTCTCGCCCCAGAAGAGCGCGATGAAGCCCGCCGCCGCAAGGTAGGGGCCGAAGGGGATCGGCTTGTCGCGGCCGTGGCGCGTCAACACCATCAGGCCGATGCCCACGGCGGCGCCGACGACCGAGGAGAGCAGGATCACCATGGCAAGCGCCTGCCAGCCGAGCCATGCGCAGATCGCCGCCAGCAGCTTGAAGTCCCCGTAGCCCATGCCTTCCTTGCCGGTGACCAGCTTGAATAGCCAGTACACGCTCCAGAGCGCGAGGTAGCCCGCCGCGGCGCCGATGACCGCCGAGCTCAAGGGGACGAAGGTGCCGGGCAGGTTGATGAGCAGGCCGGCCCACAGGAGCGGCAGCGTGATGTCGTCCGGCAGCAGCTGGGTGTCGAAGTCGATCGCCGCAAGCGCGATCAGCGCCCACGCGAAGAGCATCGCGCCAAACCCGGCGAGCGAGAACCCGAAGCGGACCGCTGCGTAGCTCGCGGCCACGCCGGCGGCAGCTTCCACGAGCGGGTAGCGCAGCGAGATGCGCGTTCCGCATTCCGAGCATTTGCCGCGCAGCACGGCGTAGGACACCAGCGGGATGTTCTCGAGCGCCGTGATCTTGTGTCCGCACTTCGGGCACCCCGATCGCGGGACGATCAGGTTATAGCGAGGCGGCTTGGCCGGTTCGCTGGCGGCGCGGACGATCCTCTCGGTCTTCGCGGTTTGCGGTTGGGGAGGGGGTACGGGGGAACCGTAGGGTTCCCCTGTGCCTTCCCCTGCATTCAATTCTTCGCACTGGTCGTGCCATTCCCGCTCCATCATCTTCGGCAGCCGATGGATGACGACATTCAGGAACGAGCCTACGCACAGCCCGAACGCCAGCGCCACCCAGGGAAAGACTAGAGGGTCGGTCAGCCCGGCCAACGGG
The DNA here is from genome assembly GCA_031376265.1 of Pseudomonadota bacterium. Classification (GTDB taxonomy): domain Bacteria; phylum Pseudomonadota; class Gammaproteobacteria; order Burkholderiales; family SG8-39; genus SZAS-79. The sequence goes on from JANMDK010000167.1 coordinate 3,295, forward strand.
CCCACGCCTGCCGCATCAGACAGCCTGGCCCATTTTGAAGATTGGCAGGTACATGGCGATCACCATGCCGCCGATCAGCACGCCCAGCACCACCATGATCATCGGCTCCATCAGGGAGGACAGCGCGTCGACCGCGTCGTCGACCTCCGCCTCGTAGAAGTCGGCGACCTTGGAGAGCATCGAGTCGAGCGCGCCGGTTTCCTCGCCGATCGACACCATCTGCAGCACCATGTTCGGGAACACCGCGGAGTTCACCATTGCCTGGTAGAGCGCCGTGCCGGTGGAGACCTCGGCCTGGATCTGCCTGGTGGCATTCGCATACACCCAGTTGCCCGAGGCGCCGCCCACCGAGTCGAGCGCCTCGACCAGCGGCACGCCGGCGGCGAACATCGTCGAGCAGGTGCGCGTCCAGCGCGCGACCGTCGCCTTGCGGATCAACTCGCCGAACACCGGCGCCTTGAGCGCGAGGCGGTCCATGAAGATCTGCACCGCGAGCGATTTCTTCCAGAGCGCGAGGAACCCGTAGATGCCGCCGCCTGCGATCCCGAAGATCAGGTACCAGTATGCGACGAAGTATTCCGAGATCGCGAGCACGATCAGCGTGGGGGTCGGCAGGTCGGCGCCGAAGTTGGCGAACACCTGCTTGAAGGCCGGGATCACGAAGATCATGATCACCGCGGTAATCACGAAGGCGACGACGATGATCGCCACCGGGTAGAAGAGCGCCGCCTTGATCTTCGACTTGATCGCGAGCGTCTTTTCCTTGTAGGTCGCAAGGCGGTCGAGCAGGGTCTCGAGAATACCGGCCTGCTCGCCGGCGGCGACCAGGTTGCAGAACAGGGGGTCGAAGTATTTCGGATACTTGCGGAATGCGGCCGCGAGCGTGGAGCCGGTCTCGATCTCCATCTTCACGTCCATGAGCAGCTTGGTCACGGCAGGGTTCGAGGCGCCCTTGCCGACGATGTCGAAGGCCTGCAGCAGCGGCACGCCGGCTTTCATCATGGTGGCGAGCTGGCGTGAAATGAGCGTGACGTCCTTCTCCGACACCGAGCCGCCGCCGCCCATTTTCTGGGCCTTGATCTTGGTGACCAGGACGCCCTGGCGCCGCAGGGTGGCCTTGGCGACGTTTTCGCCCGTGGCGCGGACGTCTCCGCGCACGACCTTGCCGGACTTGTCCTTACCTTCCCACTGGTAATTTATTTCCTTCGGGCCCTTGGCTGCCGTTGCTGCTGCTGTCGCCATGTCTCGATCCCCTGCCTTGTTCGCTGTCACGACCATCGTGACGGAGCGCCACGCCTGCACGCCTGCGGGAGCATAGTCCACCTGCCTTCCCACGCGCCATGAAGCGCGTCACACGCGGGTTTCGCGCCCCGTGAACCCACTTGATGATGCCCTGCGGGAAGGGTTTTGTAAAGGCTGAAGAATCGCTCATAAACAGCTGAGGCGATTGGATTTTGCGTGCGAATTTGATGGCGCCCGCCGACCCTTGCTCAGGCGTCCTGGGTTTCGTCCGGGGGCGGCTCGGCGGGCTTGAAAAGGCGCACCGATTTCACCGCACGCCCCTGCGTATGGAGGATTTCCATCGCGACGCCTTCGATCCGGATGCTGAGGTCGGCCTCGGGAATGTCCTGGAGGTGCTCGAGGATCAGGCCGTTCAGCGTCTTCGGGCCGTCGATCGGCAGGTTGAGGCTCAGCGCGCGGTTGAGTTCGCGCACCGGCATCGCGCCGTCGGCCAGGGCCGAGCCGCTCGCGTCCCATGCGACCTTGCCGACCGCGCTCGGCAGCGAGGTCGTGAATTTACCGATGATCTCCTCGATGATGTCCTCGAGCGTCACCAGGCCCATGAGCTCGCCGTACTCGTCGACCACCAGCGCGAGGCGCTCGGCGTTCTCCTGGAAATACTGCAATTGCGCGAGCACCGCGGTCGAAGCCGGTACGAAGTAGGGCTCGTCGGCGAGTTCCTCGATCGACTCGTTGGTGAGCTCGCCCGAATGCAGGAGGCCCAGCACCTTGCGCAGATGCAGCACGCCGACGAGGTTGCCTTCGCGGTCGCGGAACACCGGAAGGCGCATGTGGTACGCGGTGGCCAGCTGGTGCGCGACGGCGTCGAGGCCTTCCTCGAGCGTGATCGACTCGATCTTCGCGCGCGGCAGCATGATGTCCTGCACCGTGATGCTGCCGAGGTCGAAGAGGTTCACCAGGATCGAGCGGTGCTTCTTCGGCATGAACTGGCCGGACTCGAGCACCAGCGTGCGGATCTCGTCGGTCGAGAGCTGCTGGGGCTCGTTGCCTTTGGACGGATCGATGCGCAGGATCTTCAGCAGCGCAGCGACGAAGAGGTTCACGAACCAGACCACCGGCGTGAAGAGCTTGAGCAGCGGGCCGAGCACGTACGACAGTGGCAGCGCGACGCGTTCGGAATAGGCCGCTCCGATCACCTTGGGCGTGATCTCCGAGAACACGAGGATCAGGAAAGTGACCAGCAGCGTGCCGATGCCGAGCGCGATCTGGTTCTCGCCGAACAGGCCGATCGTGATCAGCGACACGAGCGTCGCCGCGCCCGCGTTCACGAGGTTGTTGCAAAGGAGGATCACGCCGAGCAGGCGATGCGTCTGCGCGAGGAGCGCCGCTGCGCGCTTCGCCCCGCCGTGACCCTGGGCGACCAGGTGCTTCAGCCGGTAGCGGTTGAGCGCCATCATGCTCGTCTCGGCAATCGAGAAGAACGCCGAGATGACAAGCAGCACCGCGAGCGCGGAGAACTGCCAGCTGAGCGGGATGTTCTCCACGCGGGCTACGCGCGGCCGAGGACGACTTCGAGCACGAAGCGGCTGCCCACGTAGGCGAGCAGCAGCATGACGAAGCCGGTGAGCGTGAACCGCAACGCAGTGCGCCCGCGCCAGCCGTACGCGTAACGGCCGATGAGCAGGATCGCGAACGTGAGCCACGAAAGCAGGGCGAACAGCGACTTGTGGTCGAAGCGCAGCGCGCGGCCGAAGAGCGACTCGGAAAACGCGAGACCCGTAACGAGCGTGAGGGTAAGCAGCGCGAACGCCAGGCCGATGAGGCGAAACAGCAGCCGCTCGAGCGTGAGCAGCGGCGGCAGCCCGGCAAGCGGCCCGCTCAAAGGACCCGTACCCGGGCCGGCGCCGCCGCTCGCCGCTCCTGGCAGCGAGCGCACCTTGTGCAGCGAGCGTTCTGCCAGCGCCATTAGCAGCGCGTGCAGCATGGCAATCGTGAACACGCTATACGCCGCCATGCCGAGGATCAGGTGCAGCTTGAACTGCAGCGAAGCCGCATGCGCTATGGCCATCCCGGGGAAGAACGCCGGCAGCGGGACCGCAAGCGCGGCCAGCGGCAGCACCAGCGGTTGCAGGCCGTCGAGGTTGTAGAAGAGGCTCTCGACCCAGTAGATCACCACCGCGAGCATGAGCATCACCGACAGCGCCTGGCCGAAGCCGAAGCGCGGCTGGTCGGGCGCGACGAGATCGAGCTGGAGGAGCCAGGCGTGAAGCGCGAGCGGCACGAGCAGGGCAGCGCGCTCCCAGACCGCGAGCCCGGCCGGCGAGTCGGCGGGAGCCCGCCGGCGAGTGCGCCAGAAGTGCAGCGCCAACCCGCCGTAGAGAGCGCTCACGGCGAGGTGAAGTACAATCACGGGCATCCATTCAGTCTACCAGAGCGCGCATTTTCTCCGCGCCGCCCGCCTTCGGCCGATCCCATGCTCGACAACCTGACCAATCGCCTTGCGCGAATCGTAAAGACCATTCGCGGCGAGGCGCGCCTCACCGAAGCCAACGTGCAGGAGGCCATGCGCGAGGTGCGCGTCGCGCTGCTCGAGGCCGACGTCGCGCTGCCGGTGGTCAAGGAGTTCGTCGCCGCCGTCAGGGAAAAGGCGATGGGCGAAGCGGTCATCGGCAGCCTTTCGCCCGGCCAGGCCCTCGTCGGCGTCGTGCATGCGGAGCTCACCCGCCTCATGGGCGAGGCGAACGTGCCGCTCAACCTTGCGACGACGCCGCCCGCGATCATCCTCATGGCGGGCCTGCAGGGCTCGGGCAAGACGACGACCAGCGGCAAGCTTGCGAAGGTGTTGCGCGAGGCGAAGAAGAAAGTGCTGATGGTGTCGTGCGACGTGTACCGCCCGGCCGCCATCGAGCAGCTGAAGACGGTGGCGTCGCAGGTCGGCGCCGACTTCTTCGCATCGAGCATCGGCCAGAAACCCGCCGACATCGCGAGCGCGGCCGTCGAATACGCGAAGACGCACTACCACGACGTACTGATCGTCGACACCGCGGGCCGCCTCGCGATCGACGAGGAGATGATGAAGGAGATCGCGAGCCTGCACGCGCAGTTGAAGCCGATCGAGACGCTTTTCGTCGTCGA
>JANMDK010000003.1:0-19184 GCA_031376265.1 Pseudomonadota bacterium
ATGGCAACCAAAACGGCAGCCGCAAAGAAAATGATGACGATCCGGCTCCAGGGCAGCACGACCCCGGCGAAAGCCTGGACGCCGCCCGACATGAAGGCCGGGTTCTCCACCTGCACGTTGGCGGCGCCGAAGATCGTGCGCACCGCCTGGATCAGGATGAGGCTGATGCCCCAGGTCGCGAGCAGCGTCTCCAGCGGCCGTCCGTACAGGAAGTGGATCACGCCGCGCTCGAGCGCCATGCCGACAGCGGCGGCGGCCATGAACGAGGCGGGCACCGCGAGAAGCAGGTACCAGTTGAACAAGTCCGGTGCGTTTACGCGGACGAGGTTCTGCACAACGTAGGTCGTGTACGCGCCGATCATGATGAGCTCGCCGTGCGCCATGTTGATGACGCCCATGAGTCCGTAAGTGATCGCGAGGCCGAGCGCCGCGAGCAGCAGGATCGAGCCCAGGGACACCCCGCTGAAGACCTGCCCGATGCGCTCGCCGGTCGTCAGGCGCCCCTCGACTTCGGAAAGCGATTTCTGCGCGGCGAAGCGGATGTCGGCATCCGGCTCGACGAATTCGCCGCCCTTCTTTGCCAGCATCTCGAGCAGGATCGTCTTCGTGCCGGGATTGACGCTGGAGCCCAGCGAGGTGATCGCAGCGAGGCGGACAGCCTTGTCCTTGCTGTTCAACTGGAGGTTGGCGCGCACGCGCTCGAGCAGCTGCTTGATTTCCGCGTCGGTTTCCTTCGCGATGGCGCGATCGACCAGCGGCAGGCGGTCGCTTTCGGTCTCGTCCTGCAGCGTCTTCGCGGCCGCAAGCCTCACCGCGCGATCGGTCGAGGTCAGCTTGAGCGTGGCAATTGCCGCCGAAAGCTCGCGCCGGAAGACGTTGTTCGCGACGACTTCATCGAGATCCTCGGGCAGCTTGTCGACCGGCTTGCCGGTGATCGCATCGGTGCCCTTGCCATCGGCGACGATGACGATCTGCTTGGTGGTGGCCGAAGTCTGGACGTTGCCCTCGGCCAGTGCCGACAGGAATGGGATCGCCGACTCGTCGCCCGCGGCCGCAACGCTGTTGAGCGCTTCGCTTCGCGCCTCCGACTCGGAAGACGTGAGCTTGCCGATCTGTTCCGGCGTCAACGCGGAAGCCGGGAGGCTTGCGGCGAGCATGAGCAAAGCCAGGACGCAACGGAACAGGCGCACAAACATCGTTATTGGTCTTTTGAGTGTCGCTCGGCGGATTTAGCCACGCCGTTCGCCACCGTGCAAATGAGGCCCGCGGGCCCGGCCGATGCACTGGCCGGGCGTACGCGGGGAAGTGACTGCCTTGCTCAGTACTGGCTTATTCCGGCTCACCCTTCTTCTTGTCGTTGCCGGGGATGAACGGGCTCCAGGGCGCGGCTTTCACCGGGCCGGGCGTCTTCCAGACCACCTTGAACTGGCCGTCGGCCTGCACTTCGCCGATGAACACGGGCTTATGCAGGTGATGGTTCTTCTCGTCCATCTTTGCGGTGAAGCCCGAGGGCGCCTTGAACGTCTGGCCGCCGACAGCCGGGATCACCTTGTTGACGTCCGTGCTCTTCGCCTTCTCGACCGCCTGCTTCCACATGTAGATGCCGATATACGTGGCTTCCATCGGGTCGTTGGTGAGCGGCTTGTCCGCACCGGGGAGCTTCATTTTCTTGGCATACGCTGCCCACTTCTTCTTGAAGTCGTCGTTGGCGGGGTTCTTGAGCGACATGAAGTAGTTCCACGCCGCGAGGTGGCCGACGAGCGGTTTGGTGTCGACGCCGCGCAGTTCTTCTTCGCCCACCGAGAACGCAACGACCGGCACGTCCGTCGCCTTGAGGCCCTGGTTGCCCAGTTCCTTGTAGAACGGCACGTTCGAGTCGCCGTTGATCGTTGAGATCACCGCGGTCTTGCCGCCGGCCGAAAACTTCTTGATGTCGGCAACGATGGTCTGGTAGTCGCTGTGGCCGAACGGCGTGTACTTCTCGTCGATATCCTTGTCGGCGATTCCCTTGGACTTCAGGAACGAGCGCAGGATCTTGTTGGTCGTGCGCGGGTACACGTAGTCGGTGCCCAGGAGGACGAAGCGCTTGGCGCCGCCGCCTTCCTTGCTCATCAGGTACTCGGTCGCGGGAATCGCCTGCTGGTTGGGCGCCGCGCCCGTGTAGAACACGTTCTTCTCGAGCTCTTCGCCTTCGTATTGCACCGGGTAGAAGAGCAGGCCGTTCAGTTCCTTGAACACCGGCAGCACGGATTTCCTCGACACCGAGGTCCAGCAACCGAACACCACCGACACCTTGTCCTGGCCGACGAGCTGCTTGGCCTTCTCGGCAAACAGCGGCCAGTTCGAGGCCGGATCGACGACGACCGGCTCGAGCTTCTTGCCCATTACGCCACCCTTGGCGTTGATCTCTTCGATCGTCATGAGCGCGACGTCCTTAGCACCGTCTCGCTGATCGCCATCGTGCCGGACAGCGAGTGCAGGATGCCGACCTTGATGGTGTCTGCGGCCAGAGCGTAGGGCCCGTAGCTGAAGGCAGCGGCGACGGCGGCGCCCACGGCCAGTTGTTTCAGAAATCCTCTGCGTTGCATGTGTTCTTTCTCCCGGAGTGGTGAGCGTGGCTCGAATTGCATGCGACTCACCGCATCCACCTTGGCTGCGACGATCCCGCACGTCTGGCCAACCAATTGCACGGCCTGTGCCATGTCACGGTGCAGGGGGGTTAGTGGGAAATATGAATTATTAAACAAGGTGATAAGAATTACTTACGGCCTCGTAAGTGACCCCCTTTGGGAGCATTGGAGGACCCTTCACTCCCAATTTAGTGCGCCCAAAAAGCATCCGCACCGATTTGATGCATTCACGGTGTTCCTTCCGTATGAGGTGCCGCGTCATAATCATAGGGACGAACGGATTCCAACAAAAAGAACATCCCCAATTGCCATGTCGATCAACCGCTTTTCATTCGCCCTGAGCGCCTCGGAAAACGAGCGATACCTTGTCCGGAAAGGGGTCGACATGACGGCCCTGCTGCGGGCACTGGCTGCACGCCGCAACCCGGCACATTTGTACTTCGGTGAAACGGACGATCGGGTCGAAACGGAATTCCTCGGCGTCAATCCGCATTACGAGGAACTGGTTTTTTCACCGGGACCCGATCCGGATGCGTTTGAAAGGCTGCTGACCGCGGGTTCCTTCGGGGTGGAAACCACCCTCGATTCGATCCGCATGATGTTTATCGCCACGCATGCCGAGGACACCCAATTCAAGGGCGTGAGGGCACTGCGCGCGCGAATTCCCGACCAGCTGGCGCGCATGCAGCGCAGGGAAGCCATCCGCGTGGCGGCCTCCAAGGAAAAGCCCTCCTACTGCATTGTGAAAGTGAGCGCCGAACATGAAGCGCGCCTGCGCGTGGACGACATTTCAGTTGGCGGGCTGGGACTCATCGTCGAAGCGCCGGAGGCAGGGATCAGCGCCGGGAAAGCATTCCACGAGTGCAGCCTCGAACTGCCTGGCATCGGCTTGATGCGATGCACGCTGCAGGTCATCTACGTGAATGAATCGGCGGCAGATCCAACCCAGCGAAGGATTGGCGTCCGTTTCGTCGACCTGCCCGGCTTGTCCAGGGAGCAGGTTCGCAGTTACGTCGCACGACTGGAGCGGGCGCACCTCGCTACGATTTAGCGGTTTGCCGCATTGATTTCGGCCCGCAACTCGTTTACTGTACATAATTACAGTATCCGGTTCGGTGGCTGCACGCTGCAGCTGCCATTCAATGCGCCCACTCTCTGCACTTGCGGACATCCTGCATCACGGCCTCGTATGGCGCGTGGGGGATTTGTCCAGGGTCGAATTGCCGAGCGTACCGAGCGGGTTTGCGGGCCTTGACGCAGAGTTGCCCGGTTCAGGCTGGCCATCAGGCGTCCTGACCGAACTGCTTCCTGAGCACATCGGAATTGGCGAAGTCCGCGTGCTCGGCCCCGCCCTATCAAGTCTTTCAGGTCAGGGTCGATGGATCACCTGGATCGCCCCGCCCTACCTGCCCTACCCCCCCGCGCTCGAAGCTGCCGGCATCGATCTCGCGCGCGTGATGATCGTGCGAACCAAATCCACGCAGGAAACCCTCTGGGCCATCGAGCAGGCATTGCAGTCGGGTGCATGCGGCGCGGTATTGGGGTGGCCTGAAAAAGCCGGGTTTACGCAGCTGCGCAGGCTGCAGATCGCAGCCGAAGGCAGCCCGGCGCTTGCGTTTCTTTTCCGTTCCCCTCTCGCCGCTCGCGAATCCTCGCCTGCAGCACTTCGCCTCCATCTTCAAAGCATCAAAGGCGAACTGGCTGTCCGGATCCTCAAGCGTCGCGGCGGGCCGCTTGCACGCCCGATCCTTCTCACCCCCGCGCCTGTGGTCGACACCCTACAGAACGCCTTCCACACCCTCGATCATGCAGTGGATCGCCCTCTGCCTTCCCCGACTTCCGCTCGAATCCTTCCTCCGCGCATCGTCCACGCCTGAGCCTTGGGCGATTGCAGAAAGCCGGCATGTCGTCGACTGCAATGCCGCGGCCTTTGCGCAAAGGGTGCGATCGGGGATGGCGCGCGCGGCGGCGGGGGCACTTGCGCCGGCGCTTCGTTTTCGCGAGCGGGATATCGAAGCCGAGAATACGGCCCTAAAGGACGTCGCCGCCTGGGCCGGGCGTTTTACACCCAACGTCGCACTTGTTTCGGGGCCCGGCCCGCAAGGCTTGCTGCTTGAGGTTTCAGGCAGCTTGATGCTTTTTGGAAACGCGGCAACGATTGCTTCGTCGCTTGCCAAAGGGGCAGCGGAATTGGGGTATACCGCCTTTGCTTCGTCGGCACCTGTTGCCTATGGCGCATGGCTGCTCGCGCGGGGCGGCTCGCCTTCGCACTGCGCTTCCGTTGCAGAGCTGTCACGAAAATTGCAACCCTTGCCAGTCGAAGTGCTCGATTGCGATCCACGCTCCCTCGCAGGCCTAGATGCAATAGGCGTGAGAACCCTCGGCGAATTGCTTGCCCTTCCCCGCCACGGGCTGGCACGACGATTCGGCCAGCCGATTTGCGATGCGCTGGACAGGGCATTGGCCCTCCGCGCCGATCCCCGGGACTATTTCTCCCCGCCGGAAAAATTCGATGCGGGCATCGAGCTTCCGGCTGAAGTCATCGAAGCGCAAGCCCTGGTGTTCGCATTGCGGCGGCTCATCGTGCAGCTAGGCGGTTTCCTCGAATCGAGAAATGGCGGCGTGCAGCGACTGAAGATCGACCTTTTCCACAAGGAAGGGTGCACCCGCGTCGAGATCGGGTTGGTACGGCCCGGCAGGGACGTCGAGCATTTCGGGCTCCTGATGCGGGAGAAACTCGCTTCGCTCAAGCTCAGGCGGCCTGTGCGCCGCATTGCCCTTTCTGCCGATGACATTTTTTCGATCGTGCCGGAGAACGCAGACCTGCTGGACGATTCCCTCAAAAGCAGCGGGAATTGGCCTGGCCTGATCGAAAGGCTGCGGGCCCGGCTGGGAAACCATGCCGTCAGCGGCATCGCCACCGAGGCTGCCCATCGTCCGGAAGCGGCCTGGCGCGTGTGCGAGCCCGGGGAACGAAACACCACCCTCGAATACGGGACGCGGCCTCTCTGGCTCCTTCAGCAGCCGAAACGGCTCGAGACCATGGATGCCAATCCGCGTTTCGATGGCCCGCTTTCAATACTGGCCGGTCCCGAGCGAATCGAATCCGGGTGGTGGGATGGTCGCGACGCTGCGCGCGACTACTACGTTGCACGTGCAGGATCGGAATCGCTGCTCTGGGTCTATCGCGACAGGCAATCCGAAAAAGGCCACTGGTATCTTCATGGCATCTTCGGATAACGCGTTTCCGCAGTATGCCGAGTTGCACTGCGTTTCCAACTTCAGCTTCCTTCGCGGGGCTTCCCACGCAGTCGAACTCGTTGCGCAGGCGAAGGGCAACGGCTATTCGGCGCTTGCCATCACCGACGAATGCTCGATTGCCGGCGTCGTCCGCGCGCATGTAGCCGCCAAGGAGAACGGCCTCAAACTCCTCATAGGAAGCGAATTCGTTCTTGCCGAAGGCACCAGGCTCGTGGCCCTTGCGACGAATCGTGAGGGCTACGGCAACCTGTGCGAGCTGATTTCCAAAGGACGCAGGGTGAAGAAGGGCAGCTACAAGCTCAGCCGTGCGGATTTCGACGATGGCCTGCCCGACTGCCTTGTCCTGCTCGTTCCCGGCAATCGCGACGGGAAAGAAGACGCTCGTTGGGTGGCGCATCGATTCCCAAACCGCGCCTGGATTGCGGTAGAACTGCACTGCGGCCCGCGGGACAAAGCCCGCTTGGCCGAATTGCAGGCGCTCGGCGCGGCAAGCAACCTGCCACTGGTCGCTGCGGGTGATGTGCACATGCATGACGCGTCACGACGACCGCTGCAGGACACCCTCACCGCTATCCGGATCGGCACCACGGTCGCCGATGCCGGCCATGCCCTCTTCCCAAACGCCGAAAGGCATTTGCGTTCTCTCCGGCAGCTTGCCTCGCTCTATCCGGAAGCGCTTCTCGCTGAAACCCTGCGGATCGCGGACTTGTGCACCTTTTCTCTGGATGAACTGAAGTACGAATACCCCGAAGAAGTCGTGCCGCCCGGGAAAAAGCCTGCTGCGCATCTGCGGGATCTCGTTGAGCAAGGCGCGGGGAGGCGCTATCCGGGGGGCGTGCCGAAATCCTTCATCGAGGTTTATCAGCATGAGCTCTCGGTCATCGCCAAGCTCAACTACGAGCATTACTTCCTGACCGTGCACGACATCGTCAGCTTCGCGCGCGCAAAAGGCATCCTCTGCCAGGGCCGCGGTTCGGCCGCGAACTCGATGGTGTGCTACAGCCTTGGCATCACCGAGATCGGCCCGGATCAATCTCGCCCGCTGTTTGCGCGCTTCATCTCGGAAGAAAGGAACGAGCCTCCGGACATCGATGTCGATTTCGAGCACGAAAGGCGTGAGGAGGTCATCCAGTACATCTACGACAAGTACGGCCGTGAACGCGCGGCGATTGCGGCTACCGTCATCAGCTATCGCGCCAAGAGCGCATTGCGGGATGCAGGCAAGGCCCTGGGATTTTCATTGGAGCAGGTAGACCGCCTTGCCAAGCTCCTGGCGTGGTGGGATGAGCCCGGCTCCCTTCCGAAGCGGCTGCTCGAGGCGGGGTTCGACCCCCAGGGACTGGCCGTGAGGCACTTGATCGGGATGGTCATGCAGCTACGCGGGTTTCCCCGTCACCTCTCGCAGCATGTCGGGGGCTTCGTGATCGGTCGCGGCAAGATTTCGCGAATGGTGCCCACCGAGAATGCCTCGATGCCCAAGCGCTCGATCATTCAATGGGACAAGGATGACCTTGATGCGGTCGGCCTCATGAAGGTGGATGTGCTCGGGCTCGGCATGCTCACTGCGCTAAAGCGCGCTTTCGACCTGGTCGGAAGGCGGCTCGCACGGCCTTTCGGAATGCCCGATATCCCGCGTGAGGAAAAAAATGTCTATGCGCTGATGCAGAAAGCCGACACCGTAGGCGTTTTCCAGATCGAATCGCGGGCGCAGATGACCATGCTGCCGCGCCTGAAACCGAAAAACTTCTACGATCTCGTCATCGAGATCGCAATAGTTCGGCCCGGCCCGATCCAGGGGGACATGGTGCATCCCTACCTGCTGCGCAGGCACGGATTGCAGCAATTCGATTACCCGAGCCCGGAAGTCCGCAAAGTCCTCGAAAGGACGCTTGGCGTCCCGCTGTTCCAGGAGCAGGTGATGGAACTCGCGGTGGTCGCCGCTGGATTCACGCATGGCGAAGCCGACCAGCTGCGGCGAGCGATGGCTGCATGGAAGAGGAAAGGCGGGCTCGGCCCTTTCCAGCAGAAGCTGATCGACGGCCTGCTCAGGAACGGCTACACCGCCGAGTACGCGAACCGGATCTTCAACCAGATCCTCGGCTTCGGCGAATACGGTTTTCCGGAGTCCCATTCGGCCAGTTTCGCGCTGCTCGCGTACGCCTCGGCCTGGCTCAAGCTGCATTACCCGGCGGAGTTCCTGTGCGCATTGATTAACAGCCAGCCGATGGGGTTCTACTCGCCTTCACAACTCGTGCAGGACGCGCGAAAGGGCAAGGGCGAAAGGCCCGCGATCGAAGTACGCGCGATCGATGTACTGCATAGCGATTGGGATTGCACCCTGGAGCCGGCTGAGCGCCCCCATCCGGCAGTCCGGCTCGGCCTGCGTCTTGCCAAGGGATTGGGGGAAGACTCCGCTCGAAGGATTTCATCTGCTCGCGGGGGGCTCGGCTTTGCTTCAGTCCAGGAGCTTGCCAAGCACGCATCCTTGGACAAGAGGGAGCTGGCGGTTCTTGCAAAATCAGGCGCGCTGGCCGGCTTGACGGGCGATCGTCATGTGGCCAGTTGGAAGGTTGCCGGGATCGAACCGTCATCGCCCCTTGGGCTCGTTGCGTCCGCGGCAGATGACAAGCCCGCAATTCGCGCCCCTACCGAAAGCGAAAACCTGTTCGCAGACTACGCGAGCACCGGCTTGACCCTGGGCCGGCATCCTTTGGCCCTGCTTCGGCCACGGCTCGAAAAATCCCGCTCGATCACAGCCCTGAACCTGTCGCAGCTGCCGCATCAAAGCCCGGCCAAGGTCACCGGCATCGTCACCGGGCGGCAGCGGCCGGCGACAGCCTCCGGTACCGTATTCGTGACGCTCGAGGATGAGACTGGCTGGATCAACGTCATCGTCTGGCCGAGCCTGGTCGAAAAGCAGCGCTCCGAATTGCTTGGATCCCGGCTGATGACGGTTTACGGGACGCTGGAAAGGCAAGGCGACGTCGCGCACCTGGTTGCCCATCGGCTCGTCGACGAGACCCGGCTGCTTGGCGACCTGGAGACTTCCAGCCGTGACTTTCAGTGACAGAGTTGCCACGGGACCGCGAAAGTTTTCCGGTATCCTTTGGCATCCTTCGCTTTGAAAACGACATGCCCGCACTGCCCGCCCCCTCCAGGACGATCGCGCGTTTCACCGCCCTCTTCTCGGTCGCCATACTCATGTCACCGGCCGTATCCCAGGCGCAGCTTTATACGTGGAAAGACGCGCAGGGCAACATCACGATCAAGAATTCGCCCCCTCCGTGGTATGACGAAACCGGCTTTATCCGCGGCGCGCGCGTGCAGGTGCTTCGTTACGGCAAGGTGATTGACGACACCGCCTGGCCGGCCGAAAAGCGGCAGGAACTCCGCAACAAGTCAGCCATCGAGGAAGTGAAGCGCATGCAGTCCGCGGTTCCCGGTCCCAGAAAGCAGGACAAGGAAGACAACGAGTAGCGACTCGATTGGTGGGCCGTGTTGGACTCGAACCAACGACCAAAGGATTATGAGTCCTCTGCTCTAACCGACTGAGCTAACGGCCCGCGGAAGGAATTATTGCAGACTAGCGCGCAAGCGCCCGCTCGAGGAAATCGAGCCGGTCCTGGCCCCAGAACAACTCTCCGTTGAAGACATAGGTCGGCGCGCCGAAGACGTTCAGCGCCAGCGCTTCCTGCGTATTGGCTTCGTAGACCGCCTTCCCCGCAGCACTGATTGCCGCGAGGTCGCCTGCGCTCTGGCGTAAGGCGATGGCAGCAAGCGTCGCGGGATCCGAGATATTTTCCTCGCGCACCCACACCGCCGAGAGCACGTTTTGCGTCACCGCCATCTTCTTCTTTTCTTCGCAGCCGGCGATCAGGCAAGCGGCCTGGGTCCCATCCACCGGGAAAAATTTCGGCTGGATGGTGAGCGGCAGCTTGAGGTGGTCGCGCCACCGGGCCAGTTCCACGAGACGGTATGCCTGGCGTTGCGGCGCGCGCTTACCCAGCGGCAGCCCGCCCGACACCGGGAAGATGACGCCATAGTCGACCGGCTTGGTTTTCACGCTCGCGCCGTGGCGAGCGGCCATTTCGGCAAGGCGCGCATGGCCGAGGTAGGTCCATGGCGAGACCGGCGAGAAATAATAGTCGACGACTTTCATTCATCCTCCCTGAAATGAAACGGGCCGCATCGAAATGCGGCCCGTGCGAAGCGGCAGTCTTGCGCCCGGGCTAGCCTTCCTGGTCGAGGAAGCTCTTGAGGCGCTCGGAACGCGACGGGTGCCGCAGTTTCCGCAGCGCCTTGGCTTCTATCTGGCGGATGCGCTCGCGCGTGACATCGAATTGCTTGCCCACTTCCTCGAGCGTGTGGTCGGTCGACATCTCGATGCCGAAACGCATGCGCAGCACCTTGGCTTCCCTCGGCGTTAGCGTATCAAGCACTTCCTTGGTCGCGTCGCGCAGGCTCGAATACGTTGCCGCATCCGAGGGCGCCATGGTCGACTGGTCCTCGATGAAGTCGCCAAGGTGCGAATCGTCGTCGTCGCCGATCGGCGTCTCCATGGAGATCGGCTCCTTGGAGATCTTGAGGATCTTGCGAATCTTCTCCTCCGGCATCTCCATGCGCGTGGCCAGCGTCGCCGGATCCGGCTCCGACCCCGTTTCCTGCAGGATCTGGCGCGAGATGCGGTTCATCTTGTTGATCGTCTCGATCATGTGCACCGGGATGCGGATGGTGCGCGCCTGGTCGGCGATCGATCGCGTGATCGCCTGGCGGATCCACCAGGTCGCATACGTCGAGAACTTGTAGCCGCGACGGTATTCGAACTTGTCCACGGCTTTCATGAGGCCGATATTGCCTTCCTGGATCAGGTCGAGGAACTGCAGGCCGCGGTTGGTGTATTTCTTCGCGATCGAGATCACCAGGCGCAGGTTCGCCTCGGTCATTTCGCGCTTGGCGCGGCGGGCCTTGGCCTCGCCGGTCGACATCTGCTTGTTGATCTCCTTCAATTCCTTGAGGGAAATGCCGATCTTCTGCTGCACGCCGACCATCTTGCCGAGGAGTTCGAGCACCGACGGCTCCAGCCGCACGAGCCCGACGCTCCAGGCACTGTTCGAATTGATTTCGGCCGTGAGCCAGCGGCGCGAGCCCTCGTTGCCGGGAAAGATCTTGATGAAATGCTGCCGCGGCATGCCGGCCTTGCGGGTGCAGATGTCGAGGATCTCGCGCTCGTGCGAGCGGATCTGCTCTACCAGCCTGCGCAGGCTGTCGCAGAGGCGCTCCACCGTGCGCGCGGTGAAGCGGATCATCATGAGCTCGTTCGAGATCTTGTCGCGAGCGTTTAGGTAGTCCTTGTCGCGCGAGCCCTTGGCCTCGAGCGCCTTCTTCATCTTTTCGTACAGGCGGCGGATGCGCGCGAATTTCTCCAGGGCATCGGTCCTGAGGATCAGCAGGTTGGCGGCGGCAATGGCACCGTCGTCATCGGCTTCCGCGTCATCCTCGCTGACTTCCTTGTCGTCTTCCTCGACCGCCGCCGCTGCCTCGACCTTTTTGGGGTCGAAGTCGTCCTTGGCGTTCGGGTCGATCAGGCCGTCGACGACTTCGTCGATGCGCATCTCTTCCTTCTCGACCTTTTCTGCGAGGTCGAGGATGTCCTGCACCGTGGTCGGGCAGGCCGAGATGGCCTGGATCATGTGCTTGAGGCCTTCCTCGATGCGCTTGGCAATCTCGATTTCGCCTTCTCGCGTGAGGAGTTCCACCGAGCCCATCTCGCGCATGTACATGCGCACTGGGTCGGTCGTGCGGCCGAATTCCGAATCCACCGTCGAAAGGGCGGCCTCGGCCTGCTCTTCGACATCCTCGTCGGTCGTCGCCACCGGCGCGGCCTCGTTGATCAGCAGCGTTTCCTGGTCGGGCGCCTGGTCGAACACCTGGATGCCCATGTCGCCGAACGTGGTGATGATCGATTCGATCTGCTCGGCGTCGACGAGGTCGTCCGGCAGATGGTCGTTCACCTCGGCGTACGTGAGGAAGCCTCTCTCTTTCCCGAGCTTGATGAGGTTGCGCAGGCGCATGCGGCGCGTTTCTGCGTCCTCCTTGGGCAGCTCGGGCGAATTGGCGAGGAAGCTTTCCTTGCGGCCCTTGCGGCCCGGACGGCCCTTGCCGAGCTTGAGGCCCTGGTTGACCTTGGCCTCGAGCAGCTCGAGCGCGACCTTCGCGCTCTTGATGGTCGTTTTTCCCGCGCCCTTGCCGGCTGCTGCAGCGTCCGCTTTTGCCACGACGGCGGGTTGTCCTTTGCCGCCTTTGGCCAGTTCCTTGGTCGGCACCACTTTGAGCGGGACGACGGGCTTCTTGGCGCCCTTGGCGACCACCGGGGGGGCCGGGAGCTTCTTGGGCGCGTGCTTGGGCACCAGCTTGAGCACTGGTTTCTTATGCGGTTTGGCGTGCAGTTTTTTGGCCACCGGCTTGGACACCGCGGCCTTCTTCTTGGTTGCCGGCCGCGCCGCGAGAGCCTTGCCGGACTTGGGCTTTGCCGGCTTGCTGGTCTTCAAGGCCTTGAGGGGTTTGACTTTTTTCTTGGCAGCCACCGCTTTTTTCTGCACGGCTTTACGCTTGTCTTTGGCCATTCCTGCCTCGCGCTGATGTCCGGGGTCGGGCCGCCCGGAGATGGGTCGACCCCTTGCCGGAAAGGGGAACCCTCAATTATAGCAAAGCTAACCTCTAATTTCTTGTCGCCGTAACGTTTCCTTCAGTAGATTCAATTCCTTAAGGCTCTCCTGGTAGACAGGCCCAAGAGCCTTGTCGGAAATTACCCGCACACTCAAGTCGTTGCACTCGGCATTCTTTTTCTTTATTCGGAGATTGAGGATCGTGTGATTCAGCTCCAATTCCGCCGTTTCTGCGGTTGGCCCATGTTCGTCGAGCGATTTCAGCGTTTGCATCAGGAAGTCTTCGTACCCTGAGTCGTTGAAATGCTCGATGAGCATCGCCAGCGAAGGCACGGCTTCTTCCAGGATTTCCGCAATCTTTCTGAGGACCGGCACTTCGGGCTTTCGCTCATCAAGCAGGTCGAACTCGACTCGACCGACCAGCGGCAATTGCGCCAATACACATCGAAGCACGCGCTGCTCATCGGAATTGACCACCGGGGCAGAGATTCTCGGAGGAGCGCGCCTCGCGTAAGTGCGAGTTTCCGGGGCCCGCAACTCAAGCAATTCTGAAGATTCATCCTGCGAGAATCCGGAAAGAGCCGCGACTTCCTTGAGCAATTGGAGTTTGAGGCCCGGTGCCGTGACCTTCTGCAAGTGCGGCTTCGCCTCGGTCACGAACTTGGACCGCCCCTCCGGCGTTGAGAGATCCGCCGCGGAGCGCAATTCTCCCAGAAGGAACCCGGAGAGCGTTTGCGCCTCGCGGGCCAGTTTCTCGAAATTCTCCTGGCCGTATTCGCGAATGTAGCTGTCCGGATCGTGTTCCGCGGGCAGGAAAAGAAAGCGCATCGGCTTGTGGTCGAGCGCAAGCGGCAAGCTCACCTCCAGGGCCCGCCAAGCCGCCTTGCGACCCGCCTTGTCGCCGTCGAAGCAGAAGACGACTTCGTCGGCAAGGCGCAGAAGCTTGGTGACGTGAACCGGCGTCGTGGCCGTACCGAGCGTCGCCACCGCGTACCCCACGCCGTACTGCGCCAGCGCGACAACGTCCATGTAGCCTTCGACCACCAGTACGCGGCCAGCGGTCCGGATCGCGTCGCGCGCCTGCGTGAGGCCGTAGAGTTCACGGCCCTTCTCGAACAGCGCCGTCTCCGGCGAGTTGAGGTATTTCGGCTCGCCCTCGCCGAGGACCCGCCCGCCGAACCCGATCACCGAGCCGCGCTGGCTGAAGATCGGGAACATCACCCGGTCGCGAAACCGGTCGTAACGCCTGCCCTCGTCGTTGTCGATCACGAGGCCGGTGTCGGCAAGGCTCTTGTCATCGTAGGCGGTAAACACCGACTTCAACCCTTGCCAGTCGTCGGGTGCATAGCCAATCCGGAATCGCGCTGCGATCTCGCCGGTCAGGCCGCGTCCCTTCAGGTAGGCCACGGCCTTCGGCGAATCCTTAAGCTGCGCGCGGAAAAACTCCATGGCCTTTTCCATTACGGCATAGAGATCCGTCTCGCGCTCCCGCTTCTGGAGTTCCTGCGGCGTCCGCGGCGTTTCGGGCACCGTCATGCCGACACTCGAGGCCAGGTCCTTCACCGCATCGACGTACCCCATGCTCGCGTACGCCATGAGGAAGCCGATCGCGTTGCCGTGCGCCCCGCAGCCGAAGCAGTGATAGAACTGCTTGGCCGGGCTGACCGTAAACGACGGCGATTTCTCGGTATGGAAGGGGCAGAGCCCCTGAAAGTTCGCGCCGCCCTTCTTGAGGTTGACGTAGCGCGACACCACGTCGACGACGTCGACGCGGTTAAGGAGGTCCTGCTTGAACGAATCTGGGATCATCGGGGCTGGCCCATTTTGCGAAAATGGGCCTTCCGGGTCTACCCCCGGATCTCTATCCGCCGAGCTTTGACTTGACCAGTGCCGAAACGCGCCCCATGTCGGCGCGGCCCGCGAGCTTGGGCTTGAGCACGGCCATCACCTTGCCCATGTCGGGCATCGCCTTCGCACCGGTTTCAGCGAGCGCCGCGTCGATCGCAGCAGCCACTTCGGTTTCGGCCATTTGCTGGGGCAGGTAGGACGACAAGACGCCGACCTCGAATTTTTCGGCGTCGGCCAGGTCCGCGCGGGCGCCCTTCTCGTACTGCACAATCGACTCCCGGCGCTGCTTGATCATCTTCTCGACGATGCCCATGACATCGGCATCGGTGAGTTCGATCCGCTCGTCCACCTCGCGCTGCTTCATTGCGGCAAGCAGCAGGCGGATGGCCGACAGGCGCGCAGCTTCCTTGGCGCGCATCGCGGCCTTCATGTCATCGGTAATGCGTTCCTTGAGCGTCATGGTTGCGGCTCCAGAAAAGAAAAAGCCGCGATCGGACTCGTCGTCCCGCCATCGCGGCCCGGTGAGCGGGTCAGGCTCAGTACATCTTCTTCGGCAGCATCTGGCTGCGCAGGCGCTTGTGGTGGCGCTTCACCGCGGCGGCAAGCTTGCGCTTCCTTTCGGCGGTCGGCTTCTCGTAGAACTCCCGGGCGCGGAGCTCGGTCAGCATCCCGGTTTTCTCGATCGTGCGCTTGAAACGGCGCATGGCCACTTCGAACGGCTCGTTTTCCTTAAGTCGAATAGTCGGCATAACCCCTCGTTAAATGCTTTTGCGGCCTTGCGAAAGGCGCGGATTTTAACGGGAAATCACCCCTTTGCGCCAGTTTTCGTGGCTCTGCGGCACGGCGACTGGACACGGAGCGCGACCCTGCTTCACACTGCGCCCTGCAGAGTGTTATACAACCCTTTTAAATCAAAGACATGCTTGTTCTAGGCGTCGAATCTTCCTGTGACGAAACCGGCCTCGCGTTATATGACAGCGAAGCCGGGCTGCTAGCGCACGCGCTACATTCCCAGGTTGCGATGCACCAGGATTATGGCGGCGTGGTGCCGGAGCTCGCCTCGCGCGATCACATTCGCCGCGTCGTGCCTCTCGCGCGTGAAGTGCTCGCCCAAGGCGGCCGCGAACTGGCCGCCCTGGACGTTGTGGCCTATACCGAAGGCCCCGGCCTGGCCGGCGCGCTTTTGGTCGGGGCCGCCTTCGCGAGGAGCCTGGCGTTTGCACTCGGCGTGCCTGCGGTCGGCATCCACCATCTGGAAGGCCACCTGCTCTCCCCGCTGCTTTCCCGGCAGCCGCCCTCATTTCCGTTCATCGCCCTGTTGGTTTCCGGCGGGCACACCCAACTGATGCGCGTTGCAAAAGTCGGCGACTACGAACTGCTCGGCGAGACGCTCGACGATGCCGCCGGGGAAGCGTTCGACAAGACTGCGAAGCTGCTGGGCCTCGACTATCCCGGCGGGCCGGCGGTGTCCGCGCTTGCGGAAAAGGGAAAGCCCGGCCGGTTCAGGCTGCCTCGGCCGATGCTTGGCTCGGGCGACCTGGAATTCAGTTTTAGCGGCCTGAAGACGGCGGTCTCGATGCTGGTGCGCAGCCAGCCTTCGGACGATGCGACACGCGCGGACATCGCCCGCGCCTTCCAGGACGCGATGGTCGATGTGCTGGTGGCCAAATGTTCCGCGGCGCTTCGCAAGACAAATCTCGATCGCCTTGTCGTCGCCGGCGGCGTAGGCGCGAACAAGCAGTTGCGCGAGGGCCTGGACGCCGCGGTGAAGGCCGGGGGATTCGAAGTCTTCTATCCCGAGCTCGCCCTTTGCACCGACAACGGCGCAATGATCGCTTTCGCCGCGGCGCTTCGGTGGAAGAACGGCCTGCCGCCGGCGAATCCTGCGTTCAGCGTCCGTCCACGCTGGGAACTCGAAGCCGCCTAGCCTGCGGTCGGACCGGGTTCCGGTTTTTTCTTCCCGCCGATACGCGGCTCGGTGCCGTCGAGCAATCTTGCGATATTCGCGCGATGACGCATCATCAGCAGCAACGCGATGGGAATCGTCGCCCACATCACGGGCCGCACGCCGAAAAGCCAGAACGCAAACAGCGGCGCGAACACCGCGGCCACCAAAGCGGCAAGCGAAGAAATGCGGAAGAACACCGCCATGATCAGCCAGGTGGCGAGCGTGCCCGCGCCTAGCCAGAGGTCACAACCGAGCAACACGCCGGCTGCCGTCGCCACGCCTTTGCCGCCGAGGAAGCGATGGAAAATCGGAAACAGGTGGCCGACGAACGCGGCCAACCCCGCGAGGGGGACGACAAGGCTGTTTGCGATGTCCTCGCCGGTGATCGCTTTCGCAAGCAGCACCGCGACGATCCCCTTGCCCGCATCGCCGACCAGCGTTAGCGCAGCCGCGGCCTTGTTGCCGGTGCGAAGCACATTCGTTGCGCCCGGATTCTTCGAGCCGTAAGTATGCGGATCGGGCAGCGCGAACACGCGGCTCATCACCACCGCGAAGGACACCGACCCGATCAGGTAGGCGCCTGCGACGACGAGGATTGCTGGGAGGACATCATTCATCGTGGCGGCATTTTACCCGCCGGGGCCGGACGCCGCCCTATAATGGCGCCGCCCATGGATCACATCTTCATTCGCGATTTCCGCGTCGAAACGCTCATCGGTTTCCACAAGCGCGAGCGCATCGTGCCGCAGACGCTGCGCATCGACCTCGAGATCGGGATTGCGAACACGGCGGTGTTCAATAGCGACAAGGTGGCCGACTGCATCGACTACGAGACGGTCACGATCCGCATCCGCGAGCTCGTGGCTGCCACGCACTTCAACCTCGTTGAAACGCTGGTCGAGCGCATCGCGCGCATCGTGCTGGATGAATTCGGCGCAGCTTCGGTGAAGGTCAGCGCCGCCAAGCTCGGGATCCTGAAGAACACAGGGTTGGTCGGCGTCCAGATCGAACGGCGACGGGAACAGGGGAACCCAGGTTCCCCCGTTACCCCCTCCTAGGCCGCTAGTCCTCCAGCGCGACCTCGACAAGGGTCGGCGCAATCGTCCTCACGATCTCCCCGGGCGCGAGGCTCAATAGAAATCCCCGCCGCCCGCCATTGATCCAGATCGTCTCCAGTTGGAGGATCGAGCGTTCCATGTAGACCGGCATGTGCTTGCGCGTGCCGAAAGGCGAAGTGCCCCCGACCTGGTAGCCGGAATGGCGCTGCGCGACTTCGGGCTTGCACGGCTCCACGCGCTTGCGACCCGCCTGTCGCGCGAGGTTCTTGGTCGACACCTTGCGGTCGCCATGCATGAGCACCACCAGCGGCGCCCGGGTTTCGTCTTCCATCATCAGCGTCTTCACAACCGAGTGCTCCGGCACGCCAAGCGAATCGGAGGACACGGCGGTGCCGCCTTTCTCCACGTACTCGTAGAAGTGCTCGCCGAACGCGACCCCCGCCTTGCGCAGGAATTGCGTCGCCGGGGTTTCGCTATGGCTGGGCTTCTTCATTTCTTAGCCGCGCGGGTGGTGGATCGCGTGCAGTTTCTTGAGGCGCTCCCTGGCCACGTGCGTGTAGATCTGCGTCGTGGAAATGTCGGCATGGCCGAGCAGCATCTGCACGACGCGCAGGTCGGCGCCATGATTGACCAGGTGCGTTGCGAACGCATGCCGCAGCACGTGCGGGGAGAGCGCCTTGCCCGGAATGGCCGTTGCGCCATGGCGCTTGATGATGTGCCAGAACGCCTGCCGGGTCATGCCGCCGCCGCGCTCGGTGACGAACAGCGCTTCGTCGCTTTCTTTTCTCTTGACCAGCTGCGGTCGCGCCTGCGAGAGGTAGCGCTTGACCCAATCGACGGCCTCCTCGCCCAGCGGCACCAGCCGCTCCTTCGAGCCCTTGCCCATGATGCGCACCACACCCGCCTCGAGATTGGCCTCGAAAATCTTCATGCCAACCAACTCGGAGACGCGCAGGCCCGAGGCGTAAAGCACTTCGAGCATCGCGCGGTCGCGAAGCCCCAGCGGCGAGTCGACCAGCGGCGCGCCGAGCAGGGCTTCGACGTCGGCCTCCGACAACGTCTTCGGAAACCTCGGCACGCGCTTGGGTGCGTCCATGCGAAGCGTGGGGTCCTTGGTCACGAGCTTCTCGCGCACGCAGTATTGGTAAAAACGCTTGAGGCAGGAGAGCATGCGCGCGTCGGACGAGGCGCGATGCTGCGTGGTCGAGTGGCGTGCTGCAAAGAACAACTGCAAATCGGCCTCGCGCACGCCGAGCAAGCCGGCCTTTCCCGATTTCGCAAGCCAGCTGCCGAGCAGCTTCAAGTCGCGCCGGTACGATTCGAGCGTGTTGCGCGCGAGGCCGTCTTCCAGCCAAAGGGCGTCGCAGAACGCATCGACCGCGGCCGCGGCTGGCCCCGCGTCGCCCTTCTCTTCACCTATCGCGGCGCGGGCCACAGCTCGCCGGTTTCGTACATCTGCAGGTTGCCCTCGTGCTTGAGCAGCCACTTCTTGGCTTCCATGAGGTAGCCGTCAACATGGTGCGAGAACCCGCCCAGGCCGTCGGCCGCCACCACGCGATGACACGGCACCACGATCGGGAAGGGGTTGTCGCCGCAGGCCTGGCCGACCGCGCGCGCCTCGCCGCCGATGCGGCGTGCCAGATCGCCGTAGGTGCGAGTGCGCCCGCGGGGGATCGCGCTGATCTGGCGCCACACGTCGCGCTGGAAGGTCGAGCCTTTCGCGTCGAGCGGCAAGTCGAATGGCGCATCCGGATCACCGAGATATCGCTCGATC
>JANMDK010000028.1:0-1575 GCA_031376265.1 Pseudomonadota bacterium
CTGATATCAAGCTTGGCCTTCACCTCGTCGGGGATGTCAGCCAAGTCCTTCACGTTTTCGTCCGGGATGATCACTGTCTTGATGCCGGCACGGAGTGCCGCCAGTAGTTTTTCTTTGAGACCACCGATCGGCAGAACGCGGCCGCGCAGCGTAATCTCGCCTGTCATTGCCACATCGGCGCGAACCGGGATGCCTGTCAGCGAAGACACGAGCGCCGTCGTGATCGCTATCCCCGCGCTCGGCCCGTCCTTGGGGGTTGCGCCCTCAGGAAAGTGGACGTGGATGTCGCTTTTCTCGTACGTGTCGTCCCTGATGCCGAGCTTGCGCGAGCGGCTGCGTACCACCGAGCGAGCGGCTTCGACCGATTCCTTCATCACGTCGCCGAGCGACCCGGTGCGGATGATGTTGCCCTTGCCCGGCATCAGCGCGGTCTCGATTGTGAGCAACTCGCCGCCTACCTCGGTCCAGGCAAGGCCGGTCACCTGGCCGACCTGGTTTTCTTTCTCGGCCATGCCGAACGTGAAGCGACGCACGCCCAGGTACTTGTCGAGGTTTCGCGGGGTGACCGAGATCTTCTTCTGCTTGCCCTCGGTCATGATCTGCTTGACCGCCTTGCGGCAGATCTTGGAGATCTCTCGCTCGACGCTGCGGACGCCCGCTTCGCGCGTGTAGTAGCGGACAACGTCACGCAATGCCGGCTCGTTGACCGAAAGCTCGCCGTCCCTGAGCCCGTTGTTCTTCATCTGCTTGGGCAGCAGGTACTTGAGGGCGATGCTGACTTTTTCGTCCTCGGTGTAGCCCGACAGGCGGATCACTTCCATGCGATCGAGCAGCGCCGGCGGGATGTTGAGCGTGTTCGAGGTGGCGATGAACATCACCTCGGACAGGTCGTACTCCACCTCGATGTAGTGGTCGACGAAGGTGTGGTTCTGCTCGGGATCCAGCACCTCGAGCAGCGCCGACGAAGGATCGCCGCGGAAATCCATGCCCATCTTGTCGACTTCATCGAGCAGGAAGAGCGGGTTCTTGACCGACACCTTGGTCATGCTCTGCAGGATCTTGCCGGGCATCGAGCCGATGTAAGTGCGGCGATGCCCGCGGATCTCGGCCTCATCCCGCACGCCGCCGAGCGCCATGCGCACGAACTTGCGGTTGGTCGCCTTGGCGATCGACTGGCCGAGCGAGGTCTTGCCGACGCCGGGCGGGCCGACGAGGCAGAGGATCGGCGCTTTCATGCGGTCGACGCGGCTCTGCACGGCCAGGTACTCGAGGATGCGTTCCTTGACCTTCTCGAGGCCGTAGTGGTCTTCGTCGAGGATTTTCTGCGCGGCCTTGATGTCCTTGGAGATCTTGGTCTTTTTCTTCCACGGGAGGTTGACCAGCGTCTCGATGTAATTGCGCACGACGGTGGCTTCTGCCGACATCGGCGACATGAGCTTGAGCTTCTTCAGCTCGGCATCGACTTTCTTGCGCGCCTCCTTGGGCATGTGCGCCTTGCGGATGCGCTTGTCCATTTCCTCGAGATCGGCGCCCTCCTCGCCTTCGCCGAGCTCCTTTTGGATGGCCTTGACCTGC
>JANMDK010000040.1:0-3348 GCA_031376265.1 Pseudomonadota bacterium
CGAGAACGCGAGCAGCGCCGCTGCGAAAATTGCCTTGTTCATGTAAACCTCCAGTTGTGTTCCTTGCCGGCCGCCGGAGGGCGGGGCTTAACGGCGCAAGTGTGGCGGTGAGCAACCGCGGGGTCCGTGCGCCGGCACACATTCACGGGCAGGGTAACTGCCCCTCAGTCCAGCAGCAGCTTCGCCGCCCGGTCCCCCAGCGCTTCATCCTCGAAGAAAACCAGCACGGCGGGCGTCTTGGCGCCTTTCCAGCGCGGCTGCTCGACGACCCATTTCTGCACGAACTCCGACACCGTCTTGCGCGCGGCTTCCCGCTGGAGCAGCAGGCGCTCGGGAGAGCCGGCCTTTTCGCCGAGGGTGCGGGTGATGGACTTCTGCAGGGCTTCCCTTGCGTCCGCGCCGGTGAACGGCGACCACAGGCCGGAAGAGAAGGATTCGAGGTTGCCGGTGTCGATCGCCACCGGCAGCGAGGGCTTGACCGCAGGCGCGACGACGATCAGCGCATCGCCCATCACGCGAAAGCTCCAGTCCTTGGCCAGCGGGATGTGATAGCGGTAGACCGTAGGCACCCGTAGCAGCGCAACCGTCTTGCCGACGTCGATCCCGAGGACGGTGTGGCTGGTCGTCGACTCGAAGCGCTCTTCGGCCGCAATAGTGCTCACCTCGAGCAGCCCGCCCGGTGTGCGCATGACCACCAGCCCGCCGCTCGAATGGCTGGTGCGCACGTTGCCTTCCCCGAACCACAGCTTGTAGCCGAGGAGCACGTTCAGCGCCAGGCTGATGAAGAGGAAGACGGCGGCGATCGCTTTCATGAGCCTTCGATACGCCTGAACCGCGGCTGGGATCCTCCGTCGACTTCAACCTCGCCGAAAAACATCGCGTGCGGCCGCACCCAGAGACCGGAGGCGTTGTACAGCGGGCGATAGACGACCAGAGCTTCCAGGGTCTCGCTGTGGCGCGCCACGCCCACCACTTCGTACTCCCCGCCTTTGTAGTGGCGATAGCGGCCGGGAGGGGTTTGGGGCAACGGAGGAAGATCGGACATGGCGTGTGGGTCATAGCGAAAAGGCAAACGACACTGTGCCCGCTACCGCAATCAACAGCAATGGCGCCCATGCGACATATTGAGGCGCCTGCTGGTGGCCGGACCGCCAGATCTGGAACGTAACTTCCGCATAGGCGAGAACGACAACGCTGAAAGCCACAGCCACCGCGTGAATGGATTTACCGAAAAGAGCCGCATACGATACCCGTGTGCCGCAAGGCCTGCGTTCCACCGCTTTCGTTGTGCTATCTTTTCGCCCCTCCCCGCAACCCCCGCAGTACCCACCACCCCCGGAGACTCCCCATGAAACTCTATTACTCGCCCGGCGCCTGCTCGATGGCGCCGCACATCGTCGCCACCGAAGCCGGCACCAAAGTCGACCTCGTCAAGGTGGACATCCCCAACAAGAAGACCGCCGACGGCGGCGACTTCTACAAGATCAACCCGAAAGGCTACGTGCCGGCGCTGCAACTCGACGACGGCTCGGTGCTGACCGAAGTCGGCGTGATCTGCCAGTACCTCGCCGACCAGAAACCGGAGTCGGGCCTGATGGCGAAGGCCGGCTCGATGGAGCGCTATCACCAGATGGAGGCGCTCAACTTCGCCGCCACCGAGGTGCACAAGCAGATCGGCGCGCTCTTCAACCCGAAGATGACGCCCGAGATGAAGGAAGTGCAGATGGGCGTCATCGAACGCCGCCTCAACCCGTTCGAGAAGTCGCTCGAGGGCAAGCAGTTCGTCATGGGCGACAAGTACACCGCGGCGGATGCCTACCTCTTCACGGTGCTCAACTGGACGAATCCGCTCAAGATCGACGTCGGCGCAAAGTGGCCGAACATCAAGGCCTACATGGGCCGCGTCGCCGCGCGTCCGAAGGTGCAGGAGACGATGAAGGCCGAAGGGCTGATCAAGTAGCTTCGCAGGCTATTTCAAAAGCGTCGGCTTGCCGGAACCGTCCGGCAATTCGACCTTCCCCACGACGCCTATTGAACAGAATCCAGACTGCAAGCTCGCGGAGACACGGTCGTCCGGCGAAGGGACAGCCTCCTGGGGTGCATCGGTCACACACGTCCATGCGACCTTTCGCTGTGAAATTTGCGGCCGTAGCAAAATGAATTTGCCTTCCAGCGCAGGCACTCTTTCGCCCGCGAGCTGAATACTCACTACGCCATCTGGGGCTACAGAATATTTACGTACCAAATCGGCGCCGCAACTATCGAGTCCGCACGCCGGGCGGGGTGCGTCTGACGGGTCGATCAATCCCCGCTTGATCAGCTCTGCTTCCGCTTCCGCTTTTCCGAGCACCACGACTTCCGCAAATGGCCGTATGCGCTCAACCGCTTGCGAACGCTCCCGGTACTGGAAATACCCCGAGACTACAATCGCAAGCGATCCCACTGCCAACACGCCTATGACGCCGAGCGTCATACGAGAGAATGGCTTTTTCACCTGAATGCCGGCAGGAATTGGCGGCGGGTCACCGTCAATGGGTTTCCAGACTGAACCCGCACCGAGTCGCGCGCCGCATTTGGCGCACTGAGATGCTTGGGCATCGAGAGGCGAAGAGCAATTGGGACAATACGCCATAGCACTTCCAACTTTTTCTTGCAGCGTACCCTTTGCGACTGTGTCCAGAAAGTCCTACAAAAGGTGGCAACAGTGACGGCCACCGATCGAAAATATGTGAAATGTTATCTTCGAACCCTCGATGACTTCGGAGTTGTGAATGGCCAAGCAAGGCGCGATCCGCGTCGGCGTCGGCGGCTGGACCTTCGAGCCCTGGCGGCAGACCTTCTACCCGAAGGACCTGCCGCAGAAGCGCGAGCTCGAGTACGCCAGCCGCCAGCTGACCGCGATCGAGGTCAACGGCACTTACTACAGCACGCAGAAGCCCTCGAGCTTCGCCAAGTGGCGGGACGAGACGCCGGACGACTTCGTCTTTTCGGTCAAGGCGTCGCGCTTCGCGACCAACCGCCGCGTGCTTGCGGAGGCGGGGGACTCGATCGAGCGCTTCGTCGGTTCCGGACTGTCCGAACTCAAGCACAAGCTCGGCCCGCTGCTCTGGCAGTTCATGCCGACGAAGAAATTCGACCCGGAGGACTTCGGCAGATTCCTCGAGCTGCTGCCGAAGGAGCTCGCCGGAAAAAAGCTGCGCCACGTGCTCGACGTGCGCCACGAGAGTTTCATGAACGAGGAATTCCTCGCCCTCGCGCGCAAGCACAACGCGGCCACGGTCTTTGCCGACTCGGACGATTACCCTTCGTTTGCCGATGCGACCGCCGATTTCGTTTACGCCAGGTTGA
>JANMDK010000044.1:0-26219 GCA_031376265.1 Pseudomonadota bacterium
GCGGAAGAAATTGCTTGGGTAAGCTCTTGCGAGACATCGGCCAAAGTCGCGTGCCGCTGCCGCCGCATAGGATTACCGGCGTCACTTTCATTTTCATGCAGGCTGCGAGCGAAATTCCGGATTGGGTGCCATGACACTAGGGGAGCGCGAGAGAAGTCGCAGTGTAGCCCGCGCACCGTCGGCCAACAATCGAGCGATGCGGCCTGCATGACCAGAAGGATTCTCGTTACCGGCGCAAGTGGATTCGTCGCGCAGGCGTTACTACAGTCGAAGGCACGAGACCTCTGCTTCGTCGGGGCGTCTCGAGACACTTTAGACATGCCTGAAGTCGAATGGCGGCGCAGCCCGGCATTGTCGGCAGTGGCCGATTGGAAACCGTTGCTCGACGGCATCGACTCGGTCGTGCATCTTGCCGGGCGGGTGCACCTGCCGGCGGACGCGGCTCGATCCGCCTACCATTCAGAGAATGGCGAAGGCACGCTAAAGCTCGCCAGCGATGCAATCTCTTCAGGCGTGCGGCAGTTCGTGTTTCTCAGTACCTCCAAGGTGGTGGGTGACGAGTCAGGCGATCGTGGACTGGACGAGGGTTCGACGCCCCGGCCTGGCGACGACTATGCGAGTTCGAAGTTTTCGGCCGAGCAGTCGTTGGCCGCGTTCGGAGGCCGGATGGAGATGACCATCCTCCGCCCGCCGCTGGTCTACGGGCCGGGCGTGAGGGCGAATTTCCTTGCATTGATGTCGGCGGTCGATCGAGGCATGCCCATGCCGATCGCAAGCATACGGAATCGCCGCAGCCTGATTGGCGTCGACAATCTTGCCTCTGCGATCATTGCGTGCCTCGGCTCGCCAAAGGCCCGCGGACGCACTTTCCATGTTACGGACGGGATCGCGTGCTCGACGCCGGATCTCGTACGCGCCATAGCGCGCGCGTTGGGCCGTTCGCCAAATGTGTTCTGGTTTCCACCACGCCTACTGGAAGCGGCGGGCACCTTCCTGGGGCGGGGCGAGACCATCAAGCGGCTGACACGCTCTCTCGAGCTGGATGACAGCGCGATCAGGGAGACGCTTGGCTGGAGACCTGTGAAGACGTTCGAAGAGGGGTTGGCCGATACCGCCCGTTGGTATCGGGAGCGCTTTCCACGCTAGGGCCGCGGATCCAGCAACTCGCTTGCGGCCCTGAATGCATCCGCGGTAGACACTTCCTTGACGTCTCCGGCTCCAGCTTTGAGGACGACATGCCGAACCCCCCAGGGCCGCCATCGCGCGACTTCCGAATCTCCAAAGAAACAGGCAATCGGTTTACCAAGTCCCGCGGCGATATGCATGGCGCCCCCGTCGCTGCAGATGACCGCGTCACAACACGCGAGCCCGCCGATGAGTTCAGGTAGCTCCAACGTCGGCCACGGGATGAGTTTTGACTTTCCGGCGACCTGTTCCTGGATCGTCGCCGCCTTCCTGTCGTCGCCCGGGTGTTGCGCACTGTCCTCGGCACCCGGCGACCAGAACAGGAGCGTTGCCGCGTCGAGCTTTTCCTGAAGCGCGGCGGACAAGGCGGCGAAGCGTTCGGCCGGCCAACGCTGGGCGACGCGTCGGGCGCTGATATGCAATCCGATGACCTTGGTGGTTGGTGCGACGCCGGCTTCCTGCAGATTCTTGCGGACGCGTGCCGCTACGCCGGGATTCGCAACGACGCTCACCGCGGGGATCGGGCCCGGAATTCCCAGCTCGCGGGCTGCACCATAGGTACGCTCGACTTCGTGCTGGCCCGTCGAGCCGGCATCGGAGAAGACGATGCGGCGAGGCGCCAGAAATTTCGCCAGCCGCGCGGCGCGATGATCCTTGGCGCCGGATGCGATGATGACCACGTCCAATTTCTTTTGCCGCAGCTGCCAAAGGGTGCGAACTCGCGCGGTGAGCGCGCTGAGCGGACCCTCGCCGTCGCCGATGTGCTTGAGCTTCCGGTAGACGTGAACCGCATCGACGTCCGGATTGCCGGATAGAACCGGAGCGTTGTAGCTGTTGGCCAGGACTTCGATTCGCGCGCCGGGGAAATGGCCCCGCAGTCCGGAGAGCAGGGGCGTAGTGCAAACGAGGTCGCCGATATTGTCGCGCCTGATCACCAAGACGGATTTCGGTGCATTCGTTTGCGAAATCATGGCGCGGTCCCTTGCGCCTGCCTGAGGTGCTCGAGCACCTGCCGTGCTCGTTCAACCATCGCGTCGAACGAGAATCTTTCCAAGTGAGAAATCGCGCTGCGTGGATCGGGGCGGGGGCGTCCCGCCACTACGGCGTCCAGGAGGCCGGCAAATCCGCTTGCGCCATCTTGCCGCGGGTCCGGATAGAAGTACCCGCTGGCGCCATCCACCATGGTCTCCGTGAATGGCGGTGCATGCGGCGCCAGCACCGGTGTGCCTGCGGCTTGGGCCTCGAGCACGTTCAGGCCAAGTGCTTCCTTCTCGGGCAGCCCCGTCATCAGGTAATCCAGTTCCGGATACACCGATTCAACCGCCGGCTGGTACCCCCAGAATCGCACGCGATCGCCGAGGGCCGCGAGGGATCTTCGAAGGTCTCGAACCTGCGCGTAGCCACCATTTCCGAAAATCTCGAGATTCACCCCGGGATGCCGGACGATCACCGGCGCGAGCAGCGAGAAAAGCAGCGGAAACTGCTTGATTGGGGACAGCAGGGAGACAACGCCCAGGCTTATCCCCGGCCGTCGCGCGAACCTGGCACGTGGCATCGATGCCCGCCAGATCGGCTCGACGATCGACAAGAGACGATCGCGTCCCTTGCGGTTGTCCCAGTGATAAGGAGAGTTCGCGACGACCTGATGCCCCTCCGTCGAGGAGCGGCCTCGATCGAGTTCGTAGGTTCCATACAAAGGTTCCGGATAGACCTGCGGAATCCCGGCCTGTCGCAATAAACCGATGCAATAGTCGGAAACCGTAAAGACCGTCGAGTAGCGCGTGAACTCTGCAGCACTGCGACCAAGGATCGGCATATGCGAAAAGCCGGTGAGCAGGTGGTCCGCGGAAAACCGTTCTACGAGCTCGTCGGGCAGGCGACTCTGCGTAAGGACTACCGCTCCGCGGCGTGGAAGCTGGTCCACGATCGAGGAGGCGTCGTTTGCCGGCACGACCGCGATTCCGTCCTTGGCGAGGCCGTCCCAAAAGCGGTTCGCAGGATCGACATGAAGGGTAATGGTGGCCCCGGCCGCGTTAAGCGCACGCGTGAACCAGCGTGTATAGACCTCGCCTCCGCCAACAGCAGGCTGGAGGTTGATTTGATGGATATGCATGGCCCGCTCAGGTGCGGGCAGGGTCGCCGGCCGGCCGGCGGCGTGAAAGTGCAAGCCAGCCTCCCAGCAGGATCATGCTGATGAGCGCGTGCTCGTGATGCAGGGTCGTGTTGACCAGTCCGACCAGCACGGCGACGATCCACGCGGCGAGCGCCCCGCCCCAGTAGGCCCATCGGGTCGCGCTGTCAGACGTAGTCGGTACTGCCCGCATCAAAGACACGATCCAGGCGCCGAGGACAGCAATCAGCATCGCCAGTCCGAACGCGCCACGCTCGGCCAACGAGTTGACGAAAAGGTTATGGGCATGCGCCTGCTGCATGACGCGCGAGCGGTCAAACGGTTCACCGCGCTGAGTACTCCATTCTTCGAGGCGCGCGAGGCTGATCCGGCCATAGTTGCCCATCCCGACGCCGAAAGCGGGAAACTGGCGCCACGCTTCGATACCGGTTCTCCATATCGTGTCGCGGAACGCGAGGAGATTGTTCTCCTTCATGCGAAGCGCGTTCTTTTCCACCACTTCGGGCCTCGCTACCATCAGGGCCAGGACAATGACGAATGCCCCTGCCATGACTTTCCAGAGACGCTTTCCGGATCGAAACGCGTAGGCCGCGAGCAGCACGAACCCGATCAGCAGGCAGATACCCGCCGTGGCCCGGCTTTGCATCACGAAAATGGAAAGAACCAGGGCGGCGCACAACGCGAGTCCCAGCACGCGGCGCGGTGGCGGGTCCTTGCGCCAGGCGCCGCGCACCCATGCCAGAGCGGCACCGAACGCGATCGCTAGGTAAATTGCGCTGTGATTCACGTGACCCACCGACTTTAATCCGAGGTATCGAGGCTGCAGGTCGGCTCGGGGCACGAACAGCAATTGGTAGTACCCGTTCAGGAGAGCGGCGAGCGTGCCGAAGATGACGCATGCCAGAAGATTCCGAAGTTCATCCTCGGAATAATTCGAGCGCCGAACCATCCAAAGCACCACGGTATAGCGCACGACGTCGAACGCAGACTTCCACTCGCTGTCGTGCAGCCCGGAAAAAATTGCGGAAGCATAGGCCGAAGCGATCCAGAGCACGATCAGAGAATCCCAAGCCGACCAGGGACCTCCGAAGTTGCGGTCCTTCGTTCGGTTAAGCGACCAGAGCAGCACGTAAGCGATCCAAAGCACATTCTTCGGGACCTCGAACAGCGGGAGGACGAATGCGAATGCGCAGAGCGCGTAGATTTCGAACTGGAAGAGCCGGCTGGCGTGGCGCGGCGACTGCGGGGAAGGGAGCAACACGTATCGTTTAAAGGGTTGCTTGAGTGAAGCGATTATAATCGCGCGACCCCATGTCACGCAGAGTTCTATTCGTCATTCGCGGCAAGCTCGGCGACACTCTGGTGGCGTTCGCGACTGTGCGCCGATACGCGGATTCCTTTCCCGATGACGAAGTTACGTTGCTGACCCGCACTGGGTACGCCGAGCTTCTGCGCGGGGAAAAGGGCATCCGGGTGCTCGGGTTCGCGAGCCGGCTGAGCATGCTGGCGCTCCTCGTGAGACTGCGGTTCGAGCGGGCCTTCGATGCGCTGCTGGTCATTTGGGCATTCGGCGACCCCGTGAAGTGGATTGGCAGGATGGTTCGCGCCAGTCGCAAGGTCTACCTGGATTCGCGGTATTCGGCGATCTATCCGGAGTTCGCGGACCTGTCACCGGAACGACTGCAATCCGAGCCGATGTGGCGGGTCGCCCGAGTCTTCGAGCCCGGCTTGCCTCAGCCGCGCCAGTTGCATGTGCCTAGCCTCGCTGCGAGACGAGGCCGCAATCCTTTCATCATCGGGGTCGCGCCGCTGGCCGACGAACCGAGGCGAATCATGTCGCCACCGATGCTTGCCGAACTGCTTGCCGAAATCTCGATTCGCCATCCGGGCCTGCCTGTCCGGGTGTTCGTCAATGAATCGGATCGTGGGTGCACAGAGTTGATTGCCGCCGGACTGCCTGCCGGAGCGGAGTTCTTTCATTTCCCGCAACTCGAAGACCTTGTGAGCGGATTTTCCGACGTGACTCACCTCTATTGCACCGATACGGGCCTGTATCACCTGGCTGCGGCCATGGGCGTACCGGCGACCGTGTTTTACGGGCCCACCCAGCCCTGGAGGAACATGATGCCGGGACAATCGACCTCCCGGGGGGTGCGACTTGCGGTGCTTGGCCGGGAGCATTGCGAGGAAAAGTCCTGCGAGTCTCCTGTTTGTATCGACGGTGCGATCCGCGGACTGGGCCGAAATCCGCCTCCTGGCAGCCTGGACCGAACGCCGTCGCAATGTCCCTTGCGCCAATTTCCAGTCGAAAAGCTCAACCAGATCTCGTGGCATGAAAATACTGATCGTCAAGCGTGACAAGCTCGGCGACCTGCTGCTGACGACGCCGATGTTGGCGCACCTCAGGGCGCATTTGCCAGGGGCCGAGATTCACTTGGCGGCCACGGATTACAACTCGTGGGTGGTCGACGGGAATCCGGATATCGACCGTCGCTGGGTCTCCCGCCGGGTACGGCACGCAGGCCGCGTAAGCCTGATCGCCGCCTTCCATAATTTCAGCCTGAACCGCGCGCTCAGGCGGGAGCGATTCGACTGGGTCGTCGTTGCCAATGGCGACGAATCACCGCGCGCCATTTCCAGGGGCCTCGCGGCGGGCGGCGCGCGGTGCATCGCTTACTGCAGCGACACTTCCAGCCATCTCGGTCTTTCGGATCCGCTACCTGTCCGTCGCGACATGCACGAAGCCGATCGGATGATGGCGATGCTGGCGCCGCTCGACATCCCGCTCCCGGCTCAGCCAGGATTTCCGCGCTACGTGCTCCCGGACGATGCAGCGCGATTCGCGCAGGAGTGGCTCTCGGCGCGAGGCCTCGCTGGGCGCAACTATGTCGTTCTTGGACTCGGTGCGCGGCGGCCGAAGAAGCAGCCATCGACAGTACAGGTGCTTCGATGGGCGGGCCACTTCAAGGAGGCGCATGGCCTCGACACCGTTTTCATGTGGACGCCGGGAAAATCCGACGACCCGTCGTATCCCGGCGACGATGAAGTCGCGCAGCCGGTGCTCGATCGGCAAGCACCTTTCGTACATCCATTTCGCGGTCCACTACGGGAGGCATTGGGCCTCGTCTGGGGCGCGCGCACCAGCCTCTTTCCCGACAGCGGGCTGATGCACTTTGCCGCGGCCAGCCCGGGCGGGGTGCTGGGCTTCTTCGCCGAAACCGATGTTTCTCCCAGCCCGGTCCAATGGGCACCCCGCGGTCTTCGCGCCGATTTCCTCGAGGCCAGGATGAGCGTGTCCGAACTCGACGATAAGCTGGTGCTCGAAAAGGTCGCAGCCCTGCTTCGCTAGTTCGTTTCCCCGTATACGGCGGGGTTGAGGCTCGGATCGTTGTACATCTTGAATTGCCGATAGACCTTGAAGCGGGCCTCGCCGCGCGAAGTTTCGGCCAGCAGCCTGTCCAGGCAGCCGGCAAGGTCGCGCCGCTGCTCCATGAAGCGAGCCAGCCGCGCGCTGCAACTCTCGATATGCGAACGGTCGACGTCCGTGCGCAGAGTCTGCAGCCGCATATGATGGATTTTCAGGCTCAGGATCGAAAGGCGGTCGACCATCGAGCCGGCCGTTTCGGAATTGAGGCGCGCGCCGGGCTTCAGGGTTGCGGCCGCGAGCTGCGCGAGCAGGGTTTCGTCGATCCGTTCGATTGCGTCGTTGCGCTTTTGGTTGTAGCCGTCGATGGCTCGCTTGTTCGCGGCGATCTCGGAATCCGCCACCTGCTTTCTTCGCGCCAGGTCTTCTTCGTCCCAGAGCAGGCAGTTGTACCGGTGATTGAGCTCGACGAACAGCCAAACGCCGTCAGCGTGGCGGGCTACACCGTCCTTGGCCCACCCGGCTTGCGCATGGCAGGCATCGTGGAAGGCGGTCAGATCGAAGGAAGTAAGCAGGGTTAGCATCTCAGTCAGTCGAAAATGCGGGTCATCCCGCGGAGCCGCTTCGCAGTCGTTGCAACTCGGCGAGCTTCGCGTACTTCATGAAGCTGTTCATGCAGCCAATCGTTACATGGGCCAGGCCCGGAAGTCCGTCGAGAAATCCCAGCCTGAACACGTAGAGCTTTACGAACCTTACGAGGGGGCTCGCTACCAGCTGCAAGACGCTGGCCGACTTTCCCCGCTCGAAAAGCTGTTGCGCAGCCAGGGTGGTGTACCTGTTCTGCTTGTCGAGGTAGTCGCGCAAATCCTCGGCGGATTCATGCAGCAGGTCGCCTTCGAGCGTACCCGGCGTCACTGCGTAGAGCACCTTCTCGTGCACCGGGTCGTCGCTCCAGCGAGCCGACCGGCGGTCGAATAATCTCAGGCTCCAGTCAGGATAACCTTCGCCATGCCGGAGCCAGCGTCCGAGAAATCGGTTGCGGCGCGGCATCCGGAAAATCGGCGTCACCGCATTTGCGAGCGCACTTGCGATACTGGCAGCCAGCTCCTGTGACACGGCTTCGTCCGCATCGAGGCAAAGCACCCAGTCATTGCGTGCCTGGTCGACCGCATACTGCTTTTGCCGCCCAAAGCCGAGCCAGTCTTTCTCGAGCACGCGCGCGTTGTGCCGGCGGGCGATTTCAACCGTGTTATCGGTGCTGCCCGAATCCACCACTACGATCTCGTCGCAGAACAGCAGCGAGGCCAGGCACGCGTCCAGCCGTGCACCCGCATTCTTGGTGATGAGGACCGCCGAGAGCGGGGCGCGAACGCGATCGGTCAAGTGGGAATCCCGTATAATCATTCGGACTTGCGAGGCGGCATTTTAGCCCACGCGCGGAGCCCTGCTCCGTGGCCGCGCTGCGGCGCGCCCCATAAAACTTCCAAGCCGGCACCATGCGGATCCTGTTTGTCAAAACATCCTCGCTTGGTGACGTACTCCATCAATGCCCGGCCGTCACCGACACCCGGGCCAGGTTTCCCCAGGCGACGATCGACTGGGTGGTGGAGGATTCTTTTGCGGAAATCGCCGAGATGCATCCCGCGGTGCGCCGCGTCATTCCCATCGGCATCCGGCGATGGCGCACCCGCATTGCGCGGCCCTCGGTCTGGGCCGAAATGCTGGGAATTCGCCGAACGCTGCGAGATGAGGCCTATGACCTCATCATCGATACGCAGGGACTGCTGAAGAGCGCAATCGTCGCTTCGCAGGCGCGTGGAACAAGGCACGGGTACGACGCATTCAGCGCGCGTGAGTCGGTCGCGAGCCGGTTTTACGATGTGCGCCACCATGTCTCTCGAGAGATGCATGCAGTGGCGCGGAATCGCGCGCTCGTTGCGGCCGCACTTGGCACGAAACCGGAGGCGGCATGCAGCTACGGCTTGAAAACGCCGGGCGAGCATCCCCTCCGGTTACGCACACCCTACTGCGTGATGCTTTCGATGACCAGTCGCGCGGACAAGTTATGGCCGGAGTCGCATTGGGTCGCCTTGGCGCGCGCGCTTGCTGCAAGGGGATTGGAAATCGTCCTGCCTTGGGGCAGCGACGCGGAGCTGGCCCGATGCAAGCGGATTGCCGAGGGCGCCGGTGCGGGCATCGTTCCACGCCGCATGTCGTTGCGCGAACTGGCGAGCCTGATCGCGGAATCGCGAGCTGTGATTGGCGTGGATACGGGATTGACGCATTTCGGTGCCGCGCTGGAGGTACCAGCCGTCGGCTTGTATTGCGCTTCCGACCCCCACCTGACCGGCCTCTACGGAAGCGGACCGCTCAGGAATATCGGCGGCCCCGGGCGGATCCCTACACCGGACGACGCACTGGCAGCGCTTGAGGGCGTCTACTAATGCTGCGGGCAGGTTATTCGTTGCTGCTCTGGTTCGCGCTTCCGGCGATCGCCCTGAAACTCTGGCTGCGCGGACGGCGTGAGCCGGGCTATCGGCAAGGGGTCGGTGAGCGCTTCGGGCGCTATACGGCGAAGCCGGATGCGCCGGTGATCTGGTTGCATGCAGTGTCGGTTGGCGAAGTGCGCGCAAGCGTCCCGCTCGTAAACGCACTGCGCGCCGACTATCCTGGCCACGCGATTCTCGTCACATGCATGACCGCTGCGGGGAGGGAGGCGATCGGGCAGGTGTTCGGGAGCAGCGTGCATGCCGGCTACCTCCCGTACGACTACCCCTTTGCAGTGCGCCGGTTCTTGGACCATTTCAGGCCGCGCCTGGGCATCCTCATGGAAACCGAGATCTGGGTCAATGTCCTGGACGAATGCAGGCGACGCTCGTTGGATGTGGTCCTTGCAAACGCTCGCATGTCCCGGCAGTCCTTTGCCGGCTATCGCCGGCTGCTCGCACTGATGCGTCCCGCGTTCGGGGCTCTGGCGGCGGTATGCGCGCAGAGCGAGGCGGACGCTAACCGGATCGCAGCATTGGGTGCCCACAAGGTCAGTGTGTGCGGCAACCTAAAGTTCGACGTGCAGCGCGATGACCGTCTCCTCGAGGCGGGAAGGGAACTCAGAAAACTGATGGCGGGTAAAGGCGTGATTGCCCTTGCCAGCACGCGCGAGGGCGAGGAGGCACTGCTCCTCGAGGCCCTGTGCAAGCGCCCGCTGGAGGGCGCGTTCTTGCTCGTCGTTCCGCGTCATCCTCAGCGATTCGATGAAGTTGCAAGGCTGGTTGAAGCCGCCGGATTATCGATCGCCCGTCGCAGCAGGGGGGAAGCGCCTGCCGGCCGCCAAGTGCTCCTTGGCGACACGATGGGAGAAATGCCGACGTACTATGCCGCCGCCGACGTGGCCATTATCGGGGGGACGCTGCTGCCCTTTGGCGGACAGAATCTCATCGAGGCGAGTGCCGCAGGGGTGCCCGTCGTGCTGGGGCCGCACGTCCATAACTTCAGCGAAGCCGCGCGGCTGGCGGTTGAATGCGGGGCGGCGGTCCAGGTCGCGACGGCCGACGAAGCCATCGCAGCGTCGTATGCGCTTCTCGAGGATGGGCCCCGTCGCGAATCGATGGCAAAGGCTGGACTAGCTTTCAGCGCAGCGCATCGAGGCGCCACGCAACGCCACATGGACGTGATCCGGAGCTTGCTGCCTGCCTAGAACTGCAGGGCCTTGTTGACCTCGGCGAGGTCCTCTTCCCGCAAGCTGCCGGCAGCCGCCTTGAGCCGCAGGTAATTCATGATCGTGTTGTAGCGGCCCGTTGCAAGGTCGCGACGGGTCGAAAACAGCTGCTGCTGCGCGTTGAGGACGTCGATGTTGATGCGCACGCCGACTTCGTAACCGAGTTTGTTGGAATCGAGCGCGCTCTGGCTCGAAACCAGCGCCGCCTCGAGCGCGCTGATCTGGGCGATCCCGTTGATCACGCCAAGATAGGATTGCCTCGAAGAGAGTGCACTGGTCCGGCGCGCGTTTTCCAGGTCTTGTTTCGATTTCTCGAAATTGGCGCCGGCCTCCCTTTCGCGCGATGACAGCAGGCCGCCCTGATAGAGCGGCACCGAGACCTGCAGCCCGATCGCAGTCGGCGTAACGATGCTGCCGGTGGCTGAAATCGTCGAGCCCGTCTGGTTGGTCTGGCCGACGTTTGCGACGAGGTCCAGCGTGGGGTAGTTCGCAGCCCGGGTACGCCGGATCTCGAGCCCGGCGATCTGGCTCGTGGCTTCCTGGATCTGCACCGGGAAACTGTTTTTTTCGGCGATCTCGACCCAGTTCTGCATGTTGTTCGGGTTGGGCGGCGAGAGCTTCACGTCGCTGCGCAGGGGCTTGAGCTTGTCGTAAGCCTTGCCGGTCACCTGCTGCAAGGTGCGTTGCTTGACCTCGAGGTCGTTGATTGCCGAAATTTCCTGTGCGGTATTAAGGTCGAAGCGAGCCTGGGCCTCATGCGTATCGGTGATCGTCGCGGTGCCGACCTCGAAATTGCGCTTGGCCTGCGCCAGTTGCTCGGAAATGGCGGCTTTCTGGGCGCGGACCAACGCCAGCGTGTCCTCGGCCGAAAGGACGTCGAAATAGGCCTGCGCCGAACGGACCACAAGATCCTGCGCCGCCTGTCCAAAGACCGCTTCGGCCTGGCGGACTTGGAACTCGGCTTGGTCGTATTGCACCCAGTTCTGCGGCCTGAAGAGCGGTTGCGTGAACGTAAGCTGGTACGTGCCGGTATTGAAAGTGCGCGTCGTGGAGGGCGCGGGATTTGATCCGCGGCCGTCGATATCCAGGCTGGTTCGGGTAGCGCCTGCCGTCAATCCGAGCGTCGGCAGGATCAGCGCGCGGCCCTGCGGAAGCTTCTCGAGCCCGGCCTGCAGTGCGTAGCGGGCGGCGCCGTACTGCGCATCGTAGTTGCGGGCGTCGCGAAAAACCTGCAGCAGGTCTTCGGCGCCTGCCAGCGGCGAAAAAGTGGCCGTGGCGGCCAGCAGCGCGGCGAGAGTTCTTAGGCGGAATTTCATCGGGGGGCTCGTTGCATCTCAGTAGGTCGGCATCGTGACGTCGACTGTCCGCGCCCACGCATCGACTCCGCCGGTGAGGTTGTGGACGTTCGAAAATCCCTGGCGCTCGAGAAAGACGGCAACCTGCATGCTGCGGCCGCCGTGATGGCAGATGACGACGACTTCGGACGCCGGGTCGAGTTCGGCTACGCGCGCCTGGATTTCGCCCATCGGGATCAACGTGGATCCGGCGATGCTGGCGGTCTGGAACTCCCAGGCCTCACGCACGTCCAGCAGCTGGATTTTTTTGCCCGCGGCAAGCTCGGCCTTCAGTTCGGCCGGCAGGATATTTTTCATGTCAGAACTCGAAACGCGAGGGCCGTTGGGCGTTTTCCAGCGGTGCGATGACGGTGTCGAACAACTCGGCGCTCGCGAACGTTCCCGGACCGGTGCAGGTGACCAGCCGGGCAACCATGACCGGGGCATCGCCGACCACGGCAAACAGCCGCCCGCCTGGCGCCAGCTGGTCCAGCAGCGTTTGTGGAAGGACAGGCGTCGATCCAGTCAGGACGATGACGTCGTAAGGTGACTGCTTCGACCAGCCGCGCGCCGCATCGCCGGTTTCGAGCGCGATGTTTTCCACTCCATGGCGCGAAAGATTGCCTCGCCCGAATTCGGCCAGCGCCCCGTCGATCTCCACTGAGAGCACATGCAAAGCCCGATGGGCGAGCAGGGCGGTCAGGTAACCGCTGCCGGTGCCCACCTCAAGTACCCGGTCGGACTTTTTCACGCCGAGTTCCTGCACGATGCGGGCTTCCATTTTGGGCGGCATCATTCGCTCGGCCGCATTCCCGCCCTGGCCAATGGGAATTTCCATATCCGAAAAGGCCAGCGCGCGATACGCGGGCGGCACGAAGTCTTCGCGCGGCACCACGTAGAGCAGGTCGAGCACGTCCTGGTCCAGCACCTCCCAGGTGCGGATCTGCTGCTCGACCATGTTGAAGCGGGCCTGCTCGAAGTTCATCGGAGCCATGGTTCGACGGTCATTGCGAAGGAAGAGCGCGTAGTCTACCAAAGCGCCGCTTTGCCCATTCGGTCGCATCGTCCAAATAGGTGTAGATCACCGGTACCACGATCAGGGTCAGCAGGCTGGACGTGATGACGCCGCCAATGACCGCCTGCCCCATCGGGGAGCGTTGCTCGCCGCCTTCGCCCAGTCCCAGTGCAAGCGGGACCATGCCGAAAATCATCGCCAGCGTCGTCATCAGGATGGGGCGCAAGCGGATGCGCCCGGCCGCCATGACCGCCGCTCGCCGGTCGGCGCCGGCCTTGCGCTCCTGGTTCACGAAATCGACCAGCAGGATCGCGTTCTTCGTCACGAGGCCCATCAGCATGATGAAACCGATGATCGAAAAGATGTTCAGCGTCGAGCGGAAGATCATCAGGGCGAGGATCACGCCGATTAGTGAAAGCGGCAGCGACATCATGATCGCCACCGGCTGCAGGAAGCTCGCAAACTGGGACGCGAGGATCAGGTAGATGAAGACGATCGCCAGGATCAGCGCCTGCCCGGCGAAGCTCATCGATTCCTGGATGTCTTTAGATGAGCCCCCCATGGTGTATCGGTAGCCCGGCGGGAGCGGAATCCCCTCCAGCTTGGCGCGCATGTCCTGCGCCGCATCGCCCGCGGGGCGGTTGAAGACGTTGGCAGTCACGAGGACTTCGCGCAGCTGTTCCTTGCGGTTGATCTGCTGGGCGCCGCTTCCGCTGCCGATCGTCGCTACTTCGCGCAGCGTCACCATGCGCGAGCCCCCGCTGGCATCCGTCTGGCTGCTCGCGAGCGGCACGCGGGCAAGGTCTTCGGGGCGGGCGCGGTCGGCGCGGGCAAGCCTTACGCGAACGTCGTAGTACTGGTCGTCAGGGCCGCGCCAGTTGCCTACCGCCTCGCCGGCCAACAGGGGGCGCAGCGCGGCCGCCACTTGCCCGATGCCGATCCCCAGGTCGCTCGCGAGCTCGCGCTTCACGTCGACCGTAAGCTGGGGCTTGGGTGCCTTGTTGGAAGACTCGACGTCCACCGCGCCCGGCACCATGCGCATGGCGGCCATTACCTGCTTTGAAATACCTTCGAGCAGCTCACGATCCTGCCCAAGGATGGAGACCTGCAGCGGCTTGCCGCTCGAAACGGATTTGTACGCTCCGATCTGGGTCAGCTCGATGCCCGCAAGGCGGCTCAGGCGCTCGCGCATCGGCTGCGTCATCGAGGCTTGCGACCGGCTGCGCTCCTTGCGCGGCACGAGCTGCACGAAAATGTTGACGCTGTTCTTGCCCTGCGCGAATCCCGTGTTGATGGTCGCGTAGGTGTACCTGACCTCCGGGAACTCACGCAGCGCGGCCTCCGCCTGGCGCGCCTTCTGGGAAGACAGTTCGAGCGACGACCCTACGGGCGTGGTGAATTGCACCTGCAGTTCCGAGAGGTCCGGCTCCGGGACGAATTCGGTGCCCACGAATTTCATCAGCGGAAAGCTGGAGAGGAACGAGACGACGGCGATGACCAGCACCGCCTTGCGGTGATTCAGCGACCATCCGAGCAAGCGCTCGTACTGCGCCGAGAATCTCTCCATCAGGCGATGGAACCAGGCGAGCAGCCGCCCGAGCGGGCCGGAGCTGAATTTCCCTTCGGCCTGCGGGTCATGCCAGATCGACGACAACATCGGATCCAGCGTGAAGCTCACGAACATCGAGATCAGCACCGCGGCAACCACGGTCAGGCCGAACTGGTGGAAGAACCGCCCGATGATGCCGCCCATGAAGCCCACCGGCAGGAATACGGCAACGATCGAAAAGGTCGTCGCCAGCACGGCCAGGCCGATCTCCTTGGTCCCTTCAAGCGCTGCGGTATGGTGGTCGCTGCCCAGCGCCACGTGCCGCACGATGTTTTCGCGCACGACGATCGCGTCATCGATCAGGAGACCGACCGAAAGCGACAGCGCCATGAGCGTGAGCACGTTCAGCGTGAACCCGAAGGCGTAGATGAAGAGGAACGTGCCGATCAGCGCGATCGGCAGGGTCAGCCCGGTAATCACCGTGCTTCGCCACGACGCCAGGAACAGGAACACGATCCCGATCGTGAGCAGGGCGCCTTCCAACAGCGTCTTCTTGACGTCCGCCACCGAGTTGCGGATCCCCACAGAGGCATCCCGCACGATGCCGACCTTTACGTCGACGGGCACCAGCGTCTTGAGGTCCGAAACCACGCGCCTCACGCCGTCGACCACGCCGATCGTGTTCTCGCCCTGCGACTTGATGATGTCGATCGAGATTGCGCGCTCGCCGTTCACCAGCGCAACGGTTTCCTCTTCCTGCTGGCCGTCCTCGATGTCGGCCACCTGCCCCAGCGTCACGGCCTTGCCGCCGCGTCGCGCCACGATCAGGTTCTGGAACTCGCGCGGGTTCGCGACCCGCGCCTTGATCTGCACGATCTTTTCCTGGCTTGACGTCGTGATGGCGCCGGCCGGCAATTCCTGGTTCTCTGTCTGCAGGGCCCTGACGACTTGGTCGGCTCCGATGCGCTGAGCTTCCATGTCTTCGAGCCGCAGGAAAACCTTGATCTCGCGCTTCACGCCCCCGACCAGCGTCGCCTGGCCAACGCCGCCTACGTTTTCGAGCCGCTTCTTGACGATCTGGTCGGCGATCGTGGTGAGCTCGCGCAGGCTTCGGCCTGGCGCGGTAACCGAAACCGAGACGATCGGGAAGTCGTCCGGATTGAAGCGCGAAACCCGCGGCTCCTTGATCTCGTCGCGGAACACAGGCTTGAGGATGGCAATCTTTTCGCGCACGTCCTGTGCGGCGACCTTCGGCTCGACGTTAAGGTCGAATTCGACGATGACGACCGACAACCCCTCGTACGAGCGGGAAGAGAGCGTCTTGATGCCGCTGATCGTGTTGACCGACTCCTCGACCTTGCGGGTGACCTCTTCCTCGAC
Source organism: Pseudomonadota bacterium (assembly GCA_031376265.1). Lineage (GTDB taxonomy): Bacteria > Pseudomonadota > Gammaproteobacteria > Burkholderiales > SG8-39 > SZAS-79. The sequence continues at coordinate 15,674 of JANMDK010000044.1, forward strand.
GTTTTCGGGCGACGCTCCGGGATACTCGGTCTGCACCACGACCACGGGGAAGCTCACGTCCGGGAATTGCTCGACCGGCAGGCGGTTGTATGAGAACAGGCCGAGCACCAGCAGCGCGGCCATCATCATGGTCGCGAAGACCGGGTTCTGGATGCTGACGCGGGTGAACCACATAGGCGGCTCTACTTGCCTGCGGGGGCCGCCGGCGCAGCCGGAGCGCGCACCAGGACCGGGGATTGGTCGCGGAGCTGGCCGAGGTTCGTCTTGACGATGCGCTCGCCTGCGGAAATCCCGGAGAGAACCTGCAGCGTCCCGGTCGAGTCTGCCTGCCCGATGCGCACCGGCTTTTTGCGAACCACGCCGTTGTCGATTGCGTAGACGAAGGTCCGGCCGACCTCCTCGCGCACGGCCGTGGCCGGCACGGTGACCACGTTTTCGATCCGTTCTACCGTCAACTCTCCTTGGGCGAACAACCCGCCGCGCAACAGGCCATCCTTGTTATCGAGGATTGCGTAGATGCTGATCGAGCGCGACCCTGCCGCGGTCGACGGGTTGATGCGGTCAATGCGGCCGGTAAATCGGCGCTCGCCAAATCCGTCGACGCGGAACTCGACCGGCTGGCCGACTCGGACCTGTGAAATCGCCGCAGCCGGTACCGACGCCTCCAGCGACAGCACCGACAGGTCGACGACCGAGATGACCTTGGCATCCAGGGGCACACGCTCTCCGGGCTGTGCGTGGCGTTCCGAGACGATGCCCGAGAACGGCGCGTAAAGCGTCGAGTCGCCGAGCGTCTTGCGTGCCGAGACGAGATCCGCTTCGGCTGCGCGCAAGCGCGCCACCGCAACGTCATAGCCCGATTGCGTCGTGTCGAAGGCATTCTGCGAAATGAAATTGCGCTCGAGCAGCGCTTTCTGGGTGAGGCGGTTCTTCTCTGCAAGCTGCAGCTGTGCCCTTGCCGCAGCCATGTCCGCGGAGCGTGCCGCGACGCGCGCCTGGACTTCAGTCTGGTCGATGCGGGCCAGCAGCTGCCCCTGCCGCACCGGCTGTCCCTCGCGCACGGTCACTTCGATGAGCTCGCCGGCGACCTTCGCCTTGACGGTCGCAGTCGTCAGCGCCATGAGCGTGCCGGTGACCGGCAAGGTGCGCGCCATGGCGTCCTGCCTGGTCGTGTAGAGGTCTTCAGGCACGAACTCAAGCACCGGCACCTTCACTACCGCGGCCGCTTTCGCGTCGACGCTCCGGTTCCGGAGCGCGCCGATGCCCGCGACTGCGCCAATGGCTACGATGGCCGCCAGCGCGAGGGTAATAGCTGTACGTCGAGAGGGGGTACGCATCGGCTTATCCTGCAACGGTGGTTGCCGGGGCCAGCCCGCGGCGTAGCATTTCGAGGTGCTCTTCGATTACGCGCACCGGATCCATGCCATCGGGATCGAAGGCGGCGAGCGAATTGCTCCAGCACGAAACGAGGAGGGTCGGCGCAAAGACGAGCTGGGCGATATGCCGCGAATCCACTTTGCGGAATTCGCCGGCTTCCATGCCGCGCTCGATGATGCCCATGATCGCATCGAGGCCCGGCCGCACCACCTCTTCGAGATAGAACTTGGCGATCTCGGGAAAATTGCGCGCCTCGGCGAGCATGAGCTTGGGGATTCCCGATACGCGAGTCGAGCCGATTCGCTGCCACCAGCCGCGCAGGACCATGCCAAGCAAGTCGAACGAGGAGCCCTCGTACTGGTCGATCACGCTGCGCACTTCCGCAATCGGCGAAACCAACCCTTCCCGGACCACGGCCTTGAAAAGGTCTTCCTTGTTGGCGAAGTACAGGTAAAGCGTTCCCTTACTGACGCCCGCAAGGGTCGCCACGTCCTCGAGCCGGGTATTTGCATAGCCGCGCTCGACGAACAGCGTCAGCGCCGCCGCGGTAATTTCCTCAGGGCGAGCATCTTTACGCCGGATCCAACGTGGTTCCGGTTTGGAAGGGGCGGTGGTTTTCATCGGTGTACAGATATTACTGACCAGTCAGTAATATATTAGAGGACGGATCTAAAGTCAAGATGTTGCGGTGCTTTTGGGATCCCCAAAGGCCTGAGCCCCTATAATCGCTGCATGTCAGCGTAGGGGTCCTGGGGTCCTTCCCCGGGTGAGAAAGACCCTTCGAACCTGATGCGGGTAATGCCGCCGCAGGGAAGCGTTGGCCGCCTCCGGCAGCACGGCTGGCGTCCGCTTCTTCGCGATCACTCGACAGGAGCGAACGATGAGCGCCAATCCAAAATTCTTAGCCGCAACGGCACAGGTCGACGAGGCCGCGGTCAAGTCGTTGCCGAATTCCCGCAAGGTTTACGTCCCCGGTTCGCGACCCGATGTCCGCGTTCCCATGCGCGAAATCACCCAGTCGGCTACCCCGGCTGACTTCGGCGCCGAACAGAATCCCCCGATATGGGTTTACGACACCTCCGGCGCCTACTCCGATCCCGAGGCCACGATCGACATCCGTTCCGGCCTCGCCGCGTTGCGCGCCAACTGGATCGAGGAGCGCGCCGACACCGAATCGCTGCCGGGTCCGAGTTCGAGTTTCGGCGCCGAGCGCATGGCGGATCCCAAGCTTGGCGAATTGCGCTTCAACCTGGCCCGAACGCCGCGTCGAGCGCGGGCAGGCAAAAATGTTTCCCAGATGCACTACGCACGCCGCGGCATCGTGACGCCGGAGATGGAATTCGTTTCGATCCGGGAGAACCTGCGACGGGCCGAGTACATCGAAAGCCTCAAGGCGACCGGCCCGACGGGCGAAAAGCTCGCCGCATTGATGTCGCGGCAGCACCGCGGCGAGCGGTTCGGCGCCGAGATTCCTGCCGAGATCACCCCGGAGTTCGTGCGCAGCGAAATCGCGCGCGGACGCGCCATCATCCCGGCGAACATCAACCACCCGGAATCCGAGCCGATGATCATCGGCCGGAACTTCCTCGTGAAGATCAACGCCAACATCGGCAACTCCGCGCTCGGCTCGTCGATCGGCGAAGAAGTTGCAAAAATGACATGGGCAATCCGCTGGGGCGGGGACACCGTGATGGACCTGTCCACCGGCAAGCACATCCACGAGACCCGCGAATGGATCATCCGCAATTCGCCGGTGCCGATCGGCACCGTGCCGATCTACCAGGCCCTCGAGAAAGTCGATGGTCGCGCCGAGGCGCTGACCTGGGAAATTTTCCGCGACACGCTGATCGAGCAGGCCGAACAGGGCGTCGACTACTTCACTATCCACGCCGGCGTGCGCCTCCAATACGTCCCGCTCACGGCGAACCGGATGACGGGGATCGTCTCCCGCGGCGGATCGATCATGGCCAAATGGTGCCTCGCGCACCACAAGGAGAATTTCCTCCACACGCATTTCGAGGACATCTGCGAAATCATGAAGGCCTACGATGTGAGCTTCTCGCTCGGCGACGGCCTGCGCCCGGGTTCGGGCTACGACGCGAACGACGAAGCGCAGCTCGGGGAGCTCAAGACGCTCGGTGAACTCACCCAGGTCGCCTGGAAACACGACGTGCAGGTCATGATCGAGGGGCCCGGCCATGTGCCGATGCAGCTCATCAAAGAGAACATGGACCTGCAGCTCGACTGGTGCAAGGAAGCGCCCTTCTACACGCTCGGACCGCTCACCACCGACATCGCTCCCGGCTACGATCACATCACCTCGGCGATCGGCGCCGCGCAAATCGGCTGGTATGGAACGGCGATGCTCTGCTACGTAACGCCCAAGGAGCATCTCGGACTGCCGAACAAGAAGGACGTCAAGGACGGGATCATGGCTTACAAGGTTGCGGCGCATGCCGCCGACCTCGCCAAGGGCCATCCGGGCGCGCAGATCCGCGACAATGCGGTTTCCAAGGCGCGGTTCGAGTTCCGCTGGGAAGACCAGTTCAATCTCGGGCTCGACCCGGACACCGCAAAAGACTTCCATGACGAAACCCTGCCCAAGGACAGCGCGAAGGTCGCGCACTTCTGCTCGATGTGCGGGCCGCATTTCTGCTCGATGAAAATCACCCAGGACGTGCGCGAGTACGCAAAAACGCACAGCGTGTCCGAAGGCGAGGCGCTCAAGAAGGGGATGCAGGAAAAGGCGATCGAGTTCGTGAAGAAAGGCGCCGAGATCTACCACAAGGCCTAGCACTGTAAAGCGCATGAAGTTCAATGTGCCGGCTTCGATCGGCAAGTACCACCTGCTCGGCGAGCTCGGGCGGGGCGCAACGAGCTCGGTGCACCGGGCTCGCGATACCTTTTCCGAGCGCGACGTGGCGCTCAAGATCTTTAGCCATGCGGCCGAGGACCCTTCGTTCGGCGGCAACCATCGAAGCGCCTTCTTGACGGAGGCTGCGCTCGTCGGAAAGCTCGAGCATCCGCACATCGTCTCCCTGCTCGACGCTGCGGTCGAAGAGGAATTCAGCTACGTCGTCATGGACTACGTCGCCGGCGGCACGCTCGCGCAGTACGCTGTCATGGACAACCTGCTGCCGCTCGAGCGGGTGGTGGAAGTGGTCTTTAAATGCAGCCGCGCGCTCGAGTACGCGCATCGAATGGGCATCATCCACCGCGACATCAAGCCTGCAAACATCCTCGTGACCGAGGATTTCGACGTGAAGCTCGCCGATTTCGGCGTCGCCCAGCTCGAGGAAGCGACGCATACCAATATCGGCAACGCGGGGTCGCCCGCCTACATGTCACCCGAGCAGCTGACCGACCGGGAACTCACGCACCAGACCGACATCTATTCGCTCGGCGTCGTGATGTTCCAGCTGCTGACCGGCCGGCTTCCCTTCACGGCCTCATCGCAGGCGAGCCTCATGTACCAGATCGTCAATCACTCGCCGCCCCTCCTGTCTTCCGTGCGCCAGGGCCTGCCGAGGGCGATCGAGGCGATTGTCGAGAAGGCGATGCAGAAAGACCTGGTCGATCGCTACCAGAACTGGATCGAGTTCGGGAAGGATCTCGCCTCGCTGTTTCGTGAGCTCGAGGCGCCGCGAGAGGATTTCTCGGAAACGCGCAAATTCCACCTGCTGCGCAACCTTTCTTTCTTCCGCGATTTCCGCGACGTGGAAATCTGGGAAACGCTGCGCATCTCCAGCTGGCGGCACATGCCGGCGAACCGCTTCCTGATCCAGGAGGGCGAACGCGGCGACGGGTTCTTCATCCTCGTCGACGGCCGCTGCGACGTCAGCCGCGAAAAGCACCCGCTTGCCGCGCTGGGCCCCGGCGACTGCTTCGGCGAGATGCTGTATTTCTCCTCGGATACGGCCATGCGAAGCACGACCATTCGCTCCACAACGCCGGTGCTCGTCCTCGAAATCAAGGCCACCTCGCTGTCCGCCGCGAGCGATGCCTGCCAAGTGCAGTTCAACAAGTCCTTCATGAGAATCCTTATCGAACGCCTCACCGCCGCCAACAAGAAGCTGACCGAACGCGCGGCGGAAGCATGAGCCTTCACGACCTGGTCTGCGCGCTGGTGCTCGGCGTCGTCGAAGGACTAACTGAATTCCTCCCGATCTCGAGCACCGGTCACCTGATCCTCGCGGGCGACCTTCTGGGCTTCAACGACGATCGCGCCAAGGTGTTCGATATCGTGATCCAGACCGGCGCGATGTTCGCGATCATCTGGGAATACCGCGCCCGTTTTGGGAAGGTGCTGGCCGGCCTGTCCAGCGACCCGGCCGCAAGAAGGTTTGTGGCCAATCTGATCGTGGCTTTCATGCCGGCAGCCTTCCTGGGCCTGGCCTTCGGCAAGATGATCAAGGCCCACCTGTTCAAGCCGGTGCCGGTGGCGCTCGCATTCATCGTCGGCGGGCTCATCATCCTGTGGATCGAGCGCCGCCCTCGCGCAGTGACGATCCAGACCGTCGACGAGATGACGTGGAAGGATGCGCTCAAGGTCGGGTTTGCCCAGGCGTTCGCGTTGATCCCGGGCACGTCGCGTTCCGGCGCCACGATCGTTGGCGGAATGCTCTTCGGGTTGTCGCGCCGCGCCGCGACCGAGTTCTCGTTTTTTCTCGCGGTGCCCACGCTGATCGCGGCCGGCGGCTACGACCTCCTCAAGAATCGGGCGCTGTTAAGCGTGGACGATGTCGGAATGTTCGCGGTGGGCGGGATCACCGCCTTCGTATCGGCGTTCCTCTGCGTGCGCTGGCTGCTGCGTTACATCACGACGCACGACTTCACCGTCTTCGCGTGGTACCGGATCGTATTCGGCGGCGCAGTCCTGATTACGGCGTACACCGGCCTCGTGAACTGGTCGGTCGGCTAGCCTTGCATCCAGGGGAGGCCGGCGATGCGCCAGCCGCCCGAGGAGTTCCGGTGCCCTTCGGAATCCTTGTCGCCTTCGAATCCCTCGAGCACGTTGTACGCCTCGGCGTATCCCGCCTTGGCTGCGGCCGCAGCAGCATTGTGCGAACGGCCACCGGAGCGGCACAGGAACATGACGGGCGTTTCCTTCCCGACCAGTTGCTCGAGCTGCGGGATGAACTCCGGATTCGGCTTGCCGCCCGGCCAGCTGTTCCATTCGACCGCCGCAGACCCGGGCACTCGTCCGACCCATTCGAGTTCGGCTTTGGTCCGGACGTCGACCAGCTTGGCGCCGGACTCCATCAACACGTGGGCTTCCTGCGGCAGCAGGGCCCCGGCGTAGGGAAGCTTGAGTTCGACTGCACGCTGGCGGGCGATTTTCCCGATCGAATCCGAATCGGCCATGGGGGTCCTTGGTAGTTGTGCGAATTATAGTTTTCCGCCGCGATTCCAGAGTTGGTGCGTTGGTTGCCCTATTGTGGTGCAATAAGCTCTGGAGCGCATTGAAACGGTGCGTTCTCTTTCGGTAGAATCCCTCCGGGGTTGTCGGCCTGCAGGGAACGCACCCCCGTTTCCCGTTTGGCATGGAAACTGCTCGATTCCGTTGTCCGGCCGCGTGGCCGGTTCCGCTTTCTATTCGCATCTCAGGGAGATTTAAATGTCATCGGCAGCCGATGTATTGAAGTTGGCCAAGGAGAAGGAGGTCAAGTTCGTCGACTTCCGTTTTACCGACACGCTCGGAAAAGAACAGCACGTGTCCGTGCCGGCCAGGTATTTCACCATGGACAAATTTGATTCCGGCCACGCATTCGACGGTTCGTCGATCGCCGGTTGGAAGGGCATCCAAGCCTCCGACATGTTGCTGATGCCGGACCCCAGCAGCGCGCGCCTCGACCCGTTTACCGACGAGCCTGTGCTGAACATTTCGTGCGACGTCGTCGAACCTTCGGACGGCAAGCCTTACGACCGCTGCCCGCGCGGCATCGCCAAGCGCGCCGAGGCCTATCTCAAGTCCTCGGGGCTCGGTGACACCGCGTACTTCGGCCCGGAACCCGAGTTTTTCGTTTTCGACGGCGTGACCTGGAACGTCGACATGTCCGGCTGCGCGGTCAAGATCCGCTCCGAAGAAGCCCCCTGGTCTTCGAGCATCGACTATGAGTCCGGCAACATGGGCCATCGCGCGCCGGTCAAGGGCGGCTACTTCCCGGTCGCCCCGGCCGACACGCTGCAGGACATCCGCAATGCGATGTGCATCGCGCTCGAACAGCAGGGCGTGGAAGTCGAAGTCCATCACCACGAAGTCGCGGCCCCGGGTCAGTGCGAGATCGGGACGAAATTCGCCCCGCTCGTCCAGCGCGCCGACTGGATGCAGATCCTCAAGTACACGGTCTGGAACGTCGCGGCGTCGTACGGCAAGACCGCGACCTTCATGCCCAAGCCGATCGTCGGCGACAACGGGTCCGGCATGCACGTCCACCAGTCGGTCTGGAAGGGCGGCGAGAACCTCTTCGCCGGCAGCGGCTACGCAGGCCTTTCCGAATTCGCGCTGTACTACATCGGCGGCGTGATCAAGCATGCCAAGGCGCTGAACGCGATCACCAATCCGGGCACCAACAGCTACAAGCGCCTGGTTCCCGGATTCGAGGCGCCGATCAACCTCGCCTACTCCGCGCGCAATCGCTCGGCGTCCTGCCGCATCCCGTTCGTCAACAGTCCGAAGGCGCGACGCGTCGAAGTCCGCTTCCCGGATCCGACCGCGAACTCGTACATGGCTTTTGCCGCGCTTCTCATGGCGGGCCTCGACGGCGTGCAGAACAAGATCCATCCCGGCGATCCGATCGACAAGAACCTCTACGACCTCCCGCCGGAAGAGGCCAAGAAAGTGCCGAACGTGTGCTCGTCGCTCGACCAGGCGCTTGACTCCCTGGATGCGGACCGCGCCTTCCTCACCAAGGGCGGCGTGTTTTCGGACGACTTCATCGACTCGTATATCGAGCTCAAGATGGCCGAAGTCACGAAATTCCGCATGACGACCCATCCGATCGAATTCGAGATGTACTACTCGTCCTGATCGGGGACGTTAACCCCGCAAGGGGTTCGTGCGTTAAGCAAAGGACGGGCTTGGCCCGTCCTTTTTGCTTTTCGCGGTCGATTGTAAGATTTCAATCAATAACATACACTTGTCTGCTCCATTTAAGGTTCCTTCTGGATGATCGCTCGGATCTGCGCATTGAGTTTCGCGACCGTCGGCCTGTTGGTCTCGGCGACGCTTGCGCATGCCCAGGGCGGCAGCACGGTCGAGACTACGTGGCGGTGCCTCGATTCGAACGGCAAGATCCATTTCACCAATATCAAGGACGAAACGAGCGGCAAGGACTGCAAGGTCGTCCATTCCCAGCGCGTCACGGTCGTGCCTGCGCAGCCCGCGCCAAAGCCGGCGGCGCGCCCCGCGGGATTCCCCAAGGAAAGCGCGGGCGATCGCTTGAGCGCGCGCGATCGCCAGAAGACCACGCTCGAAACCGAATTGAAGAGCGAGGAGGCGCTGCTTGCCAAGGCCAAGGCCGAGCTTGCCGAGCAGGAGTCCATCCGCATGGGCGACGAAAAGAATTATGCGAAAGTCCTCGAACGCCTGCAGAAGTACAAGGACAACGTCGAGCTGCATGTCAAGAACGCCGACGAGCTGCGCAAGGAGCTCGGCAAGCTGAGGTAGGCGCGCGATGAGCACCCAGTTCTCCGGGCTGGAATTGCTCCCGACGGCGGTGGCCGTGCTCGATGAGGAATTCGTCGTGCGGTATGTGAATCCCGCCGCCGAGAGCCTGCTGGACACTGGCGTGAAATCCCTGCTCGGCCAGCCTTTCGTGCCCCTCTTCGCCGAGCAGGACGAGTTGGGCAAGACCCTGGTCGATGCCCTCGCGAGCCATTGGGATTACTCGGCGCGCAATGTCTCCTATCTGCGGCAGAACCACGAGCCGCTCGCGCTGGTCGCGATGGTGGCCCACATCATCGTTCCGCAAACGCCGCTGCTCGTCGAGCTGCGGCCGATCGAGCAGCAGCTCCGCATCGCGCGCGAAGAGCGCATGATCGACCAGCAAGCCGCCAACCGAGAACTGATCCGCAACCTGGCGCACGAAATCAAGAATCCGCTCGGCGGCCTGCGCGGGTCGGCACAACTGCTCGAGCGCGAGCTCGACAAGGCCGAACTCAAGGAATACACCCAGGTCATCATCAAGGAGGCCGATCGCCTGCAGGCGCTCATGGACCGCCTGCTCACGCCCCACCGGACGCCCCGCCTCGCGCCGCTGAACGTGCACGAAATCCTCGAGCGCGTGCGCAGCCTCATTCTCGCGGAGTTCTCCGAGGGCATCGACATCAAGCGCAACTACGACGTCAGCGTGCCGGAGCTCATCGGCGACAAGGAGCAGCTGATCCAGGCGACCCTCAATGTCGTCCGCAATGCCGCGCAGGCCCTCAAGGGCGGCCAGAAGGCCCAAGGGGCCGACGCTGGCGGCACGATAGAGTTCCGCACCCGGATAGCCCGCAATATCACCATCGTCAGGCAGCGCCACAGGCTGGCACTAGAATTGCAAGTAATCGATGACGGCCCCGGCGTGGCGGACGAAATCCGCGACAAGATTTTCAATCCCCTGGTGTCCGGGCGCGAGGGAGGCAGCGGTCTAGGCCTGTCGCTTGCGCAGACGTTCATCCAATACCACCAAGGGATGGTCGAATGCGAAAGCCGGCCGGGCCGCACCGTGTTCACAATCTTGCTGCCCCTGGGTTGACCCCCGGGGCGCGGCGTTTGTCTGGAAGCTGATGAAGCCAGTCTGGATCGTCGATGATGATCGTTCCATCCGTTGGGTGTTCGAGAAGGCACTCGGCCGCGAAGGAATTTCGTTCGTTTCATTCCCCTCCGCGTCGGAGGCGCTCGATGCGTTGAGCAACGGCCCGCCGCAGGTGCTGGTGTCGGACATCCGCATGCCGGGACCTTCCGGGCTGCAGCTGCTGCAGACGATCAAGGAGCGCCACCCAATGGTCCCCGTCATCGTCATGACGGCCTATTCGGATCTCGAGTCTGCCGTCGCCGCTTTCCAGGGCGGGGCGTATGAATACCTCCCCAAGCCGTTCGACGTCGACCAGGCGGTCGACCTTATCCGCCGCGCGCTCGACGAAAGCCAGCGCGAAGCCGCGGCGCTCGAGCCGGTCGCCGAAG
>JANMDK010000047.1:0-28592 GCA_031376265.1 Pseudomonadota bacterium
TTTTCCGCGAAGGCTGTCGAGTGACGACGACCTGCATGGAAAATCGACTCTGACCCCATTTATTGAAAAGGGGAACAGCATGGCGCAACGCTGGAAGCAGAGGCCGCCGGGATCCAACTGGGGCGAGTTCGGCCCGGAGGACCAGCGCGGCCGCATGAATTACGTCACGAAGGAGAAAGTCCTGCAGGGCGTGGCCGAGGTGAAGGAGGGGCTTTCTTTCTGCCTTTCGCTGCCGCTCGATTTTCCCGGCGGCAACGTGCTCAATCCGCGGCGCCTTCCGCCGAGGCAGTTCGCCACGGTGCGCGATTCCGGCAAGAACGCCGGCGCGCAGAACTTCTGCTACCCGATGGCCGAGGACAACCCGGACATCACCGACGTAGTCTGCGATGACGTCGTGCTCATGACGCTGCAGTACTCGACGCAGTGGGACAGCTTCGCGCATGTCGGCAGCCTGTTCGACGCCGATGGCGACGGCACGCCGGAGATCGTTTTCTACAACGGTTTCCGAGCCAAGGAGCACATCAAGCCCGCGCCCAGGAAGGAGGGCGTAGAGCGCTGGGCGCAGTTCGAGGGCGCGAAGGCCGAGGCGCTCGGCATCCAGAATCTCGCCGAGCACGGCGCGCAAGGGCGCGGCGTGATGATCAACCTGCATGCGCACTACGGCAGGGAAAGAAAGCCGATAGGTTTTGAGGAGCTCATGCAGGTGCTGGAAAAGGACAAGGTCGAGGTCGAAAAAGGCGACATGGTCTGCATCTACACCGGCTTTGCCGACGTGATCCTGGAGCTTGCCAAGTCCCCGGACGCCAAGCTGCTCTCCAACACCGGCACCGGTCTCGACGGACGGGACGCGAAGCTCCTGCAGTGGGTCAGCGACTCCGGTCTCGCGGTGCTGATCTCCGACAACTACGCGGTCGAGATCATTCCCACCTCCATCTTTAATCCGCGTCCGCATGCGGCAATGCCGCTGCATGAGCATTGCCTCTTCAAGAACGGCATCCACCTCGGCGAGATGTGGTACCTCACCGAGCTGGCCAACTGGCTGCGCAGCCATAAGCGCAGCCGGTTCCTGCTGACCGCGCCGCCTTTGCGGTTGCCCGGGGCGGTGGGTTCGCCTTCCGCAGCCGTCGCAACCGTGTAAGGGAACAGGGGCACCCTACGGTTCCCCCGTTACCCCCTCCCCAACCAAACCAACGAGATCTTCACATGGCAGAGAAACGCGTAGCAATCGTCACCGGCTCCTCCTCCGGCATCGGCGCCTCCACAGCGAAGGAGCTGGCGCGCCGCGGCTGGAACGTGGTCGTCAATTACTCCAAGAGCGCCGACGCCGCGAAGAAAGTCGTGGCCGAGTGCGTGGCCCACGGCGGCGAGGCGGTCGCGGTCCAGGCCGACGTGTCAAAGGACGACGATTGCAAGAAGCTCGCGAAGACCGCGATCGATAAATGGGGCCGCATCGACGCGCTGGTCAACAACGCCGGCAGCACCAAGTTCGTTCCGCATGCCAAGCTCGACGGCCTCTCGGGCCAGGATTTCCTGGACATCTATTCGACCAACGTGGTGTCGAGCTTCCAGATGTCGCGCGCCTGCGCCGAGGCGCTCAAGAAAACCAAGCGCGGCGCGATCGTCAACATCTCCTCGATCGCCGCGCCATGGGGCACCGGCTCGTCGATCGCTTATGCAGCCTCCAAAGGCGCGCTGAATTCGATGACCTATGCGCTGGCTCGAGTGATGGGGCCGGAGGTGCGCGTCAATGCAGTGCTGCCGGGCTATGTCGACACGCCGTGGCAGACGAATCACTACGGCGCCGAGAAGGCCGCCGAGCATGCCAAGGCGTATGCGTCGCGCAACCCGTTGAACGCCAGCTGCTCGCCGGAGGACGTTGCCGAGTCGATCTGCTGGCTGATCGAAGGCGCGCCGAAGACCACCGGGCAACTGGTGTACGTGGACGGCGGCACGCACATGGCTGTGCCTCGGTAGGTCCGCAATGGCCGCACCAGCTTCAAAGCGCATTGCCGACGCCGTCTTCCGGCGTTTTGGCGAAACCGTCGACGTCCCGGAGGACCTACCCGGAGCCGACGCCCTCGCGGGGATGAACGAGCGCTCCGTCTGCCGGCGCTATCGTCCCGATCCGCTGCCCGCGAGCCTGTTCCGGTTGTTGTGCGCGACTGCTTTGGCGTCGCCGAGCAAGAGCGACCTGCAGCAGGCCAGCATCGTTCGCGTGACCTCTCCCAGCGATCGTGCGGCGATCCATGCGCTGCTGCCGGACTCGCCGTGGATCGCGAGCGCCCCGGAGTTGCTGGTGTTTTGCGGCGACGGCTCGCGCCTAAGGCGCGTGTTCGCGCGGCGCGGACGCGAGTTCCCCAACGAGCACCTGGACCAGTTCTTCAATGCCGCGGTCGACGGGGCGATCGTGCTTTCTGCGTTCGTGCAGGCAGCAGGGCATGCAGGCCTCGGCACCTGCCCGATCAGCGAGATCCGCAACCACTCGCAGGCGATTTCGGCCCTGCTCGGCTTGCCGGACTGGGTGTTCCCGATCGCGGGGCTTACGCTCGGCTGGCCCGAGGCGCTCGAGCCGTTCAGCCCGCGGCTCGCGCTCGGCGCGACCGTGCACGAAGGCCGCTATGACGCGGGCCGGGTCGACGCCGAACTCGATGCTTATGACGAGCGGCGCATCCGCGACCGGCCGTACCGGCGGCAGAGGCAGGTCGAGCGCTTCGGGACTGTCGAAAGCTACGGCTGGACCGAGGACAAGGCGCGGCAGTACAGCGATCCGCAGCGTCCGGAGTTTGGGGCGTTTGTCAGGGGCAAGCGGTTTCGGATGGATTGAGCGATTTTTCGAAGCGGCAAGCCGGCGCCTCAATGCTTGCCGCGAGTGAGTGCCATCAGCTCATCGGTGCTTTTTTTCAGGTGCTTGAGCGATCCGCGCAATCCCTCGACGGCGGCCTTGCCGCGCGATTTCGGCGCGCCCAGCGAAATCAGGATCACTCGCCCCTTAGCGATCCTGAATTCCACTTCGGTATTCGGCAGCAGGCCCGCTTTTTCCCGGATGTCTTTGGGGATCGTGACCTGTCCCTTGCTCGTGATGCGCATCGGCGTCTCCGGGAATTCACACTGAAGTTGGAAACGTATCACGCACCGTCCTGGCGGACGTATTTCGGGCGGAAATCGGCTGGGAGAATTCCCCGGGATCGCGGCCTTTGCCTACAATGCCTTCACTGGAAGCACTTTAGCGAATTAGCCACGGCTGCACCCCAGGCAACGAGCAGGATGGCAACATTTCGCCCGAAACCCCAGTAGACACGCGGGCCTGAGCCGGTTTTTGGCAGCATTGAAATAGCGCGGGGAGGCGCTGAAGATGAGCGGTACTTACGACTATGTGATCGTCGGCGCGGGTTCCGCGGGCTGTGTACTCGCCAATCGCCTGACTGCCGACAGCCGCCACAAGGTGCTGCTGCTTGAGGCCGGGCCGCGCGACACCGATCCCTGGATCCATATCCCGCTGGGCTACGGCAAGCTTTTCACCAAGCCGCGCACCAACTGGAGCTACGAGTCCGAGCCCGAGCCGCAGCTAAACAACCGGAAGATCTTCACGCCGCGCGGCAAGGTGCTCGGCGGGTCGTCGTCGATCAACGGGCTTGTGTACATCCGCGGCCAGCGCGAGGACTTCGACGAGTGGGGCGTGCCGGGGTGGAAATACGACGACCTGCTGCCTTACTTCATCAAGTCCGAGGACCAGGAGCGCGGCGCGGACGAATGGCACGGTGTCGGCGGACCGCAGGCCGTGGGGGATTTACCTGACAAAAACGAGCTGGCGGATGCGTTCATCGAGTCGGCCAAGGCCATGGGGATCCCGGAGAACAAGGATTTCAACGGGGCGAAGCAGGAGGGCGTCGGGTATTACCAGGCCACCACTCGCAAAGGCCGGCGCTGCAGCACCGCGGTCGGCTACCTGAAGCCGGTGATGAAGCGCCCGAACCTGCGGGTGGAGACTGAGGCGCTGGCTACGCGGATCACGTTCGAAGGCGCGCGGGCAACGGGGATCGAATACAGGCAGGGCGGCCAGACGCACACGGCGCGCGCGGCGCGGGAAGTCATTCTCGCTGGCGGGGCGTTCAACTCGCCGCAGCTCATGCAGCTTTCCGGGGTGGGGCCTCGCGGATTGCTTGAGTCGCACGGCATTCCCATCGTGCTCGATGCGCCGGGCGTCGGCGATGCGCTGCAGGACCACCTCTACGTGCGCACCTTCTGGCGCTGCACGAAGGCGATCACGCTGAACGACGACATGATGAGCCTGTGGCGCAAGATGGGCATCGGGCTCAACTACTTCTTCAGGAAGCGCGGGCCGCTGACGATCAGCGCTGGGCTGGCCGCCGCGTTTACCAAGACCCGGCCTGACGTGCCGCGGCCGGATGCGCAGTACTACTTCATCAATTTTTCGATGCAGAAGCGCGGCGGGTTGCTGCATCCGTTCTCTGCGTTTACCTGCTCGCTGTCGCAGCTGCGCGCCGAATCGCGCGGCCATGTGCGCATCAAGTCGGCCGACCCGGCCCAGGCGCCGGCGATCCAGTACAACTACCTCTCGACCGAGAACGACCGTCGCATGATGGTCGATGGGCTGAAGTTATTGCGAAAAATGGTCAACACCGAACCGCTGCGCTCCTACGTGGTGAATGAGGAGTATCCGGGCGAGGCGGTGAAGAGTGATGCGGATTGGCTCAATTTCTGCCGCGAGTCGGGGGAGACGGTGTTTCATCCGACTTCGACGTGCCGCATGGGTACGGGTGGGAATGCGGTTGTGGATGCGCGGCTCAGCGTGCGCGGAATCGCGGGACTGCGCGTGATCGATGCATCGATCATGCCTTCGGTGGTCTCTGGAAATACGAATGCAGCGACGATTGCGATTGCGGAGAAGGGGGCGGATCTGGTGCTTGCAGATGCGAGGTAAATCCAACTTGTACATGTCATGCCACAGGTCAAAGTCGTCTTGACATGCTATAAATGGTATGGGCAGAATTAGCGCATGTGGCGCATCGAGGAGCACCGCCGGATCGACAAGCAGCTTTCCGGGGCGGTCCCGCGAGAGATCCTGAAGCGGTACGAGAAGTGGAAGGACATTGCCCGCCTGTCCGGTCCGCCGGGGTTGCGGGCGATCAAGGGATTTCACGACGAGTCTTTGTCCGGAGAGTGGAAAGGCCACCGCTCGTCGCGGCTGGGACTTCAATGGCGGGTGATCTACCGGGTCGTTGCCGATGCTCTCTTGGTCCAGGTGATTCAGATCACCCCTCACGATTACAGGAGACCGTGAAATGAAAGAATTTCGTCCTGCCAAGAAGCGAGTTGAAGTCTCGGTGGGTGAGTCCGTACGCATCCTTCGAGAACTTCAGGAGCTAAGCCAGAACCAACTCACTGAACTCACCGGGATTCCCCAGGCGACTCTTTCGGCCATCGAGAATGGCCGGGTTAATCTCGGCGTGGAACGGGCAAAGGTTCTTGCCCGGGCGCTCAAATGTCATCCAGCAGTTCTCGTTTTCCCTGGATGGGAGGTTCCGCTTGAGTCCGCGGCATGACATTGCTTCATTGACACCCGCCCCCGCCTTTGAAACACTGCCCCCACAATAAGAAAACCGCGTTCCGCCCTTAAGGCAGGACCAAGCAGGACCACCAGAGGAGATCAGTGGAATGAATACCAGGCATCCCGTCGGGAGCAACGGCGCACGCGCGCTCGTTGCGGCAAGCGCCCTAGCAGCCCTCACCTTCGCCATCCCCGCCCAGGCCCAGCAGAAAGAAATCAAGCTGGGTGTGATCTACGACTATACCGGCGCCTTCGCCGCCGGCGGCTCCGCGGCCGCGGGCATCGGCACCAAGGCCGCGATCGACATGATCAACGAGCGGGGCGGCATCGAGGGCTACAAGCTCAAGGCCACCTACGCCGACGCGCAATCGAAGGCCGAGGTCGCGATCAACGAGATGACGCGGCTGCTGGACCAGGAAAAAGTCGACATCGTGATGGGCGTGTTCTCCTCGGCCCACTGCGTGCCGATGGCGCAGCAGATGGATGCGCGCAAGAAGTTTTTCTGGGCCAACGTCTGCGTGGCCTCGGCGGTGCTCAAGGACAAGAAGCTGCAGTACGTCTTCCGCGCGCAGGTGCACTCGGACCAGTTCGGCGAGGCCTCCTGCACGTTCCTGCACGAGCAGGCCAAGGCCAAGCTCGGCAAGGACCCCAAGGACCTCAAGGTCGCGATCATCTACGAGGATGGCCCGTATGGCGCGGGCGTGGCCTCCGGCAACGAGTCCAAGTGCAAGGCGCTCGGCCTGCAGACGGTGCTCAAGGAAGGCTACGCGGCCACCTCGCCCGACCTGTCCAGCCTCATCACCAAGCTGCGCCGCGCGGCGCCGGACGTGATCCTGCACACCGGCTACAACCCGGACATCACGCTCTTCTGGCGGCAGGCGAAGGAGCAGGGGCTCAAGTGGTCGGCGCTGATCGGCCACGGCGCCGGCTACGGCCAGTACGACAAGCTGCGCGAGGCGTTCGGCAAAGACGCCGAATTTATTTATAACGTCGACCCGGTCGCGGCGCAGTTGCTCGACCCCAAGTCGCTCAAGGCCGGCCTCGGCGACATCACCAAGGAGATGGTCAAGCGCTACGTCGCCGAGATCAAGGACCGCAAGGTCGACGAGATCCCGCCGCATGTGTCGATGGGCTTCAACCAGTCGTGGATCCTGCTTACCGACGTCCTCCCGCGCGCGATCAAGAAGTACGGCGGCTTCGATCCGGAGGCGCTGCGCAAGGCGGCGCTCGAGACCGACATCCCGGTCGGCGGCACGATCCAGGGCTACGGCGTCAAGTTCTTCGCGCCGGGCACCGCGATGTCCGGCCAGAACGAGCGCTCTTCGCCGGTCGTGATGCAGTACATCGGCGGCGACACCAAGATCGTATGGCCGGCTGCGATCAAGACCGCGGACCCGGTGCTGCCGCTGCCCAAGGGCGGAACCTACGCGCGCTAGGCGAGGGTGCTTAGCGTAAGGGGGCTCACCAAGACCTTTGGCGGCTTCACCGCCGTCAACCGCATTACGTTCGAGCTGGCCGAGGGCGAGATCCTCGGCCTGATCGGGCCGAACGGCTCGGGCAAGAGCACCACCTTCAACCTCATCGCGGGCGCGCTTGCGCCGACCGAGGGCTCGATCGAGTTCCTCGGCCGCGAGGTCGCGGGAACCCACGCGAGCAAGGTCGCGCACCTGGGCATCGGGCGCACCTACCAGATCCCGCGGCCGTTCCGCAAATTGTCGCTCATGGAGAACGTGGCGCTGGCCGCGTTCTACGGCCAGGCCGAGACGCCGACGCGCGAAAAGGCGTGGACCCAGGCGAGGGAGGCGCTCGCGCTCGTCAACCTGCCGACGGAAGAAAGCGCGCGCGTCGAAGGGCTCGGCGCGGCCGGACTAAAAAAGCTCGAGCTCGCGCGCGCGCTGGCTACGCAGCCCAGGCTGCTGCTGGCCGACGAAAGCCTCGGCGGCCTGGACGAATCCGAGATGAACCAGGCCGCGGACATGCTCGCCATGATCCGCGACAAGCGCGGCGTGACCATCATCTGGGTCGAGCACATCATGGGCGTGCTGATGCGCGTGGTCGACCGCTGCGTGGTGCTGGACCACGGCGAGGTGATCGCGGAGGGGAAGCCCGAATCGGTCGCCCATGACCCCAAGGTGGTCGAGGTGTACCTGGGCACCGACGCGCACGACGTGCAGCGCACCGTAGCAGCGCGGGTCGCTTAATGGCAAACAACCACGCGGCGATGCTGAAGGTGGAGGACGTCAGCGCCGGCTACGACGGTTTCCAGGCGCTGTTCGGCGTGAGCCTCGAAGTGAATGCGGGCGAATCGGTCGCGGTGATCGGTCCCAACGGCGCCGGCAAGACCACGCTGCTGCGAGCGATTTCCAAGCTCATCGGCGTCACCGGTGGCGACATCGCGATGGAAGGCCGCTCGCTCAAGAACGTGCCGGCGCACGACGTGATCGGCTACGGCATCGCGCAGGTCCCGGAGAACCGCCGGCTCTTTCCGCGCCTTACGGTGGCCGAGAACCTCAGAATGGGCGGCTTCCTGCCGTCGGCGCGCTCAAAGCATGCCGAGCGCCTCGCCTTCGTCTATTCGCTCTTCCCGCGCATGAAAGAGCGCAGCGCACAGATGGCCGGCACGCTTTCGGGCGGCGAGCAGCAGATGTGCGCGATCGGGCGCGCGCTCATGTCCGGCCCCAAGCTGCTGCTGCTCGACGAGCCCTCCGCCGGCCTCGCGCCGGTGGTGGTGCAGTCGATCTTCGAGATGGTGAAGCGCATTTGCGCCGAGGGCTACACGGTGCTGATCGTGGAGCAGAACATCCGCCAGGTGCTCAAGGTGGTCGACCGGGCGTACCTGCTGGAAACCGGGCGCATCAAGCAAAGCGGCCCGGCGGCGGAGCTGCTGGCCTCCGACGAAATCCGCAAGGCGTACCTGGGGATCTAAAGGGAAAACCATGGCCCAGATTTTCGACATCTTCCTGCTCGAGTCGGTGCTGAACGGCTTGTTGCTGGGCGGGCTGCTGGCGCTGCTCTCGCTCGGCCTCAACCTGATCTTCGGCGTGATCGACGTGGTCTGGATCTGCTATGCCGAGATGATCATGATCGGCATGTACTCGGTGTACTACTTCCATGTGTCGTTCGGCTGGCCGCTGGCCTTCGCGATGCTCGCCGGCATTGCCATCGTCGCCGCGGCCGGGGCGGCGCTGCACTATTTCGTCATCCGGCCGGTGCTCACCGCCGAGCCGATCAACCAGCTGCTCGTGACCGGCGGGGTGCTCTTCTTCCTGCAGGCGGCGGCCACGCTGGTCTTCGGCATCGAGTTCAAGAACCTCGGCGTGTCCTTCCCGCCGATCGTGGTCGGCGACATCTCGTTCTCGATGCCGCGCCTCATCGCTTTCAGCGTCGCTCTCGCCGGGATGCTGGGCATGTACCTCTTCCTCACGCGCACCTACATCGGCACCGCGATCCGCGCGATCAGCCAGGACCGCGCGATCATGCCGCTCATGGGCGTCAACCCGGACCGCATCTTCCTGGTCACGTCGGCGCTCGGCGGCGGGCTCGCCGGGCTTGGCGCGTGCCTGCTGGTGCTGCAATACGACATCCACCCGGCCATCGGCCTCTCGTTCGGTCCGATCACCTTCCTGATCTGCGTGCTGGGGGGCCTCGGCAACATGGTCGGCGGGTTCGCGGCCGCGTTCATCTTCGCGCAGTTCATCTCGGTGGGCGGATTCTTCTTCGCGATCGAGTGGGGCTACGTAATCGCTTTCCTGTTCTTCATCGGCATGATGTTCTGGCGGCCGCAGGGGCTGTTTACAAAATGAGGGCGGATAACGCCAAGTGGGTCGCGCTTGCCGTGCTGGCGCTGGTGCCGCTCGCCGGCATCGGCAACTACCCGCTGCACCTGCTCATCATGGTGCTGCTGTGGGGCTACGTGTACACCAGCTGGTCGATCATGGGGCGGCTGGGCATGGTGAGCTTCGGGCACGGCGCGTTCCTCGGCATTGGCGCGTATGTGGTGGTCATGGGCTGGAACAGCTACGGCCTCTCACCGTGGTTCGGGCTGCCGATCGCGCTCGCAGTCACCGCGATCGTCGCTTTCCTCATCGGCTATCCGTGCTTTCGCTACAAGATCGTCGGCCACTATTTCGCGCTGGTGACGCTCGCGCTCTCCGAGGTCACGCGCCTCATCATCGTCGCGCTGCGCGACCAGACCGGCGGGTCGCTGGGGTCCACACCGAAGACGGCGCTGGCCGAGACGTCCTATTCCTTCGCCGCGCTGCAGTTCTCGAACAAGCTGGTCTGGTTTTACGTGGTGCTCGCGGTCTGGCTGTTCGGTTTGTGGGCATGGAAGAAGGTCGACGAGAGCATGGCGCGCCTTGCGCTCGAGGCGATTAGCCAGGAGGAGGACGCTTCGGCCTCGATAGGCATCGACGTCACGAAGCTCAAGCTCGGGGTGACGATGCTCTCAGCGCTGATGACCTGCGTCGGCGGGGCGCTCTACGCTCAGTACCAGCTCTACGTGAACCCGGAGACGGTCTCCGGCATCGGCATCAGCCTGCAAATGGTGTTCGGCGTGATCGCGGGTGGCATGTACGTGCGGCTCGGGCCGACGGTGGGCGCCGCGTTTACGCTGCTGCTGGCGGAAGGACTGCGCCTCGGCTTCGGCAACAAGTTCCACGCACTGGACACCACTGTCTACGGGCTGATGCTGGTGCTCTTCATCATCTACATGCCCAAAGGGATTTTGGGCGCGGCGATGGCGGGGGTAGGAAAAAGGGGCCAGGCTCAAACCTGACGTTTTTAATTCTTGTCAGGTTTGAGCCTGGCCCCTTTAATCGACTTTCGCGCCGGAGACTTTCACCAGGTTGCCCCACTTGCCGATCTCGCTCACAAGGAATTCGTTGAACTCCTTGATCGACATCAGGCTGATCTCGAGGCCGGCGGTCGAGAAGCGCTGCCGCGTATCGGCATCCTGCAGGATCGCGATCGTCGCGGTGTAGAGCTTCTGCACCACTTCCGGCGGCAACCCCGCCGGGCCGCTCACGCCCCACCACGGGCGAAGATCGTAGCCGGGCAGCGTGTCGCCGATCGGCGGCACGTCGGGCGCCAGAGGAGTCCTGGTGCGGGTCGCGACCCCGAGCGCGCGCACCCGGCCATCCTTCACATGCGGGTAGATCACCGGCACGTGATAGAAAATCATCGACACCTGCCCGCCAAACAAGTCGGCGAAACCCTGCGTGATGTTCTTGTAGGGCACGTGCACGATGTCGATCCCGGCCATGGTCCGCAACAGCTCGCCGGCCATGTGCGGCGAGGTGCCGGAGCCGGCGGAGATGTAAGTGAGCTTGCCCGGATTCGCCTTCGCGTAGGCGATCAATTCGGCCACGGTGCGCGCGGGAATCGCGTTGTTGACCGCGAGCATGTTCGGCGCGGCGGCAAGCAGCGTGACGTGCGTGAAATCCCTGACGGCGTCGAACGGCAGCTTGGCGTAGAGCGCGGGGTTGGTGGCATGCACCGCGCTGGTCGAAAGCGTGATGGTGTAGCCGTCGGGCGCCGAGCGCGCGACGAACTCGCCTGCGATGTTGCCGCCGGCGCCTGCGCGGTTCTCCACCACAATCGGCTGCTGCAGGACCTCGCCGAGCTTCAGTGCGTAGAGACGCCCGAGCACGTCGGTGGTCGTGCCGGCCGAATAGGGCACGACGAGCTTGAGGGGCCGGTTCGGGTAAGGCTGGGCAAGGAGGTCCGGGGCGATGGCAAACGCGGCGAAGAGGACGCTGGCTAGGGCGGCTGCGGCACGCATGGGAACCTCCTTGGTTTATTTCATGAGACTCGGTAGGTAAAGCGAGATCGCCGGGAAGGCGACGAGGATTGCGAGGCGGATGATGTCCATGACCACGAAAGGCGCCACGCCGCGGAACACCGTGCGCGTCGGCACCTGCGGCAGCAGCGTGGACAGCACGAAGAGGTTCATGCCCACCGGCGGGCTGATCAGGCCGATCTCGACCACCACCACGATGAGGATGCCGAACCAGATCGGGTCGAAGCCCAGCTGGACCACGATCGGGAAGAACACCGGCAGCGTGAGGAGGATCATCGAAAGCTCCTCCATCGCGGTGCCCAGGATCACGTAGATCACCATGATCGCGGCAACGACCACGATCGGGTGCAGCTGGAACTGGGCGACGAACTTGGTGAGGTCGCCGGGCATGCTTGTGATGTTGACGAACTCGGCGAACATCAGCGCGCCGATCAGGATCATGAAGAGCATCGACGTGGTGCGCGCGCTTTCGACCAGCGATGCGTAGAGCGATTTCCACGTGAGGACCCTGCGGGCGAGCGCGAAGAACATTGCCCCGACTGCGCCCATCGCCGCGCCCTCGGTGGCGGTGAAGACGCCGAAGTAGATGCCGCCCATGACCAGCGCGAACAGCGCGACGACCGCCCAGACGCCCTTGAAAGCGGTCCACCGCTCGGCCCAGCTGGAGCGCTCGCCGCGCGGACCGGCCTTCGGGTCGCGCCACGTCGAATACGCCACCGCGAGGCACAGCAGGAAGGTCGCGAGGATGCCCGGCAGGATCCCGGCGGCGAAAAGCTTGCCGATGTTGGTCTGCGTGATGATCCCGTAGATCACCATGATCGTGGAGGGCGGGATCAGGATGCCGAGCGTGCCGCCGGCGGCGATCGACCCGGTGGAGAGCGCGTCCGAATACCCGAGCTTCTTCATCGACGGGTAGGCGACCTTGGCCATCGTCGCCGCGGTCGCGATCGACGAGCCGCAGATGGCGCCAAACCCGGCGCAGGCCATGACGGTGGCCATGGCCAGGCCGCCCTTCAGGTGGCCGATGAAGGCATACGCGGCCCGAAACAGCTCCTGCGACATCCCGGCGCGCGTGACGAAGCTGCCCATGAGGATGAAAAGCGGTACCACCGAGAGCGTGTAGTTGCGGCCGGTCTCGTAGACCTTGGTCTGCGCGTTTGCGAACGCCACCGCCCAGTTCCAGTCGCGCATGTACGCGTAGCCGACGATGCCCACGATGCCCATTGCGAGCGCCATGGGAATGCGCAGGAACGCGAGCACCATCATCGCGAGCAGGCCGACCAGCGCTTCGGTCATCGGCTTGCCGTCATCAGGTGGTCGGAGCGCCCGAGGTGGAAGCGGGGTTGCCCGGCGCAAAGATCTTCCACGCGTGGATGAGGCCCGAGAGCGCGATCATCGCCGCCATGAAGTAGACGAAAGGCCCGATCGTGATGCGCAGCACGTCGGTGGTGTCCCCGTAGCCCGAGATCTTGCCGGCCTTGAGCCAGATGAGCCACGAGAGCCCGATCAGGGTCAGGGCCACGACAAGGTGCGCGATCGAGATCACGATCCGCCGGCCCTTCGGCCCGAACAGGTTGTCGATGAAATCCATGGTGACGTGCTCGTCCGCATGCGAGACGAGCGGCAGCCCGGCGAAGATCAGCACCAGCAGCATGAGCTCGGTGACTTCGAACGCGCCCTGCAGCGGGCGGTTAAAAATGTACCGGCCGATCACGTCGATGAACGTGATCATCATCATTGCGAACAGGATCACCGAGGCGGCAACGCCGAGCGCCGCATCGAAGAAGCGCTCCCAGGCGCTCGCCGGCGCCGTGGGGGCGCTCACCGCGCGTGTCCTTTCTCGACCGTCATCCAGCGCCCCCGTGCGCCGGCCTTACCTGCCGGACGCGACCTTCTTGAGCTCGTCGTGGAATTCGGCCAGCACTTTCGCGCCGTCGATGCCCTTGGCGCTCGCCTTCTTGACCCAGTCGTCGATGATCGGCGCCGAGCGCGTCTTCACTTCGGCTACCAGCGCCGGGCTTGCGTTGACGATCTTCACGTTGTTCTTCTTCAGGGCGTCCAGGCCGATCTGGTCGGCCTTGTCCCACGACTTGCCCGCGAAGCGCGCAATGTGCTCGCCCGAGAGCTTGAGGATCGCATCCTGGTCCTGCTTGGGAAGCTTCGCCCACTTGTCTTCGTTCATGAAGAAGCCGAACGCCGAGCTGTACATGCCGCCCGGGAAGAGCGTTGCCTGCTGGATGACCGTCTCGAGCTTGAACGAGGCGATCGACTCGAGCGGGAAGAACACGCCGTCGGCGACGCCGGAGTTGAGCAGCTCGTAGGATTCCGGCGCAGGCTTCACGAAGGCGGACGTGCCGAGGGCCTTGGCGACCGCTTCGGCCACGCCGCCACCGGTGCGGATCTTGAGGCCCTGCAGGTCCTGGATCGTCGCCACCGGCTTCTTGGTGAACATCTGCCCCGGGCCGTGGGTGAACACGCCGAGCAGCTTCACGCCCTTGTATTCGCCGAGCTTGTCGAAGTGCTTCCAGTGGATCCGCGAGAAGGCCACCGAATTGACCTCGGCGGAGTTGCCGGCGCCGGGCAGTTCCGGCATCAGCGGCATCGTGTGGCGCGCGGGCGTGTAGCTCGCGGTCACGTAAGAAAGGTCGACTAGGCCGTCACGCACCGCGTCGAACGTTCCCGGCGGGGCGGAAGGGTGCTTCGGCAGCATCTGGAACTTGACGCGACCGCTGGTGGCTTTCTCCACGTCGTTGGCCCAGCCCTGCAGCACGGTGTGCGTGAGGTGGTGCGCCGGCGAAACCCACGAGGACATCGTGAGCGTGGTCTGCGCAACAGCAGCTTGCGGGATCAGCGCCCCGGTCGCAAAGGCGGCAAGCGCCGCGAGGACGGTCTTTTGCATGGCTTTCATGTCTCCTCCGGATTTCATGGGGTCTGTTGGTGGTCTGGGTGACGCCCCGGATCGCGAGTGTATCAGGGGAACGACAGCCGGCAAGGCAGCCCGCAAAGGGCGGGAATCGGGCAAAGTGCGACGCCATGAAGATCCGCACGATCGCGTTCATCGGGCTCGGGCGCATGGGCCGGCCGATGGCCGTGCGGCTCGCCGCCGCTGGCCACGTCCTGCGCGTTTACGACAAGGCCGCTGTCGCCCGATTGCGCGGAGCGGTCGCCTGCCATTCGCCCGCCGAGGCGGCTCTCGGCGCCCAGGCGTTGATCACGATGCTGCCCGACGGTCGGGCGGTGCGTGCCGCGCTGCTGGGGCGAGATGGGGCGGCACGGTCGCTGGTGCGCGGCAGCGTGGTGATCGACATGAGTTCCTGCGACCCGGCCGGAACGCGCGCGCTCGGCGACAAGCTGGCAGTGCTGGGCATCGGGCTGGTGGACGCGCCAGTCTCCGGCCGCGTCGATGGGGCACGCGCAGGCACGCTCACGATCATGGCCGGCGGCAAGGCAGCGACGCTGAAGCGCGTCCGACCGGTGCTCTATGTGCTCGGCAAGCAGGTCTACCACGCCGGCCCGCTGGGCGCCGGGCACGCGGTCAAGGCGCTGAACAATTTCATTGCCGCAGCCGGCACGATCGCGGCCTTCGAGGCGATCCTCATCGGGCGCGCTTTCGGCCTCGATGCGGCGCTGATGACCGAAATCTTCAATGCCTCCGCCGGCAGGAACAGCACCACCGAGAACAAGCTGAAGCAGCACGTGCTTTCGGGCGCGTTCGCCTCGGGTTTCGCGCTTGCGCTCATGGCCAAGGACGTCGCCATCGCCGAGGCGCTTTCGCGTTCGGTAGGCGTGCAGGCGCCGCTCACGCGTATGACCCGCGACCTCTGGCGCGCGGCCCTTACGAAATTGCCGGCCGGCGCGGACCACACCGAGTTCTACCGCTACCTCGAATCGCCCGTCAAAAAATGAATTTCATGAACTTTCTTTTTGGAATCGCCAATAACGGCGAGGCTTCCAGGGCAGTTTGTGTATCGGTACCGGTACATTCGTCGGCGGGAAGGCCGCGTTCCCGGCCGCCATTTCGCGCCCCGGCCTTGCGCTCGCGCGGCGCTGCGCATCTAATGTTCCGGTCGCCGCGGGCGAAAAGATGCCGCTGTCGCCCGGCAAAATGAAGGAGCCGTCCATGGCTGAATTGCCGAAGTCCATATCCATCAAGGAAGAAGGCCCGCGCGAAGGGTTCCAGATCGAGAAAGGCCCGATCACCACGGCGAGGAAGATCGAGCTCATCGATGCGCTTTCGAAAACCGGCGTGAAGCAAATACAGATCGTGTCGTTCGTGAGCCCGAAGGTCGTGCCGCAGATGGTCGACGCCGCGGAGGTAGTCAAGGGCCTCACGCCGCAGCCGGGCGTTTCGTACACCGGCCTGTGGTTCAACGACCAGGGGCTGGATCGCGCAATCGCCACCGGGCGGCTCGACATCAAGGGCTCGATCTCGTTGACGGCTTCCGCAAAATTCCTCAAGAAGAACCTCAACCGAACGCCGGAGCAGCAGCTCGCGGTCACGCGCGGCATGATCGGCACCTACAAGGAGCGCGGCATCCCGATCGAGCGCGCCACGGTGATGGCCGCATTCGGCTGCAACTTCGAGGGCGACGTGGCGGTGTCGACCGTCGTCGAGCACGTGGACAAGCTGCTCGCGCTGGCCGCGGAGCAGGGCGTGCCGCTCGGGCGGATCTCGCTTGCGGACACGATGGCCTGGGCGACGCCGCTGGCGATCAAGCGGGCGGTCGGCGCGGTGCGCGAAAAATACCCGCACCTCGAGCTCGAGCTGCACCTGCACGACACGCGCGGCATGGGCATCGCCAATGCGTATGCCGGCATGGAGATGGGCGTCGCGCGCTTCGATTCTTCGGTGGCGGGGCTCGGCGGCTGCCCGTTCGCGGGTCATGCGGGCGCGGCCGGCAATGTATGCACGGAGGACCTCGTCTTTCTTTGCGACGAGGTCGGCATCGAAACCGGCATCGACCTCGAGAAGCTCGCCGAGTGCGGGCGCTTGGCCGAGGAAGTGGTCGGCCATCCGCTGCCGGGATCGGTGATGAAAGGCGGCACGCTGCGGGCCCTGCGCAACAAGATCACCGAAGCGGCCAAGGCTTGAGCGCGGGAGAGGCAAGTCCCGGTGGGGCGGACACGCTCCCCCTCGCGGGCGTTCGCGTACTCGAGTTCTGCCACACGATCATGGGTCCGAGCGCGGGCATGCTGCTCGCGGACCTTGGCGCGGATGTCATCAAGGTCGAGTCGGCCCCCGAGGGCGACACAACGCGCCGGCTTGGAGGATTCGCAAGCGGCTTCTTCTTCGCCTTCAACCGCAACAAGCGCAGCCTCGCCATCGACCTCAAGTCGCCCGAGGGCAGGGAACTCGTCTACAAGCTGGTCAGGGACACCGACGTGGTGCTCGAGAATTTCGGGCCCGGCACGATGGAGCGGCTCGGCTGCGGCTACGCGGATTTCTCAGCGCGCAACGAGCGCCTCGTCTACTGCGCGCTGAAGGGGTTTCTCACCGGCCCGTACGAGCACCGTCCGGCGCTCGATGAGGTCGTGCAGTACATGGCGGGCCTCGCCTACATGACCGGGCCGCCCGGGCAGCCGCTGCGCGCCGGGGCTTCGGTCATCGACCTCATGGGCGGCATGTTCGCGGTCATCGGGGTGCAGGCGGCATTGCGTGAGCGGGAGCGCACGGGCAAGGGCCAACTAGTGAAGTCCGCGCTCTTTGAGTCGACCGCTTTCCTCATGACGCAGCACATGGCCGGGCAGGCGGTGACCGGCCGGGCGCCGCCGCCGATGCCGGCGCGCGAAGGCGCCTGGGGGATCTACGAGACGTTCAAGACGTCGGACGGCGAGCTGATCTTCGTCGGCCTCACGAGCGACAACCACTGGCGGCGCTTCTGCCATCACTTCCAGCGCGAGGACCTGCTCCATAACCCCAAGTACGCGAACAACGAGCATCGGGTGAAGGAACGCGCGTCGATCCGGCCCGTGGTGGCGGAATGCGTCGCGCGCAACACGCTCGCTGAGCTGACCAAGACCTTCGACGAAATCGGTATCCCTTTCGCGCCGGTGGCGCGTCCCGGCGACCTGTTCGAAGATCCGCAGCTGAATGCAGGAGGCCGCATGCTCGATGTCGCCTTCAAGGACGGCGTGAAAGCGAAGATCCCGCGCATGCCCATCGAAATCGGCGCGCACGATTTCGGGTTGCGCCGCCAGGCGCCGACCATCGGCGAGCACAGCGCCGAGATTCTTGCCGAGGCCGGCTTGTCGGACTCGGAGATCGAAAGCCTGCGTGGCCGCGGCATCGTCAGCGGGCCCGCATGAAAGATAACAATAGGGGACAGACCACGTTTTCGGGTGTCCGGAAGCGTGGAAAAAGGACAGGGCAGGACCGTCGTTCGTTTTTTGGAAACGTGGTCTGTCCCTGAATTCGGGCTCGGGGGGGGCGATGGACTTCGATTACGTGGTGGTTGGCGGCGGGTCGGCGGGGTGCGTGCTGGCGGCGCGCCTGTCGGAAGACCCGGCGACGCGGGTCTGCCTGCTCGAAGCGGGCGCCCAGGATGACAGCATCTTCATCAAGGTGCCGCTGGGTGCGGCGGTCCTGGTGCCGAACAAGATGCACAACTGGGCCTTCGAGACCGTGCCACAGCCTGCGCTCAATGGCCGCCGCGGCTATCAGCCCCGCGGCAAGACGATCGGCGGGTCGTCCTCGATCAACGCGATGATCTATATGCGCGGCGACCCGTGCGACTACGACGAGTGGGCCTCCCTCGGCGCGACCGGCTGGGGGTGGATAGACGTGCTCCCGTTCTTTCTTCGCGCCGAGAACAACGAGCGCGGCGCGAGCGGCTTGCATGCCACCGGCGGGCCGCTCAACGTAGCCGACATCAACTCGCCGAATCCCTTCGCGAAGCTCTTCGTCGAGGCGGGCGTGCACGCGGGCCTGCAGCGGACGAATGACTTCAACGGGCCGACGCAGGAAGGCGTCGGTTTCTACCAGGTCACCCAGAAAAACGGCGAGCGGTGGAATGCGGCTCGCGCCTACCTGCACCCGGCGATGCAGCGGCCGAACCTTGCGGTGCTCACCGGGGCGCACGCGACTCGCATCGTGTTCGAAGGCAAGCGTGCAACGGGTGTCGAAATCGAGCGCGGCGGTAAGGCCCAAACCGTGCGCGCCGCACGCGAAGTCCTCGTCTCGGCCGGCGCATTCCAGTCGCCGCAACTGCTGATGTGCTCGGGCATCGGGCCGGGGGCGCACTTGGCCGAGCATGGCGTCGGCGTGTTGCACGACTCCCCCGGCGTTGGCGGCAACCTGCAGGATCACCTCGATTACATCGTCAATCGCAAGGTGGCCTCGCTGGACCTGCTTGGATTGTCTCTCCGCGGCGGGCTGCGCATGGCGCGCGAGATCCTGCGCTGGCGCCGGGAGCGCAAAGGCCTGCTGACCTCGAACGGCGCGGAGTCCGGCGCGTTCGTAAAGAGCGAGCCCGGCCTGGCGCGCCCGGACCTGCAGTTGCATTTCGTGATCGGCATGGTCGACAACCATGCGCGCACCCTCCACTCCGGGCACGGCCTGTCCCTGCACGTTTGCGTGCTGCGGCCGAGGAGCCGGGGCACGGTCCGAATCGCCGGCCCGGACATGCGCGTGCCGCCGGTGATCGACCCGCAGTTCCTTTCGGCACCGGAGGACATGCAGGGGATGATGCGCGGGTTCCGGCTCGTTCGCCGCATCCTCGACGCGCCGCAGTTCGCGCCGTTTAATGCGACCGAGGTGTACACCGCCGGCGTGCAAACCGGCGACGACAAGGCGGTCGAGGCCGCGATCCGCGAGCGCGCCGACACGATCTACCATCCGGTCGGCACCTGCCGCATGGGCAGCGATGAGGCGGCGGTGCTCGATCCGCAGCTACGCGTGCGCGGCGTGCAGGGCCTGCGTGTCGTAGACTGCTCGGTCATGCCGACGCTCATCGGCGGCAACACCAACGCGCCCGCGATCATGATCGGCGAAAAGGCCGCCGACCTGATCCGCACCGGCGCGTAAACGGATCGCATGAACGCACCGCTCAAACAGGGACAGACCACCATTTCGGGCGCCGGAAATGGTGGTCTGTCCCTGATTTTCGACCTGCAGAAGGTGGCGTGCCTCGCGGCGCCCGAGGTGCCGTGGGCGCAGCGCGCCGACAGGCTCCGGCGGCTCTCCGCATTGGTGAGGGACAACGCCGCGAAATTTGCCGAGGCGATCAGCAGCGACTTCGGCCACCGCTCGCCGCACGAGACCGACCTGCTGGAAGTCTTCCCGAGCCTCTCCGGCATCGGGCATTGCCTTTCGCACGGCAGGCGCTGGATGAAGGGCGAGCGCCGCTCGACCGGGTTGTGGTTCCTGCCGGCGGCCTCGCGCGTGACGCCGCAGCCTCTGGGCGTGGCCGGCATCATCGTGCCGTGGAACTACCCGCTCTACCTTGCGGTCGGCCCGCTTGCGCCGGCGCTCACTGCCGGCAACCGGGCGATGCTGAAGCTCTCCGAGTTCACGCCTGCGTTCGGTGCCTTGTTCGCCGAGCTCTGCGCAAAGACTTTCGGCCAGGACGAAGTCGCGGTCGTCAACGGGGACGCGACAGTGGCCGCCGAATTTTCCAAGCTGCCGTTCGATCACTTGCTCTTCACCGGATCGACCTCGGTCGGCCGCCACGTGATGCGCGCCGCGGCCGACAACCTCACGCCGGTGACGCTGGAGCTCGGCGGCAAATCGCCGGCGATCGTCGGTCCGGACTATTCGATCGAGCACGCCGCGCGTCGCATCCTGCTCGGCAAGTGCCTCAACGCGGGCCAAACGTGCATCGCACCGGACTATGTGCTGGTGCCCAGGGGCCGCGAAGGCGAATTCGTCGCCGCCGCGCGGGCCGCAGTCTCGAAGATGTACCCGGACATCCTCAACACGCCGGATTATTCGAGCATCGTCTCGGCGCGCCACTACGATCGAATCACCGGCTACGTCGAAGAAGCGAAGGCGCAGGGCGCCACGGTCGAGAACCTCGCCGCGCGGGGCGAAGCGCCGGATGCGCAAACGCGCCGCATCCCGCCGATCGCGATTACAGGCGTTACCGACAAGCTGCGCGTCATGCAGGAAGAGATCTTCGGTCCGCTGCTGCCGATCGTGCCGTACGACAGCCTGGATGAGGCCATCGCCTATGTAAACGCACGGCCCCGGCCATTGGCGCTCATCGTGTTCGATGACGATCGTTCGCGGGTGGACGCCGTGCTGGCGCGCACGACCGCCGGCGGCGTGACGGTCAACGACACCCTGCTGCACATCGCGCAGGAGGCGCTGCCGTTCGGCGGCGTCGGCCCGAGCGGCATGGGTGCCTATCATGGCTACGAGGGCTTCCTCACGTTCTCGAAGATGAAGCCGGTGTTCCGCCAGTCGCGCTTCAACGGGGTCGCGCTCTTCAACCCGCCCTACGGCCCGCGCACCGCGAAGATGATCGCGATGCTCAAGCGCTGGGCCTGACCGCACTATTAGCTTCCGGAGATTCCATGGGCGCACCGCTCCCCGATACCGCAGTCCCCGCCACCGGCACCCGGTCTTTCGAAGACCTGCCGGCCCCCAAGGGCATTCCCTGGTTCGGCAATGCGCTGCAGATCGACTCGCTGCAGTTCCACGTCACGCTCGAGCGCTGGGCGCGTGAATTCGGGCCGATGTACCGCTTCCAGGGCGGGCCGCGCAAGCTCATGGTGATCTCCGACCCCACGCTCATCGGCACGATGCTGCGCGACCGGCCTGACGCCTTCCGTCGCACCGTGCGTTCCGAGCGCGTGCTCAAGGAACTCGGCACGACCGGCGTTTTCAGCGCCGAGGGCGACGAATGGCGGCGCCAGCGCAAGCTCGTGATGAGGGCGCTGACGCCCGAAGTGATCCGCAATTTCTTCCCGACGCTGGTTTTCCTGACCGAGAGGCTGCACGCTCGATGGCATGCCGCCGCGACCGCCGGCAAGCCGGTCAACGTGCTGCGCGACCTCAAGGCCTGGACGCTCGACGTGACGATCTGGCTGGCCATGGGGCAGGACATCAACACGCTGGAGCACGACGCCAACCCGTTGCAGCGGGATATCGAAACGATCTTCCACCGCGTCGCGCGCAGGCTGACGGCGCCGATCTCGTACTGGCGCTATTTCCGGCTGCCGGTCGACCGCGCGGCCGACGCGGCCTCGGAGCGGATCAAGGAGGCCGCCACCGGCTTCATCGCCCAGGCGCGCGCCCGCATGGAGGCGAACCCGGCGCTTCGCGCCAAGCCGACGAACCTGCTGGAAGCTTTCGTCGCCGCGCGCGACGAGCCGGGCTCCGAATTTACCGACGTGCAGGTGATCGGCAATGCGGTCACCATGGTCTTCGCCGGCGAGGACACCACCTCGAACACGATCGCGTGGCTGCTCGATTTCCTCTCGCGCGACAAGCGCGTGGCCGGGCTGGTCGCCGCGGAAGCGGATGCGGTGCTGGGAAGCGAGCGCGTCCTGCGGGACTTCAGCGCGCTCGATCGCTTCCCGTACCTCGATGCTGCGGTAGACGAGGCGATGCGTATCAAGCCCGTAGCGCCTTTCCTCGGCCTGGAGACCAACCGCGAGCAGGTCATCGGCGGCGTCAATGTGCCCTCCCGCACGCCGATCATCGTCATGCTGCGCCTCGCCGCCATGAACGCGGCCGACTTCCCCGAGCCCGAGGCGTTCAGGCCCGAGCGCTGGCTTGGCGAGAAGCCGCCGGTCAACGACGACCCGGCGAGAAAACTGTTCCCCTTCGGCGGCGGCCCGCGCTTCTGCCCCGGACGCTACCTCGCGCTGGCCGAGATCAAGATGGCGATGTCGATGATCGCGCGCAATTTCACCGTCGAGCTGGACCGCAACCCGGCGGAGGTCAGGGAGCTGTTCACTTTCACCATGACGCCAAGTGCCTTGCCAGTGCACCTGGTGGCCCGCTGAGGACTTCGCGTTGGGCGTGACCCTGCTGTCCGTTGGCGTCCTGCTTGTCGTTATCAGCCTGCGCATCGGGCTCGAGTTGCACCTCAAAAAGCATCATCTCGAGGTGCACCGCAGCCTCGTGGTGGAGGGGCGCCAGGGCAACCTGCTGATCGCGCACATGAACAACCAGAAGCTGCTCGGCTTCCTCTTCAGGCGCCGTTTCGCGGGACTCGGCGACCGGCGGCTCACGCTGCTGTGCAATGCGATGCTCGGGATCATCGTGGCATTCCTCATGATGATTTTCGGCGGCCTCGTGGGCCTGCTCGTCACGTACCTGGCCCGCTAATGTTCCGTGCAGAGGGCTTGTGGAAGCGCTACCTCGCGGGCCTGCCGTCTGGCCATTTGCATCTCGCGGCGCGGTTCGATGCCTTTTCATTTGGCGACGACCCAGCGCTCGCCGACGAGCTCGCGGCGCTGGTTGAATCCGGGGTTAAGCGCGCGACCTGCAGCCTTCCGGTCGAGTTCACGTCGGCCGGCGTATCGCTGCCGAAGGCCGGGGACGTCAGCGTTGTGATGCGTGGCGACGGCACGCCGGTAGCGATCATCGAGCTCACCGAGGTGCGCTACCTGCCGCTCAGCGCCGCCGATGCCTCTTTCGCCGAGGATGAAGGTGAGGGCGATCGCACGCTGGAGTGGTGGATGAAGATGCATCGCGTGTATTTCGGCCGGGTCTCGGAGAGGCACGGCCTCGCGTTCGACGATGCGACCAGGGTGATCTTCCAGCGCTTCAGGCTGGTCTGCCGCGCGTCGGATGTCGCCTGAACAATTTATGAACTTTTATTCCGGAAGAACCAATAGGCACGCGCTTCTAAAGGCAATTGTCTTGCTAATTCAGGCAACAACGGTCAGCTTGCTAGCTCGCAGCGCCCGTTGTTGATCACCACCACGTCGCCGCGCTCCGGGATCCGGCAGCGGAAGGAAACAATCGTGCCGTCGACCCAGTAGTCGGTCGCGATCGACTCACCCGGGTAGACCGGCGCGGAAAAACGCACGTCGAATTCGGTGATGCGCGTGTGATCGTACTTGGCGACCCGTTGTAACAGCGCACGGCAAGCGGTCCCATAAGTACACAAGCCATGCAGGATCGGCACCGGGAATCCGACGCGCTTCGCAAGCGCCGGGTCGGCATGCAGCGGGTTGCGGTCGCCGTTGAGCCGGTAGAGCAGGGCCTGGTCCTTTCGCGTCTCGAGAGTGATGCTGCCGTCGGGCTTCCGGTCGGGCAGCGCGTGTGGCGCCGGCCCCGACCCGGCCGGGCCGCCAAAGCCGCCATCGCCGCGCGCGAACGTGGTCGAGTACAGCGTAAACATCGGCTGGTTGTCCGCGGCCGAGCGCGCCACGGTCTCCGTGTAGATCACCGCGCCCTTGCCGGCACCCTTGTCGTAGGCCTCGGTCACGCGCGACGAGGCGAGCAGCTCGCCCTGCGGCGGCAGCGTGCGGTGCAGCTTGAGGCGTTGCTCGCCATGGACCACCTTGGAGTAGTCGACGCCGCTGTCCTTGAGCAGCGACAGGCGAGTGAGTACGCTTGCCAGGGTGGGCACGGTCTTGAGCGCCCCCTGCTCGAATACGTAGGGCAGCTCGTTCTCGTCGAGCGGGTCGCGCCCCATGCCGATGCCGATCGCATAGAGCATCGTCTCGCGATCCGAATAGCTGAAGCGCTGGCCTTCGGTCTTCAGCTGCATGAGGTGGTCGTAATTCATCGCCATTTCAGTCGAGCTCCTTTCCGTCCATGCCGCAATTGCGGCGCACTTTCGGCAATTGCTTGCGGATCACCTTGCCGGCCTCCAGCGGGTCCGCCACCTGCGCATCCTCAGCGCCGCGCCGCCAGCCCTCGCAGACCGCAATGCGGCCGAAGCCGGCTTGAATCACACGCCCTGTGATGTCCTGCGCGGCTTCGCTCGCAAGGTAGGTGACGACCGGCGAAACCCATTTCGGGTCGCGCGTCGCGCGCTGCTCGTCCGTGAGCACGCGCAGGCCTTCGGTCATGCGGGTCTGCGCCGACGGCGAGATCGCATTCACCGTCACGCCGAAGCGGCCAAGTTCGCGCGCGGCGATGATCGAGAAAGCCGCGATGCCCGCCTTGGCGGCGCCGTAATTCGTCTGGCCGACGTTGCCGTAGATGCCCGAGGTCGAGGTGGTGTTGATGATGCGCCCCTTGGTCGGCTCGCCGGTCGCTTTGAAGACCTCGCGCCAATGCGCGGCGGCGTGCCGCGCGGGCGCAAAGGTGCCCTTGAGGTGGACCTGGATCACCGAATCCCATTCTTCTTCGCTCATGTTGACCAGCATGCGGTCTCGCAGAATGCCGGCGTTGTTGACCAGCACGTCGAGCTTCCCCCACTGGGCCAGCGCCGCATCGATCATCGATTTGGCGCCGGACCAGCTGCTTACGTCGGCGCCGTTGACGATGGCCTCGCCTCCTGCGGCGCGGATGTCCGCCACGGTTTGCGCCGCGAACGACTCGTCACGGCCGGTGCCGTCCACGCCTGCGCCGATATCGTTCACCATCACGCGCGCGCCGTGCGCCGCCAGCAGGAGCGCGTGCTCCCGGCCCAGGCCCCGCCCCGCGCCGGTGACGATCGCGACGCGCCCTTCACACAGTCGTGCCATGAGTTCTCCTCCAATCGGTCCAATCGGGGACAGACCACGTTATTCCGCAGGGCGAAATAACGTGGTCTGTCCCCAATTATGCTTTGGGGTTCAGGCGCCGGATTTCCTCGCGCGCGCCGGGCAGCCACACGCGCACCATCATCGGCACGAGATCCTCCATCGTGCCATGCACCGTCATGTCGAAGATGTGGCTGCGCGTATGCGGGAAGGCGATCGCGCCGTGCAGGACCTGGGCGAGCTCGATCTCCTTGCCGCTGACGGCCCGGCCGGTCGCGTGACCCAGCCCGGCCTCGTGGCGCAGTTCCCGGATCATCGGGACGAGGATGCGCCTGGCGAGCGTGCCGCTGAAGTCGCCCTTCTTGTGAAGGCCAAGCAGGCCTGCGCGAGTCCACAGGCGGGCGCCGCCGCGTTCGATATTGCCTCGATATTCGACATAGAAGCGCGACAGCCTCGCTTCCAGCGGCAGGGTGCGCTCGACGAGCAGCGCATCCCATTCGGGTTTCCACCGCCCCGCAAAGAGCCGCTTGAACACGAGGTCGAGCAGCGCTTTCTTGCTGCCGACGGCGCCAGTGAGCATCGCTGGCGAAACGCGCGCCGCGCGTGCGATGCGCGACAGCGGGATCTCGAATCCGTGCTCGGCGTAGAGGCGAGAAGCCGCGGCCACGATGCGTTCGCCGACTTCGATTGAACCTGCCTTGCTCATCGTTCTCCCCTGTTGCGCTATGATCGCTGTGCCTCTCTTGTGCCTCTCATGACCATCTCCCGCATTCTCCTCGCCCTGTCGGTCTTTGCGCTCGCGCATTTCGCGCCGGCGGCCGCGCAAGGCTATCCCGCCAAGCCGGTGCGGCTGGTCGTGCCCTGGGCTGCGGGCGGCACCACCGACATCCTCGGTCGCATTCTCGGCCAGAAGATGACCGAGAAGTGGGGCCAGCCGGTGCTGGTCGATAACCGCGGCGGCGCGGCCGGCAATATCGGCACCGAAGCCGTGGTGCGCGCTGCGCCGGATGGCTACACGCTGGTGCTCGGCACGATGAGCACGCATGCGATGAACCAGTTCCTCTATGCGGGCATGGCATTCGATCCGGTCAGGGATCTCGCGCCGGTCTCGCTGGTCGCCAATGTCGCCACCGTCCTCGTGGTGCATCCCTCGCTGCCGGTCAACAGCGTCAATGAGCTGATCGCGTTGGCGCGATCGAAACCTGGCCAGCTCAATTTCGCCTCGGGCGGCGTCGCCAGCTTCAATCAGCTCTGCGCCGAGCTGCTCAAGATGACGGCGAAGATCGACATTGTGCATGTCCCTTACAAAGGCGGCGGGCCTGCGGTGGCCGATCTCGTCGGCGGCAAGGTGGACCTGCTCTTCACCGGCGCGCCGGTCACGATGCCGCATATCAAGGCCGGGCGGCTCAAGCTCCTCGCGGTCACCGATTCGCGGCGCTTTGCGGCGCTTCCGGACACGCCCACGATGGGCGAATCGCTGCCCGGCTTCGAATTCAACAATTGGTACGGCCTCATGGCGCCGTCGGCTACGCCGCGGCCGGTCGTCGAAGCGCTCAATGCGGAAGTGCATCGCATCCTCGCGCTTCCCGATGTGCGGGAGAAATTTGCGGGGCTCGGCGCGGACCCAACGCCGAGCTCGCCGGAAAGGTTTGGCGCGGTGATGGCTGCCGATGCCGAAAAGTGGGGCCGCGTGATCCGGCAGGCCGGGGTGCGCGCCGAATAAGATTTCGTGCAGTTTTTATCGTGCTTCATCTCGGGGAGGAGTGAACATGGAATCGACCAGGCGTTTCTCGTTCAAGCGCCGCCAGCTCGTGGCGGGAATCGGCGCGGCATTCGCCGCAGGCGGCTTCGGGTTGCCGGCGCGCGCTGCGATGGGGCCGAACGACAAGTTCGACCTCGTCATCAAGGGCGGTGAAGTCATCGACCCGAGCCAGGGCTTGCGCGGCAAGCGCGACCTCGGGATGCGCTTCGGCAAGGTCGAGGCGATCGAAGCGGACATTCCCGCGGCCCGTGCGCAGCGCGTCCTCAACGCCACGGGCAGGCTCGTGGTGCCTGGCCTCATCGATCTGCATTCGCACGTGTTCACCACGGGCATCGGCATTCCTGCGGACGAGCTGGTGCCTTACCAGGGCACGACCACGGCGATCTCCGCGGGCGACGCAGGCGCAAGCACCTTTGCAACCTACCGGCGCTTTGCAACCGCGCAATCGCGCACGCGGATCTTCGCGTTCGTCCATATCGCCAACATCGGCCTTTCGGCTTTCCCGGTGGGCGAGCTCTTCAACATCGACTTTGCGCAGACCGATGCCGCGGCCAAGGCGCTGGCCGACAACGCTGACATGGCGATCGGCATCAAGGTGCGCATGTCGCAGAACGTGGTCGCGCGGCACGGGCTCGAGCCCCTCAAGCGCGCGATCCGGGCTTGCGAGATCGCCGGCACCGGCGGCAAGGTCATGTGCCACATCGGCGGAGTAGAGTCGGTCGCGCTCATGAGCCAGATCCTCGACACGCTGCGTCCGGGCGACATCCTCACCCACTGTTACTCCGGCGCGCCGAACGATGCCGGCCAGTTCACCAATATCGTCCAGGAAGGCAAGGTGCTGCCCGCCGCGTTGGAGGCGAAGAGGCGCGGCGTGATGTTCGACGTCGGCCATGGCGGCGGCAGCTTCGACTACACGGTGGCCGAGGCGGCGATTGCGCAGGGCTGCCCGCCGGACACGATTTCGTCGGACATCCACGTTTTTTCCGGCAACTCGCCGGGTCAGCCCTACCTCACTTGGGTCATGAGCAAGTTCATGAACATGGGCTACTCGCTCGAGCAGGTGATCACGATGGCCACCGCCACGCCGGCGAGGATCATCGACCGGCTGCCGAAGCTCGGCACGCTGCAGGTCGGCGCGCCGGCCGACGTGACGCTGCTGGAGATGGTCAACGGGCCGGTGGAATTCGTCGACACGCGCAACAACAAGCGGCAGGGCAAGGCGTTCATCCGGCCGACCAACACGGTGGTGAACGGCGTCGCGTTCGGGCAGCCTTATCAGGCGCCGTTCAACTCCCGGTAAGGAAAGTAAAACATTCATTTCTTCCGATTCAACAGCCGCGCGGGTGTTCGGCAAGTTGGTGTGCCGAAATTGAAAACAGGATTCTAAGAGAATGAAAACCAAAGTCAGCGAAATGCTCGGCATCCGGTATCCGATCATCCAGGGCGGCATGCAATGGGTGGGCACCGCCGAGCTCGCCTCCGCGGTCTCGAACGCCGGCGGCCTCGGCATCCTCACCGCGCTGACCCAGCCGACGCCGGCGGACCTCACGAAGGAAATCGAGCGCTGCCGCGGGATGACGGATAAGCCTTTCGGCGTGAACCTTACGATCCTGCCGTCGATCAACCCGCCGCCGTATGCCGAGTACATGCAGGCGATCTTCGACAGCGGCATCAAGATCGTCGAGACCGCCGGCAATAACCCGCGCGATTTCGTCGGCAAGTTCAAGGCGCACGGCATCACGATCGTGCACAAGTGCACTTCGGTGCGCCATGCGCTTTCCGCCGAGCGGCATGGCGTGGACGTGGTGAGCATCGACGGGTTCGAGTGCGCGGGCCACCCGGGCGAAGACGATGTGCCCAATTTCATCCTG
>JANMDK010000179.1:0-5870 GCA_031376265.1 Pseudomonadota bacterium
CCTCTCGTGAGTGGGCACGTAAGGCCTAACCCCCGGTTGCAGGCGACGCGCATGAAGCCGCGCGCGCTTGATCCGGGACGTTAGGCGACACAGGGCGAGCGCCTCGAGAATTGGGCTCGTGCACTCGGAGCCAGACGGCGAGCGCCTCGTTGCGCATCCCGAACGGAGGACACAATGGGACTCCTGACCTTCAGTATCAACGTCACCCTGGACGGCTGCGTCGACCACCGGGAAGGAATCGCCGACGACGAGACGCACGCCTTCTTCACCCGCCTCATGGACGAGGGCGGGGCGATGCTGTGGGGCCGCGTCACCTACGAGATGATGGAGAGCTACTGGCCGGCGGTCGCCCGCGGCGACGCGGAGGCACCGCCGGCGATGCGCGAGTGGGCGGTCAAGCTGGAGGCCAAGCCGAAGTACGTGGTGTCCTCGACGCGAAAGGACTTCCCGTGGGCCAACAGCCACCACATCGCCGACGACCCGCGCACGGGCGTACAGAAGCTCAAGGACGCGACCCCGGACGGCGTACTCCTCGGTAGCGGCAAGCTCGCGACCGAGCTGGACCGGCTGGATCTGATCGACGAGTACAAATTGCTCGTCCACCCCAGGATCGCCGGCCACGGCCCGACCCTGTACGAGAGCGGGCTGCCCGGCACGCGACGGCTCGAGTTGATCTCGGCGAAGCCGCTCCGCAGCGGCGCGGTTGCCATGCACTACCGGCGCGCGCGCTGACTCGGAGATGGGTCACGTCGCCTAACGATGATCTTCGGAATGACCGGAGTTCACCGTCGAGTCCGAGTCTCACCCAGGCTCAGTGCAAATCTATCCTGTGGCTGCGCTTGAACGCGTGGCCTAGCCCCTCACAGGATTCCTCACGGGAAAGGACGGCAGCATGAAAAAGCCAGACGCGAGCGAAGGCCAGCCGGCATCGGCGCTCATCACGAAAAGAATCGCCGACCTCGGGGACTGGCGCGGAAAAACCCTCGGCCGGATGCGCAAGCTCATCAAGGAAGCGGACCCGGAGGTGGTCGAGGAGTGGAAGTGGATGGGCACGCCGGTGTGGTCGCATGACGGCATCCTCTGCACCGGCGAGTCGTACAAGGACAAGGTGAAGCTCACTTTCGCCAAGGGCGCCTCGCTGAAGGACCCGGCCCGCCTCTTCAACTCGAGCCTGGACGGAAACATGCGCCGCGCGATCGACATCTTCGAGGGCGGGGAGGTCGACGCGGCCGCTTTTAAGGCGCTTATTCGTGAGGCGATTGCCCTTAACCGCCGCCGCAGCAAAAAATGAGGGCGTTCCAGAGCGAGGCCGGTGCGCCGCCGCCCATCCCTTCAGGGCTGCGCGACGGTCACAGGCCGAAGCATTCGCGGCCCGGCTCGTAATCGTTCATCTTCTGCAGCACCGGCGGCAGGTAGCCGCCGAGCGAAGGAACGTAGCCGCGCTGGTACATGCACCCGAGGTACACGCGGCGGCTCGGCAGCAGGTGCTGGACCGTTTCGCCGTGATAGCTGCTGTTCGCATAGCGCTCGACGACGCACTTGTGCGCCTGGCTCATGCAGTCCTGCCTGTCCTGCATGAAGGCCGGGAAGGCCGTCTCGTCGCGGTAGAGCTGCACCGTATTAAACGGGCTGCAGCCGGCCAGGAGTGCCGCGCCAAGGAGGAGTGCCAGGTGATTTTTCATCGTCTTGTCCCTCGGGCTTGCCAAATCAGGGATTACTCTACCGTAAACGAGGGCACTTCGACGTGCCCGCCTGAGCACTGACCATTTCACTCAAAGGAGTTCCAATGCCAAACCAAAACCGCCAGTTCAAGCTGGCCGCCCGCCCGGCCGGCATGGTCAAGCGAAGCGATTTCGAGTTCACCACCGCACCGGCGCGCGAGCCTGGCCCCGGCGAGGTGCTGATCCGCGTCCTGTACGTGTCGCTCGACCCGGCGATGCGCGGCTGGATGAACGAGGGACGCTCGTATATCCCGCCTGTCGGCATTGGCGAAGTCATGCGCGCCGGCACGGCCGGCAAGGTGATCGCCTCCAACAACCTGAAGTTCGCGGTCGGCGACTTCGTGGCCGGCTGGGGCGGCGTGCAGGACTACGTGATCTCCAAGGGCGACGACATCACCAAGGTCGATCCGCGCCTCGCCCCGCTGCCGGTGTATCTCGGCACGCTCGGCATGCCCGGCATGACCGCGTATTTCGGGCTGCTCGAGGTCGGCAAGCCGAAGGAAGGCGAGACCGTGGTCGTGTCGGGCGCGGCCGGCGCGGTCGGCACGGTAGTCGGCCAGGTCGCGAAGATCAAGGGATGCCGCGTCGTCGGCATTGCCGGCGGGCCTGACAAGTGCAAGTGGATCGTCGACGAGCTCGGCTTCGACGCCGCGATCGACTACAAGGCCGAGGACGTCAACAAGGCGCGACGCCAGCACTGCCCCAAGGGCGTCGACGTGTATTTCGACAACGTGGGCGGCGACATCCTCGATGCAGCGCTCGCGCGCATGGCGCGCCACGGGCGCATCGTGATCTGCGGCGCGATCTCGCAGTACAACAACACCACCGCGGTCAAGGGGCCGTCGAATTATCTGTCGCTCTTGGTCAACCGCGCGAGCATGACCGGCATGGTGGTCATGGACTACACCGAGAAGTTCGGCACCGCGGTGCGAGAGATGGCCGGCTGGATGAAAGCCGGCAAGCTCAAGACGCACGAGCACATCGTCGACGGCCTCGAAACTTTTCCCGAAACGCTGCTCATGCTCTTCAAGGGCGAGAACACCGGCAAGCTTCTGATCAAGGTCGCCGATGCCTGAGAATCCTGGGCACGGCTTCGATGCCGCGGTCCGGCTTGAAGCGGCCGGCAACGGCCGGTACATCGGCCATACCAGCAAGCTGTACTGGAATTTCGTCGGCCCGTTCGGCGGCATCACCGCGGCCACGGCGCTCAACAGCCTCCTTCAGCGCGAAGAGCGCCTCGGCGACCCGTTGTCGCTCACGGTGAATTTCATGGCGCCGATCAAGGAGGGCGCGTTCTTCCTCGACACGAAGGTGCTGCGCTCGAATCGCTCGACACAGCATTGGTCGGTGAAGCTCGCGCAGGAGAGGGAGGCCGAGCCGGCGCTGGCCGCGCTCGCGGTGTTCGCGGCTCGCCGCGATACGTGGGGCCTGCGCGAAGCCGTGCCTCCGCAGGCGCCTGCGCCCGGGGAGTGCAGGAAATTCAACCCGCGGCTCGAGATCCTCTGGCCGCAGATGTACGAGATGCGTTACGCGCGGGGCCGCTTCGGCGTGGAGAACCCGGACAGCGTCACGCATTGCTGGCTGCGCGACAACCCGCCGAGGCCGCTCGACTTTCCTTCGCTGACCGCCATCTGCGACGCGTTCTTCCCGCGCATCTTCCTTCGCCGGCCGCAGTTGGCGCCGATCGCGACGGTTTCGCTGAACGTGTACTTCCACGTCGACGCAGCCGAGCTTGCCAAGGAAGGCGACGGCCCGGTGCTCTGCGTGGCAAAGGCGCAGGTCTTCAACAAGGGCTACTACGACCAGGAAGGCCAGGTCTGGGGCCGGGACGGCAAGCTGCTCGCGACCACGCAGCAGGTCGCCTGGTACAAGGAATAATCAGGGACAGACCACGTTTACGTCGGCCAGCGCAGCGTGGAGAAACGTGGTCTGTCCCTGATTGTCGGGCTACTTCTTCAGCATCTTCGCGTGGCCGGCCGAGAGTTCGTCCTTGCTGAGGAAGCCGTCGCCGTTCGCGTCCATCTTGGCGAACATCGCGTGCGAGCCGGCTTCGTGCTCGGCGGCCGAAAGCAGGCCGTCGCCGTCCAAGTCGACGACCTTGATCTTGTCTGCGGCCGACAGGTCACCGGCAGAGGGTTTCTTGCCGGTGATTTTCTTTTGGGCGGCGCCCATCTCGGCGGCGGTCACCTTGCCGTCCTTGTTCGCGTCCATCGCGGCGAACATCTTCCTCGCGCCGGCGGCATGCTCGGCGGCCGAGACCTTGCCGTCCTTGTTGGCGTCCATCATGCGGAATTCCTTGTCCGCGGCCGTTGGGGCGGCTAACGCACCGGCGGTCGCGAGCAAAGTGGCGGCTGCGAGCACGAATACGGGGTTGCGGAAGGGGATCACGGGAAGCTCCATGCGGGGAAATATCCCCCATCATGATTCCCCGCAGGGCGGCAATCAGTGCGCCAGCGTACGCTGCGCCGGCGCCTTAATTCCTAAACATTAATTTCCATAGAATCAATATCTGCGCGGCTCGCAGGCCAATTCGTATCATAAAAAAATAATAAACCTCTATGGCGCCTCGATCACGCCTTCGAGGTAGAGCACGGCCTTGCCGGCGATCGAAACCCGCTCGCCGAGGTGCTCGCAGGCCAGCTCGCCGCCGCGCTGCGAGGCCTGCTGCGCCGTGAGGCGGGACTTGCCCAGCCGGGCGGCCCAGTACGGGATCAGCGTGCAATGCGACGAGCCGGTGACCGGATCCTCGGGTACCCCCATGCGCGGCGCGAAAAAGCGAGAGACGAAATCGACCTCCCTCCCGGGGCCGGTGACGATGATCCCGAAGGTGTCAACCTTGTTCAGCTCAACGAAATCAGGCTGCACCGCGCGTACCGCGGCTTCTGACTCGAGCACCACCAGGTAGTCACGCGCCTTTAAGACTTCGGCCTCGCGCAGGCCAAGGCCCTTGAGCAAGGCCTCCGGCGCTTCGGCCGGCTCGCCCGGGCGCGAGGGGAAATCCATCGAGAGCGAGTCGCCGCTGCGCTTCACCGTGAGCACGCCGCTGCGCGTGTCGAAGCTGACTTCGGTCCCCTTGATGCCAAGCTTCTCGAACAGCACCCAAGCGCTCGCGAGCGTCGCATGGCCGCACAGGTCGACCTCCGCCGTCGGCGTGAACCAGCGCAGGTGGTAGCGGTCCGGACCGGCCACGAAGAACGCCGTCTCGGCGAGGTTGTTCTCGAACGCAATCGACTGCATCACGTCGTAGTCCAGCCACGCCTCCAGCGGGCAGACCCCGGCGGGATTGCCGCCGTAGAGGCGGCTGGTGAAGGCATCGACCTGGAAGTAGGGCAGTTTCATGAGTGACTCCTAATCGCTGACCTTCGCCCCGGAAGCCTTGACCACGGCGGCCCACGTAGCCACCTCTTGCCGCAGCTGCCGGCCGAATTCGTCCGGCGTGTTGCCCATCGGCTCGGCGCCCTGGTCGATGAGTTTCTGCCGGATGTCCGGCGAGTGCGCGGACTTGGCAATCGCCTCCGCGAGCTTCGCCACGATGTCGCGCGGCGTCGCCGCGGGCGCCAGCACGCCGTACCAGACGACCACGTCCATGCCGACGCCGGACTCCTTCATGGTCGGCACGTCCGGCATCAGCTCGGCGCGCTTCGGGCCGGTGGTGGCGAGCGGCCGCAGCCGCCCGGACTTCACGTGCGCGGAGATGGCCGGGATGTTCGCGTAGGAAAGCTGCACCTCGCCCGAGATCAGCGCCGTGAGCGCGGGCGCGGTGCCC
Source organism: Pseudomonadota bacterium (assembly GCA_031376265.1). GTDB lineage: Bacteria > Pseudomonadota > Gammaproteobacteria > Burkholderiales > SG8-39 > SZAS-79. Next base: position 5,488 of record JANMDK010000179.1, read on the forward strand.
TTGTAGGGGATATGGACGATGTCGGTCCGCGTGAGCGTCTTGAAGAGTTCACCCGAAAGATGCTGTGTGCTGCCGCTGCCCGCCGAGGAATAGTTGAGCTTGCCTGGCGCCGCGCGTGCCTGCGTGAGAAGGTCCGCAACATTCTTGATCGGCACTTGCGAATTCACGACGAGGATGTTCGGGCTGGTCGAGAAGACCGACACCGCGGTGAAATCGCGCAGCGTGTCGAATCCCGGCTGCTTGTAGAGCGACATGTTGATCGCGACCGCCGCGGTGTTCATGAGCAGCGTGTAGCCGTCCGGCGCGGCGCGGGCGACGAATTCATTGGCGATATTGGTGCCCGCGCCAGGCTTGTTCTCGACAATGACCTGCTGGCCTAGAAG
>JANMDK010000085.1:0-7607 GCA_031376265.1 Pseudomonadota bacterium
CCGGGCTCAGGTCTGCCTTGCGCGTGCCCGAGGTCTGCGGCTTCTCGCCACAGGCCGCGAGGCCCAGGCCCAGGCCCAGGCCGAGCGCGATCCAGAGCGCCTTCATGACTTCGCCGGCGCGCTTGCCGGTGCGCTGCCGCCCTTGCCCTGCCCGTAGGCCGTGCCCCAGCCCCAGACTTCGGAGCCCTTGCCGCGGGTGGTCACGCGCTGGCGGTAGATGTCGGCGATCACGTCGCCGTCGCCGCCGAGCAGCGCCTTGGTCGAGCACATCTCGCCGCAGGACGGGAGCGTGCCCTCGGCAAGTCTGTTGCGGCCGTACTTCTTGAATTCGGCTTCCGACTTGTCGGGCTCCGGGCCGCCGGCGCAGAACGTGCACTTGTCCATCTTGCCGCGCAGGCCGAACGCGCCCGCCTGGGGAAACTGCGGCGCGCCGAACGGGCAGGCGTAGAAGCAGTAGCCGCAGCCGATGCACAGGTCCTTGTCGTGAAGCACGACGCCGTCATCCGTGCGGTAGAAGCAGTCTACCGGGCAGACGGCCATGCAGGGCGCGTCCGAGCAGTGCATGCAGGCGACCGAGATCGATTTCTCGGCGCCGATCACGCCGTCGTTGATCGTGACCACGCGCCGGCGGTTCACGCCCCAGGGAACTTCGTGCTCCTGCTTGCAGGCGGTGACGCAGCTGTTGCACTCGATGCAGCGCTCGGCGTCGCAGAGGAATTTCATTCTCGCCATGGTCGTCTCCTTAGGCCTTAGCTACTTGGCAGACCGTTGTTTTTGTTTCCTGCATCATCGTGACCGAGTCGTAGCCGTACGTCGTGGCGGTGTTGACTGCCTCGCCCCGCACGATCGGCGCCGCGCCCTCCGGGTAGTACGCCAGCATGTCCTGCCCCTGCCACCAGCCCGAGAAGTGGAACGGGATGAAGCAGGTGTCCGGCCCTACCCTCTCGGTGACCATCGCCTTGACCTTGAGCTTCGCGCCCGAGGGCGTGCTCACCCAGACGTATTCGCCGTTGCGCACGCCGCGATCGGCGGCCGCCTTCGGATTGATCTCGACGAAGTTGTCCTGCTGCAGCTCGGCGAGCCACGGGTTCGAGCGCGTCTCCTCGCCGCCGCCTTCGTATTCCACGAGCCGGCCGCTGGTGAGGATCATAGGGAAGGTCTTGCCGATGTCCTTGTTCTTCTGCTGCACCGACTTGAAGAGCGTCGGCAGGCGCCAGAAGGCTTTCTTGTCGTCGTGGGTCGGGTATTTCTCGACCAGGTCCGCGCGCGGGCTGTAGAGCGGCTCGCGGTGCAGCGGCACGCCGTCCGGGAAATTCCAGACGACCGCGCGCGCTTTTGCGTTGCCCCAGGGATGGCAGCCATGCTTCATCGCCACGCGCTGGATGCCGCCGAGGATGTCGGTCTTCCAGTTCTTGCCTTCGGCTTCAGCCTTCTCGGCCTCGGTCAGGTCGTCCCACCAGCCGAGCTTCTTGAGCAGCACGTGGTCGAACTCGGGGAAGCCGGTGGTGATCTCCGCGCCCTTCGAGTGCGAGCCGTCCTCGGCCAGCAGGTTCACGCCGTCCTTCTCGACGCCGAAGTTGGCGCGGAAGTTGCCGCCGCCGTCCATCATCGACTTCGAGGTGTCGTACAGGTTGGGCGAGCCCGGGTGCTTGATCGCCGCGGTGCCGTAGCAGGGCCACGGCAGGCCGAAATAGTCGCCCGTCAGGTCGTAGCCGGTTTCCTTGTCGATGCCGCCCTTGGCGCGCAGCGTCTTCACATCGAACACATGCATGTTGCGCATGTGTGCCTTGAGGCGCTCGGGCGATTGCCCGGTGTAGCCGATGGTCCACGCGCCGCGGTTGATCTCGCGCAGCGTGTCTTCCATTTCGGGCTCTTCCATGCCGCCCTTGCCCTTCACGAGCTTGATGTTCTGCTTGCCGTCCCGCTTGCCTAAGAGCTGGTCGGCGAAGCCGAGCTTCTGCGCCAGCTGGTACATGATCATGTGGTCGGTGCGCGACTCGAACAGCGGATCGATCACCTTTTCGCGCCACTGGATCGAGCGGTTGGACGACGTTGCGCTGCCGGAGCACTCGAGCTGGGTTGCCGCAGGCAGCAGGTACACACCGTCCTTCCTGACCATCGCGGCCATGGCCGCAGTGGCCGATGGGTACGGGTCGATCACCACGGTGAGGTCGAGCTTCTTGAAGGCCTCGACCATCTCGAGGCCGCGCGACTGGCTGTTCGGGGCGTGGCCCCAGAAGATCATCGCGCGCAGGTTCGAATCCTGGTCGATGAGCTCGTTCTTCTCGAGCACGCCGTCGATCCAGCGCGAGACCGTCATGCCCGACTTGCCCATCATGCCGGGCGCGTACTGCTTTTTAAGCCACTCGAGGTCGACGTTCCAGACGCGCGCCCAGTGGGCGAAGGCGCCGGGGGCGAGGCCGTAGTAGCCCGGCAGCGAGTCCGGGTTCGGGCCGACGTCTGTCGCGCCCTGCACGTTGTCGTGGCCGCGGAAGATGTTCGCGCCGCCGCCCGAAACGCCGATGTTGCCCAGGGCCAGCTGCAGGATGCAGGACGCACGCACCATGGCATTGCCGATGGTGTGCTGCGTCTGACCCATGCACCAGACGATGGTCGACGGGCGGTTCTTGGCGAACATTTCGGTGATCCGCTGCAGCTGCTCGGGTGCCACGCCGGTGACCGACTGCACTTCCACGGGCGTCCATTTCTTGACCTCCTCGCGGATCTTGTCCATGCCGTAGACGCGGTCGTTGATGTACTTCTTGTCTTCCCAGCCATTGGCGAAAATGATGTTGAGCATGCCGAACAGAAAGGGAATGTCGCTGCCCGAACGAATGCGCACGTACTCATCGGCCTTGGCCGCAGTGCGCGTGAAGCGCGGGTCGGCGACGATCATCTTCGCGCCGTTTTCCTTCGCATGGAGCATGTGCAACACCGACACCGGGTGCGCCTCGGCCGCGTTCGAGCCGATGTACAACGCGCACTTGGTGTTCTGCATGTCGTTGTACGAGTTCGTCATCGCACCGTAGCCCCAGGTGTTCGCGACGCCGGCGACCGTGGTGGAATGGCAGATGCGGGCCTGGTGGTCGGTGTTGTTCGAGCCCCACAGGCGCGCCCACTTGCACAGCAGGTAGGCCTGCTCGTTGTTGTGCTTCGACGACCCGACGAGGAACACCGAGTCCGGCCCGGATTCCTTCTTGAGCGCGAGCATCTTCTTCGAGATCTCGTCGTAAGCCTGGTCCCACGAGATCTTCTTGTACTTGCCGCCCTCGAGCTTCATCGGGTACTTGAGGCGGTGCGAGTCGTGCGTGATGCCGTGCTCGCGGATCGCCGAGCCCTTGGCGCAGTGCGCACCGAGGTTGATCGGCGAATCGAACACCGGCTCGTGGCGAACCCACACGCCGTTCTCCACGACGGCGTCGATTGCGCAGCCGACCGAGCAGTGCGTGCAGACGGTGCGCTTGACTTCGACTTTGGCGCCCGGCGCGTCCGCCGCCTCGGCCTTGCCGATCATGTTGAACGGCAGTTGCGCGGCAACCGCGCCCGCGCCGACCGAAACGCCGGAGCGCTTCAGGAATGCGCGTCGATCGATGGTCTTGCCGAGAACGCCGGCGAGGCTGCGCGAAAGGCGCGCGCCGTGGACATTTGTCGAGGACGACGAGGGCGCAAATGCGGCGCCCCCAGAGGATTTTCTGGTGAGCAGCATGGCGTGACCCCTCAGACCTTGGTTGTGCGGTAGTAGTTATTGACGTGCTCGGAGGCGGTGTAGCCCTTCGTCGCACGCTTGCCCGTGCCCGTCGTTGCGGGCTGCGCGGGCATTTGTGTCTTGGCCGCGACTGCGGCGATGGTTGCGGCGCCGCCGGCGCCCAGTGCGAGAAGGAAATTGCGCCTTCCCGTCTTGCTCTTGACCTGACCCATCTCCCGTCTCCTTTATCGATGCAACCTTTTGGAGTTCTACTTTTGAACTAGCCCGCCACCTATGCGCACGATTCTAGAGCATTTCTTTCTCGATGTAAGGAAGGCGGCGCGAAAATCGAATGGAATAAATAGCATGCTGCGACGCACAAATCTTTCTTTTCGGCGTCGCGTTTTATTCCATCTCGAAAGCAGCTCGCTCCAGCTCGAAGAATGACGCGGCAAAGCGCGCCACGAGCTTGTAGAAGTTCGCTTCGGCCGCAGCCTCGATTGCGGCGCAAAGCCGAGGCGCCCCGGGGAGAATGAAGCGCTCGAAGAATTCGCGCTGTTCGGCGATCTCGGCTCGCTGCACCGAGATCAGGTGGCGCATTACTTCGCAGAGCGCGGCGACGTGGTCCTCCGGCTCGTTCACCGATGCCTGGCGCCCGAGCCCTTGCCCGGCAAGGAAAGCCCTGAGCTCCACCAGCATTTTGTCGGGGCTGGTGCCTTCGAGATGGGCGCCGAGATAGGGCTGCACGATGGCCTTGCCGACGCCGACCAGCAGTTCGTCATATTCCTGCTGCACCGCGTCCTCGTCCGTCGCGACGCAGCCCGCCTGCAGTGCGCGCCATGCTTCGGAGAGCGGGACCGAGTCGTCCTCGCCGATGATCTCGTCAGCCTGGGCGATGCCCTCGAGCAGCGTCGCGGCCGGCGGCGCATAGAAGAGCGTTGCCAGCAAGGCGTAGAAGTCCCCCCGCGCATGGTCTTCCGGGGCTTCCGGCGGGAGGAAGCGGATCGGCTCTGCGGTAGTCATAGGGCGTTCATCGGGCGTTCATCGCTTCGGGACGTTGTGGATCGAGGGCTCGTCGGTCGAATTCATCATGTCGACCACGCGGCAATCGGCGCACATCTGCAGGCGGCGCAGCGCGCTGCCCGCTTTTCCTCCCGCTTCTCTTCCCTCGGCGAACATCGAATGCCCAGTGAGCCGCCCCATCATGTTGTCGATCATCTGGCGAGTGCCGAATGGCTTGGCGCAGCTCACGCAATTGAAGGGCTCGGCCTCGTTCAATACCACCGGCTCCTTCGCCTGGGCGGTCAGCAGGATTCGCGGCACCAGCGTGATCGCGTCTTCCGGGCAGGTGGCCTCGCAAAGCCCGCACTGCACGCAGTTCCGCTCGATGAAGCGCAGCGTCGGCGTCTCCGGCGAATCGAGCAGCGCCGCCTCAGGGCAGGCGCCGATGCAGGCCTTGCAGAGCGTGCAGGTTTCGCGATTCACCTCGATGCGGCCGAACGGCGCCCCTTTCGCCAGGGCGATCTCTTCCTTTGGCGTCGGCGCATTTTTCGCGAGATGTTCGAGCGCGAAATCCAGCGTGGTGCGCTTCTCGGACGAAAGGTTGAAAGTCGCCGGCTTCGGGGGAAACTGGGCCGGCGTCATCGCCCACAGGGCTTTTTCGAGCGCGGGCGCGTCGCCGGCCACCACCAATTCCAAATGCCGTCCGGCGTAGCCCAAACTCGTGAGGATGGTCTGCGCGAACCCCATCTGCGAGCGGATCGCTTCGAAATACGCCTCAGGCTCATTGCCGGTCGAGACGACCACGACCTGGCTGGCGCCGAACGCGATTGCGCCGAGCCACACATCCATGCCGATCGAGGCGACGTGGAACACTTCCATCGGGATCGCGCGCGCCGGCAGGCCTTTCCACGATTTAACGCGGCCGCTCGCGGCCAGCCGCCCGAGCGACTGCACCAGCGCGCGCCCCCCTTCCTGATTATGGAAAAGGAGGCACGCCTCCTTGCCGCCGGCCTCGCGATACGTGTTGAGGACCGCCTTGATCCGGGCGCCGGTGTCCGGCACGCGGGGATAGGCGTACGTCATTGCGCCCGAGGGGCACACCGTCGAGCATCCGCCGCAGCCGGCGCACAGGTGCGGCTCGATCTTGACGCGATCGCCATCGCTGGTGATCGCGCCGGTGGAGCAGACATCGATGCACTTGGTGCAGCCCGGCTGCCCCGAGCGGCTGTGCGCGCAGATGCGCTCCTTGTAGACGAAGAACTTGGGCTTCTCGAATTCGCCGACGAACTGCGCAAGCTTCTGCGCCGCGAGCGCCTGCTCGAGCGGATCGTCGCCCGGCGCGAGGTAGCCCTGGGGCAGGTCCGGTGTCCTGAGCGCCGGCTCGCGCGAGAGGTCGAACACCATATCGAACCGCTCGGAGCGCGCCGTGTCCGCACGGCTGAAATCGATCGCGCCGATCGAGCCGCACGCCTTGACGCAGGCGCGGTGGCCTTTGCATTTTTCGAGGTCGATCTGGTAGCTGAGGTCGATGGCCTCCTCGGGGCAAGCGCGCACGCAGGCATTGCAGCGCGTGCACACCTCGAGGTCGATCGGGTTGTGCTGCGCCCATTCGACATCGAAAGCGCCGAGATAGCCCGAGATGCGCCCCACCTTCCCGGACCAGACCTGGTATTTGCGCTCGGCCGGCAGCTCGGCGCCGTTGGCCTTGCCGGGCGTGATGAGTGCGCTCACGTCGAAATCGGCTGCGAGCCGTTCGGACCAGGTCACCGCCGCGTCCGCAGGCCCGATGACCAGCACGCTGCCGCCCGAGGAGTAGCTCACCGTCGGCACCGGCTCCGGATCGGGCAGCGCTGCCATCGCAATGAGGGCGGCGATCTTGGGCGTGGCTTTGGCGGCCTCTGCCGACCATCCGGCGTTCTCGCGGATATTGACGAAGGCAAGTTCCCCCCTGGCTTCGGCGGCCCGCGCGAGCTCGGCAAAGAGCGGCGCCTCCTGGGTGCACATCACCAGCACTTCGGGATCGCGCAGCGCTTCGTTGAAGGCGCCGGCTTCCTTGCGGCAAAGCTCGGTGTGGATCGTGATCGGCGTCTTCGTCTTGAGCGCCGCAGCCAACGCCTTCGCATCCAGCGGCATCGTGCGGTTGCAGTTGCAGACCTTGAGCGTCTTGTCCTGGAGCGCCATCGTCAGGCGTCCTTGGCCGGGGAGGGCTCGGCCGACTGGGCGAAAGCCTGCTGCAGCTCTTCGCTCTTGCGCTCCAGCTCCGCCTGGGCTGCCGCCGCTTCTTCCGCATCTTCTGCTTCGGCCGCAGCCTTCTCCTCCGGGCTGAAGAGCAGTTCGCGCGCCTGGTACATCTTCTTCATCATCTCGTCCGGTATCGGGTCGGGCTTGGAATAGTCGTCGATGTAGGTATCGAGACCGTCCATGAGGTTGAAATGCGGATCCTTGAACAATTGCTTCATCGCCGCCTGCTTGATGTCCGGCGACACATCCGGCCGCATGAAAGGCTTGAAATCCGAGTCGGGCGTGAGGCTCTCGACCGGCGGGAGCGGCTCAGCGGCTGTCGCGGCTTCCGCGGCAGGAAGCGAAGACTGTTCAGCTGCCGGGGTTGGCCCCTCCCCGTCCTGCGGCACCGGAGCCTCGTCCGTTTTCGCTGCTTCGCCTTCCTTGCCGAGCTTGCGCCGTGACCAGCGCGAAAAGAAATTGCCTACGTCGTCGACGTCCACCATCAGGTCGCCTTGCGGGAATTCCGCGGGAAGTTCCCCTGCGTGACGCTGTCCGCCGACTTGTCGCGGTCCGCGGGTCGCACGAACGAGCGCGGCTTGACGCGGCGCTTGGGTTCGGGACGGTAATTCGCCTCCACGTACCCGCCTACCCAGGCCATGACCTCGGGCGGCATCGGCACGTTGTCGACCTGCTCGCC
>JANMDK010000107.1:0-9662 GCA_031376265.1 Pseudomonadota bacterium
CGGACCTCAAGTACCCGCCCTTCCAGCCCAGCCTGCCCGCCGCGCTGGACAACGGCGGCGGCGAGCTCTTCGAGGTGCTCGCCCGCCAGGACATCCTGCTGCACCACCCGTACCAGTCCTTCATGCCGGTCCTCAACTTCATCCGCACCGCGGCGACCGACCCGCAGGTGATTGCGATCAAGCAGACCGTGTACCGCACCGGCACCGACAGCGAGCTCATGGAGATCCTCATCGACGCCGCGCGGCGCGGCAAGGAAGTCACCGTGGTGGTCGAGCTCATGGCGCGCTTCGACGAGGAGGTCAACCTCAACTGGGCCACGCGGCTGGAGGAAGTCGGCGCGCACGTGATCTACGGCGTGGTCGGCCACAAGACGCACGCCAAGATGGCCCTCATCGTGCGCAGGGAAGAGATCGTCGATGGAACCAATGCGGGCGCCAAGGCCCTCAAGCGCTACGTGCACCTTTCAACCGGAAACTACCATCCGCGCACTGCGCGGCTGTACACCGACTTCGGCCTCATCACCGCCAACGAGGAGATCTGCGCCGACGCGAGCGACGTCTTCCAGCAGCTCACCGGCCTGGGGCGCGCCAGCAAGCTTCGCCACGTCTGGCAATCGCCGTTCAGCCTGCACCGCCGAGTGGTCGCCGCGATCCGCAACGAGGCGCGCATAGCCGCCGAAGGCAAGCCGGCGCACATCATCGCCAAGATGAACGCGCTGCTCGAGCCGATCATCATCGAGGAGCTCTACGCCGCCTCGCAGGCCGGCGTGAAGATCGAGCTCATCGTGCGCGGCGTCTGCGCGCTCAAGCCCGGCATCGAAGGCCTCTCTGAGAACATCCGCGTGCGCTCGATCGTCGGCCGGTTCCTCGAGCACACGCGCATCTTCCATTTCCAGAACGAAGGCGCCGAGGACACCTACCTCGCGAGCGCCGACTGGATGGACCGCAACTTCTTCCGCCGCATCGAGCTCTGCTTCCCGGTGCTCGACCCGGCGCTCAAGCGCCGCGTGATCCGCGAAGGCCTGCAGCCCTACCTCGCGGACAACTGCCAGGCCTGGGAGATGGACGCCGAAGGCGGCTACACGCGCGCGAAGCCGCGCCGCGGCCGGCGGCGTTCCGCGCAGGAAGAGCTCCTCTACACGCTGGCCACGCCAACCTGACGGACGGAATGGAGGAGAGTCCCTACAAAGGCAAGAAAGGCTTCGCGCGGGTCGTCGCTGCAACCGGCTATTCGCTCTCGGGGCTCGCGTACGCCCTTAAGCATGAAACATCTTTCCGCATCGAGCTGGGATTTGCCGTCGTAATGATCCCGCTCGGATTGTGGCTGGGCCCCACGGGCATCGCCAAGGCGCTGCTTGTCGGCAGCGTTCTTTTCGTGCTCGTCGTCGAACTGCTCAACTCCGCGGTTGAAGCGACGGTGGACCGGATCTCTCTGGAGGACCACCCGCTGGCCAAGCGTGCCAAGGACGTCGGCAGCGCAGCCGTGATGCTCGCGCTGGCGAACGTGGTCGTGACCTGGGGGCTGGTGCTGTTCTGCTGACCTGAAGCTTGCCTAATTCGGAAAGAAAATAGGCCGAAGAGGCGCGCCAGTGCTGGGTTTAAGAAGATAGAAGTTAAACTTTCTGGCCGAGATGAGCGCCTTTAGCGCTCCCGCCCCGACTCGTGCCACGCCTTCTGCACCGGCGAGAGCAGGTATTCGAGGATGCTGCGCGTGCCAAGGTGGACTTCGCCCGCGACCTGCATGCCGGAGGACACGCGGTAGCGCTCCTTGTCCGCGTCCAGGGTCTGGCTCTTGAGTTCGACCAGGGCGCGGTAGGTCAGCGGTCCCATCGGCCGGTCGCGCCCGCCGAGCGCATCCGAGCGCGTATTGGCCGACGCCGCCTCGGTCGCATCGGCGCTCACTTGGCGCACCTTGCCTTCGATCATGCCGTACTTCTGGAACTGGAAGGCGACCAGCTTGAGCTTCACATCCTGACCCGGTCGCACGAATCCCACGTCCTGGTTCGACACCCAGACCTCGGCGAGCATGTCGTCGTTCTCGGGTACTAGCGTCATGAGAATCGTGCCGGGCGAGGCGACCGTGCCGACGGTGTGCGTGGCAAGGTCTTTCACCACGCCAGGCTGCGGCGCGCGCAGTTCCAGCAAGCCAAAGCGGTGCTCGTGCTTGGCAAGCTCCTGGCGCGCTTTCTCCGCCTGCGCAGCCGCCTCGATGCGCTCGGTCTGCAGGGTGCGCCGGTAGTCGGCGGTGATTTGCGCGATCCTGCGCTCGGATTGCTCGATGAGCGCCAGGTTGGACTTGATCGTCGATTCCTGCGTGCGCAGGTCCTGCTCGCGCTCGATCCGCTCCCGCTGCTTGTCGGTGAACAGGATGCGCCCGGCGAACCCGTCCTTCGCGAGCTTCTCGAACGCTTTCTCCTGGTCGAGGTAGTGGGGGAGCACCTGCTCGAGCTTGGACTTGGTCGCCTGCGCGCCGGCCAGATCGTGCTTCGCCTTGTCGAGCACGCTCTTTTCCTGCGCGAGCGCATTGCCGTAAGCCTGCACGTTGGCGCGGTACTGCGTCTCCACTTGCACGTAGAGATCCGCGGGATCGTCCTTCGCACGTGTGAAGGGCGCGCCCGTCATCTGCGCGTCGATCCTGCGCAGGGCGATGCGCTTGTTTTGATACTCGGCCTGGATCGCGTTGACGTCCGCTCCCGTGAGCACCGGGTCCATGCGAATCAGCACCTGGTTCGCCTTCACCGCCTCGCCTTCCTTGACCAGGATCTCCTTCACTATCCCTTGCTCCGCGGGCTGCACGATCTTGAGGTAGGTGGAGGGCACGAGCTTGCCGTCGGCGACCGCAACGATGTCGAGGCGCCCGAACAAAGACCACAGTACGAGGCCGGTCAGCAGGGCGAGCAACAGGCGCAGCATCCAGCCCGCCAGTGGGGCCGCAGGCTGGTCCTGGATGCGCAAGAGCGGCGGATCGAAGTCAGCGGGATCGGCGCCCTTCACGTCTGCCCCTCCTCCACAACCCGCATCTGCGTCGCCTTGTCTCCCGCAAGCGTAAACACCTCGTCCACCGCCAGCCCCTTCGGCAATTGGTGCGCGATGAAAAGTATCGTCGCCGCGCCTTTCAGTTTGTTCACCGTCTGGGCGAAGCGCTCGGCGGTGTGGGCGTCAAGCGCGCTGGTCGCTTCGTCGAAAATAAGGATCTTCGGGTGCTTGAGGACGGCGCGGGCGATTGCAAGGCGCTGCTTTTGCCCGCCGGAAAGACCCACGCCGTGCTCGCCAATGACGGTGTTGTATCCATTGGGCAGCTTTTCGATGGTCTCGTGGATCTCGGCAATCTTCGCGGCCTGCACGGCATCGTTAAAGCCCGCATTCGGATTGGCTGCGATCAGGTTCTCGTAGATGGTCCCGGCGAACAAGACGGTCTCTTGTGGCACTACTCCGAAGCACGCCCGCAGTTCGTTAGCCGCAAGCTGGCGGATATCTCGCCCGTCGACGAGGACCTGTCCCTCCTCTGGCAGGTAGAAACCGAGAAGGATCTTGGCCAGAGTGCTTTTGCCCGAACCCGAAGGACCAGTGAGGACGGAGAGCTTGCCGGGCCTGAGAGTGAGGCTCATGCCCCGATACAAATAGGGGTGCTGATCCGAATAGCGGAAGCCAAGCTCGCGGATCTCTACCTCGCCCTTGCCCTCGGCGGTGCGCGAGGGCGTAAGAGCAACGGGTTCGGCGGGCGCGTCCATGATGTCGCCCAGCCGCTTGACCGAGATATTCGCCTGCTGGAACTCCTGCCACAGCCCGGCCAGACGCAACATGGGCTGCGACATGCGGCTCGCGAACATCTGGAACGCAACCAGCATGCCGATCGTAAAACCGTCGTTGCGCATAACCAACAATGCCCCAACGCAGAGGATTGCCAGCGTCATGGTCTGCTCCAAAGCATTGGCGATGACGTTATAGGTGTTGGACACCTGCCGGGTGTCGAAGCCAGCGGCGAGGTACTGCGCCAGCATCGTGTCGTAGCGGCTCTCCAAACGCGGCTCCATCTGCAACGACTTCACGGTCTCGATCCCGGCCACGTACTCGGTCAGGAAAGCCTGATTGCGGGCGCCGAGCAGGAATTGCTTGTTCAGGCGCGAGCGCAATAGCGGGCTGACCGCAAAAGACAGCGCCGCCACCAGCCCCAGCAGGCCAAGGGCGATCAGCGTCAACTGCCAGCTATAGGCGAACATGACCGCTACGAAGATCAGCAGGAACGGAAAATCGAGCACCAGCGACACCGCCGCACCCGACATGAACTCCCGAATCGTCTCGACCGCATGGACGCGCGCAATGAGCACGCCCGTGGGCCGGTGTTCGAAGTACGGCAGGTGCAGGCGCAGGATGTGCCGCAGCACCTGGCTGCCGAGCACCGCGTCCACCCGGTTGCCGGTGTGCAGCACGAAGTATTGCCGCAGCCAGTTCATGCTCGCATTGAAGAGCATGAACATGACCAGGCCCACTGCGATCGCGATCAGCGTGCTGCTGGTCTGGTGCACCACGACCTTGTCGATGATCACCTGCGTAAAAAGCGGCGTGGTCAGACCGATCAACTGGATGAAGAACGAAGCCAGCAGAACTTCACGCCACACCCGTTTGTGGCGCAGCAGTTCTTGCGCGAACCAGCGAAAGCCGAAGCGCGCTGCGGCAGGTGCGCCATCTTCCGCCGGGCCCGCGTTCGCTTGCTCGTGGCGCACGAGGATCACCCCGGGCTCGAAACGCGCATCGAGCTCCCCGGCGAGCGCAGATTCGGGAGTCTGCGTGCCGGAAACGAAATAGAGCCGGTGCTCGCCATCGCCCTTCAACAGAATGGCGGGCTTGGCCGGCGTTTCAGATGCGTCGCCCTTGAGGAAGGCGACACACGGAAAATTCGGCTTGCCGATGGAGCCTTCGCCCGTCTTGAAACCGAGCGAGCGGGCCGCCTCGATGAAATCGCGGACGCTATGCGGCGAGGGGAAACGCTGCAGCGCGAGTTGCGCGTCGAACGGCAGGCGGTTGAGCTGGCACAGGCTGTTGAGCAGCCAGACGAAGTCCTCCGCGGATAGCTTGGACACCTGCAAACGCTCCCCGACGCCCCGGCGGGACGCATTTTCTCTCGTTATATCGACGCGGCCCCGAGCCGCGCCTGCATATCGGACTAGCCCAGCTTCGCGAACCCATCCTGCAGGCCTTCGAGCGGACGCAGCGCTTCGATCCCGCGGGCGGCCCCCGCCAATCCCGCAAAGTTCGACCCAAGGCCCGTCCCCAGTGTGTGCCCGATACCGAAGCCCTGCCAGCCCCCCAGCGCGCGGTGGCGCAATTCATCGTTGGCGTCGTCGGTGAGCGAACGGGCGAACTCGCGCAGCACCGACCAGCGCTGGGCGATCTCCGCGGGCGTGAGCGCGCTGCCGCGCTCATCGCGCGAGGCGCCGTGCGCTTGTAGAAACACTTCGAAGTCGAAGTTCGGCGCTCGCGCAAGGCGCGCCCGGATCGAATCGGCGACAGCGTCGTTCGAATCGCCGCGCCCCGGATTCCCCGGTGCAGTGCCGGGATCGGAATTGCCGTGCGTCGAGTCCGAAGATGCGCTGGCGCCGGAGGCCGCGGGACTCTGCGCACTATCCGATGCGGCCGCCGTATCGGAGGCTGGGGCTTGCGATTGCCCGTTTTGCTGCCCGCGATTGGCGGAACCGCCCTCGCTCCCCTGCCCTGCGGCGCCGCTGTTCCCATGCGCATAGGCCGCGGCCGCGCCGGTCGCCTGCCGCAGCCCCGGCACCGTAGCGTGGATCGCGGCGTGCTGCGGCGGGACGTAACCGTGACCGCCCTTCGCGCCCGGATTGCCGGGCGAAGTGCCGGGGCCGTCGTTGAAGTTGTAGGTCTGCCCGGGCGGCGGCGCATCGGGCCCGTTGCCCACGCCGGCATTGGCGCTGCTCCCGCCGCCATTGCCACCGCCACCTCCCCCGCCCCCACCACCGCCACCACTCGTACCGCCCCCGAAGGTGATGCGGAACTCGTCCGACGCGGCAAGCGTGCCTTGCCCGCCGGCCGGTCCGTCCGCGGCCGTGACGTTGATGTCGAGAAAGCCCGTGGCAGTGCTCGGCACACGGCCGCTGAAGGTCCGTGTCGCAGTATCGAACGCGAGCCACGAAGGCAGCGCCGTGCCGCCGGCAAGCGTCGCGCGGTAGACGAGTACGTCGCCCTGGTCCACGTCGGTGAAGCTGCCCGTTGGCACCTGGTAGGTGAAGGTCTTGTTCGCCGTCGCGCTCTGGTCGGCAAGCGCCAGGGCGAGGACCGGCGCGTCGTTGGCGCCCGCTACCACGACATCCAGCGACGACGCAACTACCGCGATGCCGTCGGTCGCGCTGTAGTTGAAGCGATCCGTGGCCGTGCTGTTGCGGCCGAGCGATTGCACCGCCGCCGAGGCATTGGCAAGAGTGAACGTATAAGCGCCGTTGCCCGAAAGCGAAAGCGTGCCGTGCGCGCCAACGTAATTCCCGGGGTTCGACACGCTGAGCACCGTGCCCGCGTCGATGTCGCTGTCGTTCGCAAGCACGTTGCCGCTTGCGAAGACGACGTTGTCTTCGGACACGGACGCCGAATCGAGCGCCACCACAGGCGCGTCATTCTTGCCGGCAATGGTGACCACGATGGAGGAGGAGGCGCTTGCCGCGCCCGCCGGATCGTCGTCGGTCGCGGTGTAGGCGAAGGATTCCGTGACGTTCTGCCCGGCGCGCAGTGCCTGCACCGCGTTCGAGGCGTTGGAGAGCGTGTAGGTAAAGGCGCCGCCGCTTGCCAGCGACAGCGAGCCGAATGCGCCCCCGTAGGTGCCGGGGTTGGTGACGCGCAGGGCGCGGCCTTCGGGGTCGGAGTCGTTTGCGAGGGCGTTGGCGCTCGCCGTAAGCACGCCGTCCTCGGAGACCGAGCTCGCATCCTGCGTGAGCACCGGCGCTTGATTGCGCACCAGGTGCGCGTCGACGGCTGCGCGATCGAATACGGTGCCGTCGCCGAGCCCGAGTTGGTTCCATGCCGCCGGATTGCCGAACCAGTCGCGCGCGGTGAAACGATCGACCGCGCCGTTCACGAGGATAAGCAGATCGTTGCCCGAGCGTTGCAGCGTCACCTGGCTCGAAGTAAGGCCGCCGAGGAGTTGCACGCCGTTGACCCCCTGAGTGTCGATCGCGCTATCCTGCCCGTCGCCCGCGCCGAAGAGGTAAGTGTCGTTGCCTGCGCCGCCGTCGAGGGGCAGATCGTTGCCCGGGCCTCCGCCGAGCCGGTCGTCGCCGGCGCCGCCGGCGACCTGGTCGATGCCAGCGCCGCCGGACATCAGATCATTACCGTCGCCGCCGAGCATCGTGTCGTTGCCGTCACCGCCATCGGCATAGTCGTCGCCGGCGCCAAGGTCGATCGAGTCGTTGCCGCCACCGCCCATGACAACGTCATTGCCGCCAAAGGCCTGGATCGACTCGCCAAGCGCCGTGCCCGACAGCACATCGTCGCCCGGCGTGCCCTGGATGTTGAATCCAAGCGTCTGAATGAGCTGTTGGCGGCTGAGAACCGAGGAATCCGCGAACTGAAACCACTCGATGGCGCCCGCAAGCGGATCGGCCGGGTCGAAGTCGTCGAGATGCACCTCGCCGCCGTCGGGCAGTGAAATCTTCAGCGATCCCACATCGAGGCGAAGGTTTCCGACCAGCCAGTTGTTGAAAACCAGAACGTCGTTGCCGCTGGTATCGCTGATGCGGTCCTTGCCGTCGCCGGAGGCGTAAAAGTAGACGTCGTCACCGTCGCCGCCGTTGAGAACATCGTCCCCAAGGCCGCCAAGGATCTGATCGTTGCCGGCGCCGCCGAGGAGTGTGTCGTTCCCCATCTCGCCAAAGAGCACATCGTTCTCGCTGCCGCCATCGAGCTGATCGTCACCGGTGCCGCCCTGCAATTGGTCAACACCTGCGCCACCCGCGATCACGTCGTTTCCGCCGTCCCCTAACAGAACGTCGTCCCCGTCGCCGCCGTCGATCGTGTCCGCGTCACCCGCGACCCCGTCGCCTTCGTCGCCGACTAGAGTGTCGCTACCGGCGCCGCCTGCGATCACGTCGGCGCCCGCATTGCCGATAACCAGGTCGTTGCCCTCGCCGCCCTCCAGCTGGTCGTTGCCGCCTTCTCCGAAGATCGTATCGTCGCCTGCTTCGCCGGCAATGAAGTCGTCGCCGTCGCCGATCCCGGTACCCGAGTCGCCCTGGAGGATGTCCGCGCCGTCGCCGCCGAAGATCCTGTCGGAATTGCCGGCGCCGAGGATCACGTCATCGCCGCCTTCGCCGTCCAGGTAGTCGGCGCCGCCGAGCGTCGTCGAGTCGCCGAACATCGTGTCGTTGCCCTCCCCGCCGAACAGCGTGTCGTTGCCGCCGTCGCCGTTCATCTCGTCGTCGCCGTCCTCGCCATCGAGATAGTCGTCGCCGTGCTGATTGAGCGGCACCGAAGCCGAGTCGCCAAAGAGCTTGTCGTTGCCCTCCCCGCCGAAGAGCTCGTCGCTCCCGGCCTCCCCGAATACGACATCCGCGCCTGAACCACCGTCGATCCAGTCGTTGCCCTCGTTCGCGAAGAGCCAATCCGCGCCGGCCCCGCCGTAGACCACATCGTCTCCGCCGCCCGAAACGGGCAGGAACGCCGTGTCGTTGTAGATCCTGGAATAGGTGGTGACGCCGCCCGACACGATCACCGAGCGCGACACGCTCCAGTTGAAGCCGACGCTCGAGGTTTCGATATCGCCGGCAACATCGTCATCACCGGCGCCACCGATGATCAGATCGCCCCCCGCACCGCCGTTGAGTGCATCATTGTCGGCGCCCGCGGTGAGCGTGTCGTCGTCGGCTCCGCCGTCGATGAAATCGCCGCGCAGCCCAGTGGCCGCCGCATCTTCCGCTGCGAGCGCGGCCTCGACCGTCATTTCGGCGTCGCCGTAGATCTTGTCCCGCCCCGCGTCACCCCGCAGCAGATCGCCTTCGGTCCCGCCGATCACGAGATCGTCGCCATCTCGACCGGACACGATGTCGCGGCCGGCGCCCCCGTCGAGCTTGTCGTTGCCGCCGCGGAACGCGTCGATCACGTCAATGCCGGCGAACGCCTGGATCAAATCGTTCCCCGCGCTGTCGGACAGAAAGTCCGTGCGTCCGAACTGCGGCTGATTCGGATCGGTGATGACGTTGCCAAGATCGTCGGTGCGCGTCTGGATGCCCGGTGCCGGGTCGAAATCCACCGGCGCGAGATCGCCGAGGATCGTGCGGTTGATCGAAATCGCCTGCGGCGCGTTGCTCCGGTAAATGCCGAAATCGCCGTTGCGGATGTCGGCGCCCAGATCGAGGACACCGCCATCGGCCAGCGTCAGCGTCCAATCGCCGCCATGAGCCAGCGTCGCCCCGCCTTCGGCTGCGCTCCAGATTTCTGAAGTACCTTGCTGTAGAAAGAGCCCTGCAACCGGCGTATCCCCGGAGGCGGACTCCATGAAGATGCGCCCGCCCAGCAAGCCGCTCGCTTCGCGCGTTTCGATGATGCGATCGTTACCGTCGCCCGCGCGCCGGTAATAGAAGTCCAGGCCCGCGCCGCCGGTGAGAAAGTCGTCGTCGGTGCCTCCGATAAGCCTGTCGTCTCCCGCCCCCGCGTCGAGC
>JANMDK010000117.1:0-2182 GCA_031376265.1 Pseudomonadota bacterium
CTTCGGCCCGGTCGTGGTGGTCATCCCGTTCGATTCGGAGAAGGAAGCCATCGAGCTGGCGAACGACAGCCCGTACGGCCTCAACGCGTCGGTGTGGACGCGCAACCTCGGCACCGGCATGCGCGTTGCGCGCGCGCTTCGCACCGGCATGGTCAGCGTAAACTCGCACGGCAGCGCGAGCCGTTACGGTTTCTTCGCGCCCTTCGGCGGCTACAAGAAATCCGGCCTCGGCCGCGAGCTCGGCATGCATGCGTTGTCGCTGTACACCGAAATCAAGAACGTATTCGTGGACCTGGAGGACTAGTGTCAGAAGTCATCGCGATCACCGGCGGCACACTCATCGACGGCAGCGGCCGCGACCCGGTAAAGAACGCGACCGTGGTGATCGAAGGTGAGCGCATCACGGCGGTGGGGCCATCGGCTGCCGTGCCCAAAGGCGCGAAAGTGATCGACGCGGCCGGCCGCACGCTCCTGCCCGGCATCATCGACTGCCATGTGCACGGCACGTATCGCGCGCGCGACATGCGCCAGCACCTGCTGAATGCGCCGACGTACAACGTGCTTCGCTCGACATCGGTGCTGAGGGAAACGCTCGCCTGCGGCGTCACGACCGCGCGCGACATGGGCGGCGCCGATGCGGGATTTCGCGAGGCGATCGCCGAGGGCTACATCGACGGCCCGCGCCTGCTGATCTCGATCGCGATGATTTCGCAGACCGGCGGCCATGGCGACGCCTGGGTGCCGGCGGGCCTGCGCGTGCAGAAGCGCGCCTGGCTGCCGAGTCCGGTGGCCGATGGCGTGGACGAAGTGCGGCGTCTCGTGCGCCACGTGCTCATGGCCGGGGCTGACTTCATCAAGATCTGCGCGACCGGAGGGATCACGTCGGTGACCGATTCGTGGGACGAGCCGCAATTCACGCTCGATGAGATCAAGGTGGCGGTGGCAGAGGCTGCGATGCGCCGCAAGGGCGTCGCAGTGCACGCCGAGGGCGTGGAGGGCATCCGCACCGCGCTCGACGCCAACATACGGTCCCTTGAGCACGGCTGGTTCATCGACGAGCAGTGCGTCGACAAGCTGCTAGAGACCGGGACATGGTGGGTGCCGACGCTCGCGCTGGTGCCGCTGTCGCTGGAGCATCGCAAGAAGAACACGGCCTGGGACAAGCAGCAGCTTGCCAACGAGGCGACCAAGGAGCACGAGATCTTCGACCGCATGCAGAAGCAGATCCCGATCTGGAAGGATGCGGTGAAGCGCGGCGTCAAGGTCGCCTTCGGCACCGACCAGTCCCACCGGTTGCTGGTCGGCGAGAACCTTGTAGAGATGCGCTTCATGGTGGATTGGCTGGGCATGACGCCGATGCAGGCGCTCGTATCCGCCACCAGCCAGGCCGCCGAGTGCATTGGCCGCAGCGACGTCGGGATGCTCGAGGCAGGCCGCTACGCGGACGTGCTGGTCGTGGACGGCGACCCGCTTGCCGACATCCGCATCCTCGAAGAACGCGCGCGCCTCAAGCTGGTGATGAAGGCCGGGCGCGCTTTCACCAATACGCTGTAGGAGTTCTCGTGTTCCCCAAGAACCTGCTCGACAAGGCGGCGCGCGCGCTAGACGCCGCAAGGGCCAAGGACGTTCGCATTGCCACGGCTGAGACCTGCACCGCGGGCCTGGTTTCCGGCTGCCTCACCTCGGTGTCCGGCGCATCGAAGATTTTCGAGCGCGGCTTCGTGCTGTACCACGACTCGGCAAAGGCCACGGGCCTGGGCGTATCCGAGGAAATCTCGCGCAAGCACGGCGCAGTCAGCGCCGAAGTGACTCAAGGCCTCGCGGAAGGCGCGCTCAGCAACTCCACCGCCGGCGTCGCGGTCGCGGTCACCGGCTATGCGGGACCCGGCGGCGGCAACGAGAAGAATCCCGTCGGCACCTGCTACATCGCCGCAGCCCGCACCGGCGCCCCGACCCTGGTCGAGCGGCACGTGTTTCCCGGCGACCGCGATGGCGTGCGTCTTGCCGCCGTCGGCGCCGCGCTCGACCTCATCGTCAAGCGCCTCGAATAAATGGGGTCAGAGTCGATTTTTAAATTGGGTCAGACTCGATTTGCGTTAAAAATAGACTCTGACCCCAATTACGCCCGGTGTGCGATTTTTCGGGAAAATTGACTCTGACCCCAATTACGGCGCTTTGGCGG
>JANMDK010000150.1:0-1673 GCA_031376265.1 Pseudomonadota bacterium
AGCGCTTGATGACCGACCGGCTTTCCAGGTCCCCGTAGGTTTCCGCCATCGACGTCGAGCCCTTCAGGTCGGTGAACACCACCGTCAGCCGCCGGCGGAATTTCTCCTCGACCATGCGCTCAAGGCGTTCGCGCTCGTCGAGCAGCGAATGGATGTCGTCGTGATCGACGCCGCCCGGGGGAGCGACGGCCTGAGTGCGGCTGGCCATGGCCTCCGAGGACATGATCCTGACCGTGCGCTCGTAGGCACCGTCGCCGCTTGTGGCCACCGTGGCGGCGCCGAGTTCGCCGCCGCTGGCGAATGTCCGCAGGTCCGCGGCCATCTCGCCGGCGCGCTGGTAGCGGTTCTCGGGCTTCTTGGCCAGCGCGCGGTCGAGGATGCGGTCGAACATCGGCGAAATCATCGGGTCGATGGCGGTCACCGGCACATGCGGCTCGTTCGTGATCCGGCTCATCAGGCTGAATATGGTCGACTCGCCCCCGGGCTCGAAAGGCGACTTCCCGGTCAGCATTTCGTAGAGCACCACGCCCAGCGAGAAAATGTCGGAGCGCGGATCGACCGCCTGTCCCAGCACCTGCTCGGGAGACATGTACTTGGGCGAGCCCAGCGCGGTGCCGGTCTGGGTCATCGCCGACGATGGCACGTAGGCCACGCCGAAATCCGTCAGCTTGGCGCGGCCCGCGCTGTTCACCATGATGTTCGCCGGCTTCACGTCACGGTGCACGATGTTGAATTCCCGCGCCTCGTCGAGCGCATCGGCCACTTGCGCCACCAGGTTGGCGACCTGCAGGGCCGACAGCCGCTCCTTGCGCAGGATGCCCTGCAGCGACTGGCCTTCCAGTAATTCCATCGCCATGTAGGCCACGCCCTCGTGCTCGCCCACGTCGAAAACCGTCACGATGTTCGGATGGTTAAGCCGGCCGGCGGACTTGGCTTCCCGCAGGAACCGCTCGCGCACCTCCTTGACGACTTCCTCCGGCAGGCTCGCATGCAGCGTCTTGACCGCCACCTCGCGCTCGATCAGCGGGTCGCGCGCCCGGTACACGGTGCCCATGGCCCCGCGGCCGAGCTCACCGATGATTTCGTAACGACCGAGTATTTTTGGGCTCATGGTGCTTCCATCGAGAAGGTCCGGTAGTGCGCCCTGTTTCAGGCGACTGTCATGCGCCGCCCGGCCCAATCATAGCCACGATCCGTTGCCGAATACAACGGCAGCCACCGTGCGGATTCACGGTAAATGCGCCGAGGCACCGGCATTGCGCCGATGCCTCGTGGTCAGCTCAGTCAGCCCTGTCGCCCGGCGCGGGAGGTGGCCATGACCAGGGCCTCACCGTCGATCACCACGGTGTTGCCGACGGTGCACACCGTGGTCAGGGACACGCGCCGCTTCTCCGGAAACAACTCCTTGACCGTGACGGTAGCATGCACTGTTTCGCCCGGACGCACGGGCGCCTTGAACCTCAGGTTCTGGCTCATGTAGACCGTGCCCGGCCCCGGCAGGCGGCCGGCGATCGCCGCCGAGATCACGCTGGCCGTCAACATGCCGTGCGCAATGCGGCCCTTGAACGCGGTCTTCTGCGCGAACTCCTCGTTGATGTGCATCGCGTTGTTGTCGCCCGACGCACCAGCGAAGAGGACGATGTCGGCCTCGGTGATGGTCTTGGAGAATCTTG
>JANMDK010000184.1:0-2192 GCA_031376265.1 Pseudomonadota bacterium
CCTTTACCTCAACCCGTACGGCGCCGGCCTCGGCCAGCGCGCCGGGAATCGATCGGAGTAGAAAGATGCTAGATTAGCCGGTTTGCCCGCCCCCCGCCGATGCTTCTGCCCGGCACGAGATATTGACTTGGCGGTCAATCGTTCGCCGGATCGCGTCAGTACGACGTTGTTAACGGCAAGTGCGGCTGGGTGAGGGGCGTTTTCAGGCCAAGCTTACGCGACGCTGTGTCCAGGTCGCGCGGGCGGCAACGGGCTAATAGCGCCTGCAAATCGTGGTCGTTCGCCAATACATGAAAATCCTTGCCCGGCGCGAAGTAAACCAGCGTGCGCTTACCGGCTCCGACAAGATTGAGCATGTTTTGAAGCGTGCCTTTGCTCTTGGCATCCCACAGCATCACGCCGCATTGCGCCTCTTGGAACATCACAAAATCTTTCGCCGCATAGTAGCTGGAATCCTTCTTTTTGCTCGGCGGCGCTATGCTGCGCGTCGGCCATGCGCCGATGTTGTTGCGGCAATCTTCCATGCAGAACACGGTCACGTTGCGATAATCCCGCGCTGCGAGATACGTTTGCACGGCCTTATCTGCGCCGTTCGCGTCACCGATGAGGATTGCGTTACCGCGCTTCATGAAGTCGTCCAGCCTCGCGCGAACGGCCGCGTTCAGCTTGGAAATCCCGATCGATCCGCCGATGAAAACATTCATTAGGTACCTACTTCGTTGTCAGCGTTAGAAGATAAACCGCCTTCGCCCCGCCTTGGTGTTTCAGGACTTCCACGATATGCGCGACCGTCGCGCCTGAGCCGTGAAGATCATCGAACAGCAATAAGGTCTTGCCTGCCGTCACTTCCGGGGCCACCCTGAAAGCGTCCTTTAGCACGGCCGCTCTTTTATCGTAATCGGTCATGTCCTTCAACTGCGGCGTCTGCTTCACCTTTTTCGCAGCCAGTGCAAACCGGCACGCCAAGCCGCGCGGCGAGGGCCTGGGCGACAACATCGACCGGCTGAAGCGTTCGGAGGTTGGAAGGGGGAACCGGCACGATCGCATCAATCGCCAAGCGCCAGGTGTTCTGCACGAAGTGAGCGGCGGTGTCAGCCAACTGGCCGGCTATCTCCTGCTTTTGTGCCGCCGTTTGGCTACGGCCATATTTCAACTCGTAAAGCAGTTGCCGCTAAAGCCAAAACCGATACCGAACGTTACCTGACGCGGATGCGAGCTGGACCCACGACGGTCAGACGGCCTCGGAGATCCAGCTCGAGCAGATCGCGTAGCCGCTCCCGAATAAACGCCAGCACAACCCTGCGCCCCGATCGGGCGGGACGGAAAAGAACGACGCCTGCGTGCCGTTCGACTGGATACCGCTTGAGGTTGGCGATGCCCTTGTCGAGCGAAGCAAGATCCGTTCCTCGGCGAAAGTCGCTTCCATAAGGATCGGGTCCTTGGCTCCCCCCCAGCTTCTCGTCGAATACAGTGTCAGCGTCGTGGCCGAACTCGCGAAGGTCGGCCACCAATTCGCCCGGCAGGTTTTCATCTATCTTGAATTTCACGATGCCCTGATTGGCACCAACCGCTCTTCATGCGCCAATTCCGCCGCATAGGCCAAGGCGGCCTGGATGTGTTCCGGCGCAAGAGACGGATAGCTCACCAGGATCGCTTCTCTCGTGGAGCCTTCGCCGAGACCGTCGAGAATCACCGTAACCGGTATCCGGGTTCCCTTTGCGCAGAGCTCGCCACCGCAGATCTGCGGATCGCTGCTGAGGAATTCGTGCCAGTCTGCCATGACCCCAGTGTACGGAGCATTTAGCCCATGAATGAACTGACCTGCATCAGCGACTACCTCAACCAGTACGGCGCCGACCTGGGCCAACGCGTGGTGGAGCAATTCCCGCCGCTCCATCAGCCGTCGGAACCGGCGTGGCCCGCGCTCGAACAACTGAAGCGGCGGCCGTTCCCCGCGCAGACCCTCGCGATCATGGGGATCGTCAAGCGATGGGAAGAGGCGCGGTGCGCGGCTGCGGTCGCCGAGTGCCAATTACCGCCGGGAACGGTGCAGTTGTTGTATCGAACGAGCCACGCCGACGGGGAGAAATTGGTATCCGATCCGCGGATCGGTGCGACCGGATACACAGGCAGCCGTTCCGCAGGCCTGCGGTTGAAGGCGGCCGCCGACGCCGCCGGCAAGCCGATCTATT
>JANMDK010000187.1:0-24945 GCA_031376265.1 Pseudomonadota bacterium
CCAGATCAAGGCGATCATGCCGGTGGCCGACGTGGTGGCCCAGCTGAAGAAAGAGTACGTCATCGCGCGCCAGCGCCTCCAGCTAGGCTGAGAGGCGGGGCTGATGGCTGTTCTCGAAATCGAGAAGCGCGGCGCGGCGGCCTGGCTCTGGCTGAACCGGCCGGAGGTGCGCAACGCGCTTAACGAAGAGCTCACCACCGCAATCGGCGAAGCCTTCGAGTCGCTCGAGAAGGATGCCGGCGTGCGCGTCGTCGTGCTCGCCGGGCGTGGCCAGGCCTTTTGCGCCGGCGGCGACCTCGGGCGCATGGAGAAGGCCGCGAAGCTCGTCGCCGCCAAGGCAAGGAAGGACGCCGGCCGCTTTGCCAAGCTCCTCTACCGCATCCACACTTTCCCGAAGCCCGTGATCGCGCGCGTGCACGGCCCGGCGTTTGCCGGCGGCATGGGGCTGGTGTGCGCCAGCGACCTGGTCGTCACCGCCGAGGAAGCCGAGTTCTGCCTGCCCGAAACGAAGATCGGCCTGGTGCCGGCGATGATCAGCCCTTACCTGGTGCGCGCGATGGGCGAGCCGCAGGCGCGCCGCTACATGCTCACCGGGGAGCGGCTGCCCGCGCGCGATGCGCTGCGACTGGGCTTCGCGCACGAGTGCGTGCCCGCGGCGGAACTCGACGACTGCGTCGGCAAGCTCGCCTCGCGCCTCGCGCAAGCTGGCCCGCAGGCGCTGGCGGCGACCAAGAAGCTCCTGATGCGCGTGGCCAAGGCGGAGATCACGCCGCGCCTTGGCCTCGCCACGGCCGCCGTGCTGGCCGAAGCACGCGCCGGCGCCGAGGCGGCCGAAGGCATCCGGTCGTTTCTCGAAAAGCGCAAACCCGCCTGGGCTGCCGCCGACGACGAGACAAGGATGCGGGGCGACATCAAGATCCGCGAACCAAAGCCCTGACGCAGGTTTCCGGCGCGCCGCTCTGCGCTACCATTGCCGTCCCCCAAGCGCCGAGGATTGCCCGAATGAACAAGACCATTGTGCTGGCGAACCGGCCGCAGGGCTGGGTCAAGGCCGAGGACTTCCGCGTCGAATCCGTCGCCATGCCTTCGCCGAAAGACGGCGAGGTGCTCGTCAAGAACCTGTGGCTCTCGCTCGATCCGTACATGCGCGGGCGCATCAGCGATGCCAAGAGCTACGTGCCGCCGGTGGCGATCGGTGGCCTCATGGTGGGGCAGACCGTCGGCGAGGTCGTCGAGTCCAAGTTTGCCGGCCTCAAGCCCGGCGATAACGTGCTCACTTCGCTGGGCTGGCAGACGCACGGCGTCGCCCGGGGCGCCGAACTCACCAAGGTCGCGGCAGGACCCGGCGTGCCGCTCTCGTACTACCTCGGCGTGCTTGGCATGCCAGGGCTCACCGCCTATTTCGGCCTCTACGAGATCGGCCAGCCTCGAGCCGGCAACACGCTGGTCGTGTCGGCTGCGTCCGGCGCGGTCGGCAGCGTGGTCGGGCAGCTGGGCAAGGCTTCGGGTTGCCGCGTCGTCGGCATTGCGGGCGGAAAGGCCAAGTGCGACTACGTGGTGAAGGAGCTCGGCTTCGACGCCTGCGTCGACTACAAGGCCGGAAAGCTGGAGGCCGATCTCACGGCGGCTTGCCCGAACGGCGTCGACGTCTATTTCGAGAACGTCGGCGGCGCGATCATGGAGGCGGTCATGACGCGCATGAATTTCGCCTCGCGCATGGTCGTTTGCGGCCTGGTGTCCGAATACAACGCCACCGAGGCCTACGGCGTGAAGACGATGCGCTCAATCCTCGTCAATCGCATGCGCGTGCAGGGCATGATCGTCTTCGACTGGCTGCAGCGCTACCCGGAAGGCATCAAGGCGCTCTCCGGGCTCCTCGCCGCCGGCAAGATCAAGTATCGCGAGTCGGTGGTGCAGGGCATCGAGAATGCGCCGCAGGGGCTCGTCGACCTGCTGCAGGGCAAGAATTTCGGCAAACAGCTCGTCAAGATAGTCTAGGTACAGAGGAACCTACGGTTCCCCCGTACCCCCTCCCTATCAAACCAGTAGGAGCGTTACTACATGATCGACCTCTACACCTGGCCGACGCCCAACGGGCACAAGGTCCACATCATGCTCGAGGAAACGGGGATTCCCTACCGCGTGCACCCGGTCAACATCGGCGCCGGCGAGCAGTTCGCGCCGGACTTCCTCAAGATCTCGCCGAACAACAAGATGCCGGCGATGGTCGATTCGGACGGCCCCGGCGGCAAGCCGATCTCGATGTTCGAATCCGGCGCGATGTTGATCTACCTCGCCTCGAAGAGCGGCAAGTTCCTGCCCGAGGACCTCGCCAAGAAATGGTCGACGCTGTCGTGGCTCATGTTCCAGATGGGCGGCGTCGGGCCGATGCTCGGCCAGGCGCACCATTTCCTCGGCTACGCGCCGGAGAAGATCGAGTACGCGATGAACCGCTACAAGAACGAGGCCAACCGCTTATACGGCGTCATCGAACGGCGGCTGAAGGAATCTGAGTACATCGGCTGCGACGAGTACACCATCGCCGACATGGCCATCGTGCCGTGGCTGCGCTACCCGGACCGGCAGGGTGTCGAGATCGACGAGTACCCGACCCTCAAGAAGTGGCGCGACAAGATCCTCGAGCGGCCCGCGGCCAAGCGCGGCTGCGAGGTGCTTGCCGAGCGCCGCCGTCCGGGACCGCATACCGACAAGGAACGCGAGATCCTGTTCGGCAAGACGCAGTACGCGAAGCGATAGGGCGCGGCGATGACGGCTTCGCTCAAAGGGAAAATCGCCTGGATCACCGGCGGCGGCAGCGGTATCGGCCTCGCCGGCGCGATCGAGCTGGTGAAGGCCGGCGCGCACGTGATCATCTCCGGCCGCACGAAGGAAACCAACGATGCCGCCGAGAAGGAGCTCAAGAAGCTCGGCCAAGCAGAGGCGATCCTGCTCGACGTGGCGGACAAGAAAGCGGTCAAGGCCGCGGCCGATGCGATCCTCGCCAGGCACGGCCGCATCGACATCCTGGTCACCAGCGCCGGCACCAACGCGACCAAGCGCAACTTCGACGTGGTGAGCCTGGAGGCGTGGGACGACGTCGTGGCGATCAATCTTTCCGGCCTTTTCTACTGTGTGCACTCGGTGTTGCCGGCGATGCGCAAGCAAAAGGACGGCCTCATCATCAACGTGTCCTCATGGGCCGGGCGCTTCCCGTCCAGGCTCACCGGCCCGGCCTACAACGCGACCAAGCGCGGGGTCATCGCGCTGACCGAGCAGATCAACATGGAAGAGTGCATGCACGGCATCCGCTCGACCGCGCTGCTGCCGGGCGAGGTCGCCACGCCGATCCTTCGCAAGCGCCCGGTGCCGCCCTCGAAGGAGGAGCAGGACCGCATGGCGCAGGCCGGGGACCTCGGCCAGGCGATCCTCTTCATCGCTTCGATGCCGGCGCGCACCTGCGTGAACGAGCTCATCATCGCGCCGACCTGGAACCGCTTTTACCTCGGCGGGCTCGAGACGCCGAAGAAATAGTCATCCATGAAAGTGGAACATTCACTTACGCGGAGTCAATGTACATGCGGATCTTCACGCAATTGACTTTCCAAATAAGGAAAATACACAGGCATGGATTCTGAAGTCCTGATCGTTGGCGCGGGCCCCACCGGGCTCATGATGGCCAACCAGCTCGCGCGCCGGAACGTGCGCTCGATCCTCATCGACCGCCATGCCGGCCCGGCACGCGAGACGCGCGCGCTAGGGGTGCAGGCGCGAACGATGGAGATTTACGCGCGGCTCGGCATCGTCGATCGGGCGCTGGAACTCGGGGTGCGCGGCACCGGCGCCAACCTCTGGGCCAACGGGAGGAAGACCGCGCGCGTGCCGCTCGGCCAGGCGGGCGCCAGCGTCACGCCGTACCCGTACCTCCTGATCCTCGGCCAGGACGACAACGAACGCATCATGGGCGAGCGCCTGCGCGCCTTCGGGCAAAGCGTGCAGTGGAACACGGAGCTCACCGAGCTAGCGCAGGATGCCGACGGTGTCACTGCGACAGTCAAGCGCGCGGACGGCGGGACGCAGACGCTGCGGGTCGGGTGGGTCACCGGCTGCGACGGCGCGCACAGCGCGGTGCGCAAGGCTTGCAGCATCCCGTTCGAAGGCGCGCCTTACGAGCACGTGTTCTTCGTCGCCGACACCGAGGTCACCGGCAACATGGTGGCGGACGAGGTCAATGTCTACCTGTGGAAGTCGGGTTTTCACCTCTTCTTCCCGATGAAGGGACAGGATCACTGGCGTGTCGTCGGCATCTTCCCGGAAGGCATCCAGCCGGAGGGCGCAACGTTCGAGTCGGTCTTGCCGTCGATCCGCAGCGAGGCCGGCGCCGGCCTCGACTTCAAGGCGTGCTCCTGGTTCTCGACGTATCGCATCCACCATCGCGCAGCGACTCGGTTCCGCGAGCGCCGCTGCTTCGTGCTGGGCGACGCGGCGCATATCCACAGCCCGGTGGGTGCGCAGGGCATGAATACCGGGCTGCAGGATGCGTACAACCTTGCGTGGAAGCTGACGCTGGTTTGCGAGGGACGCGCCGACCCTGCGCTGCTCGATTCCTATGAGGCCGAGCGCCTGCCGGTCGCGCAACGGCTGCTGGAGACGACCGACCGCGCATTCCGGCTGATCGTTTCGGATTCGTGGCTCGCAGGCCTCCTGCGCACGCGCGTGCTTGCGCGGGTGGCGGCCTTTGCAATGCGCCAGCCTCGTGTCCAGGCATTTGCCTTTCGCACCGTCTCGCAGACCGGCATCCACTACCGCGAGAGCCACCTTTCGCAAATCGCGGGGGCAATGGGTGAAAAGGCGCCGAGCGCAGGCGACCGCTTCCCGTGGCTCAAGGTGGCCTTCAAGAAAGGCGGCCCGGTCGAGGACTTGTTCGACAAGCTCGACGACACGCGCTTCACGATGCTCTTCATCGGGCAGGAGGCGCCGGCGGACATCGTCGCCTCCCTCAATGGTGTGGCGAACAGCCTCGTGATCCCCGCCGACGACGCCAACCCGGCGGCATTCGACGCAGCGGGCCTCCCGTATCCCTCGTATTACCTGCTGCGGCCCGACGGGCATGTCGGCTTGTGCGGGCGGCTGCCGGACACGGCTGTGATAGAACGCTATCTCTCATCGAGGATAGGGATGACAAGGCCCGCGGGTGGCTAGCGAGCACTTCGACGTCCTCATCGTCGGCGCCGGGCTCTCGGGCATCGGCGCGGGCGTCCACCTGCAGAAGCGCAGCCCGGACCGCAGCTACGCGATCCTCGAAGCGCGCAGCCGCATTGGCGGCACCTGGGACCTCTTCCGCTATCCGGGCATCCGCTCGGACTCGGACATGTACACGCTTGGGTACGCCTTCAAACCGTGGGTCGAAGCCAAGGCGATCGCCGATGGCCCTTCGATCCTCCGGTACGTAAACGAAACCGCGAGCGAGTACGGCGTCGACCGCAAGATCCGCTACGGCCACCAGGTCAGGCGCGCGTCATGGTCGACGCCGGACGCCTGCTGGACAGTGGAGGCGGAGCACGCAGGCGCTGCGATCACGTTCACCTGCAACTTCCTTTTCGTGTGCGGCGGGTACTACAAGTATTCCGCGGGCTACACGCCGGCGTTTCCCGGGGTGGAAAAATTCAAGGGCCGCCTCGTCCACCCGCAACACTGGCCCGAGGACCTCGACTACGCCGGCAAGCGCGTGGTGGTCATCGGCAGCGGGGCGACGGCCGTCACCATCGTGCCGGAGATGGCGAGGACCGCCGCGCACGTGACCATGCTGCAGCGTTCGCCGACCTACGTGGTTGCGCGGCCTTCGGAGGACGACCTCGCGAACAAGCTGCGAAAGCACCTGCCGCCGATGCTCGCGTACACGCTCTCTCGCTGGAAGCGGGTGCTGATGCAGCAGTATTTCTTCAACCTGTGCCGCAGGAAGCCCGCGCACGCAAAGAAGCTGATTCTCGGAGGCGTGCGCGCTTACCTCGGCCCGGACTACGACATCAAGACTCATTTCACGCCGCGCTACAACCCCTGGGAGCAGCGCCTGTGCCTGGTGCCGGACGGGGACCTCTTTTTCGCGCTGAGGAAGAAGCAGGCCTCGGTCGTGACCGGCGAGATCGAGACCTTCACCCCGGGCGGGGTTCGGCTCAAGTCGGGAGAGGAACTCGAAGCCGACATCGTCGTCACCGCCACCGGCCTCAACCTCGAAGTGCTGGCCGGCCTGTCGGTCAGCGTCGACGGCAAGCCCGTCGACCCGGCGAAGACCTTCAACTACAAGGGCCTCATGTACAGCGGCGTGCCGAACCTCGCCTCGTCCTTCGGCTATACCAACGCCTCGTGGACGCTCAAGTGCGACCTCACCTGCGAGTACGTCTGCCGCCTGCTGAACCACATGAAGAAGCACGGTTACGCGCAATGCACGCCGCGGCTGGACGACCCGGACATGGCGCCGGCGCCGTGGATCGATTTCTCGTCGGGCTACGTGCAGCGGTCGCTGAGCCTGTTTCCGAAGCAGGGCCCGAAAGCGCCCTGGAAAATGCCGCAGAACTACGCGAAGGACATCATGACGCTGCGTTTCGGGCGTTTGGACGACGGGGTGATGGCTTTCTCGCACCGGCCGGTGGCACCGGTGGCGCCTGTAGCGCAGCGTGCCTAACGCAGCGCCTGGCCGCGCAAGCCCGCTTTCCTGAGGATATCGAGCAGCGCCTCCATGTCCTGCGCGCGGCGCAGCGGCACGTTGTCGCCGCTGAACAGGCTCGGGATGAAATCCGGCGCGAAGGACTGCAGCTTCTCGATGTTCGCGTGCAGCAGCGACTCGTCGCCCGCCTGGGCGGCATAGGCGATCATCAGCACGCGGCGAAAAGGATGCGACGGCTGGCTCTGGATCGCGAGCGCCGACCAGTCGTGCAGCGCCCTGAGGTCTTTCTCGATGAAGGCGCAGGTGGCCATTGCAAGGTGCGCGGTGCTGACCCAGCGGTCCTTGGGCGACAGGCGCGTGGCCTGCGCCGCGAGCGCCTTGGCGCGCTCGACCTGCCCGTCCGAAGCCTCGAGCTGCGAAAGGAAGAACTGCGGCGGCGCGTCGTTCGGGTTCAGCGCCTGCGCCCGGCGCAGGTCCGCCACGCTGGCAGCGAACTCGCCGGTCAGCGACTCCACCACGCCGCGCAGGTAGTACGAGCGACTGTCGTTCGGCGCGAGCTGCATGAGCTCGTCGGCCGCGCGCCGGCCGGCGGCGAGGTCGCCCTTGCGGTCGTTCGTCCACGCGAGGAAGACGCGCCAGCAATGCGCCGAGGCGAGCACCGCCCAGGCCTGCTGGCAGGCGGCATTTCGCGCCACTGACTGCCCGGCCAGGCGGATCGCCTCGTCGACCAGCGCGGGACGGCCCTGGAATTCGCCGTCCGCAAGCGTCTTGACGGCGCGCCACGCGACGTCGTCCGCCTCCGAGTACCTGCGCTTGCCGCGCTCCAGCAGGCGCATCTCCTCCGACTCGATTTCCGGCACCATGCTCGCGACCACCTGGCGGGTGATGCGCTCCTGCAGCTCGAAGACGTCCGAGAGCACGTCCTCGTAGCGCTCGGCCCAGACGTGCTGGCCGGTGTCGCCGTTGATGAGCTGGGCGGAGATGCGCACCCGGTCGCCGACCTTGCGCACGCTGCCCTCGAGGATGAAGTGGACGCCGAGCTCCTGCGCGACCTTCTTTACGTCGACGCTGCGCCCCTTGTAGGTGAACGAGGTGTTGCGCGCGATCACGAAGAGGCGCTGGAAGCGCGAGAGCTCGGTGATGATGTCCTCGACCATGCCGTCGGCGAAGTACTCCTGCTCCGGGTCGCCGCTGATGTTGAGGAAAGGCAGCACGGCGATCGACGGGCGATCCGGCAGCGTCAGCGCCACCGGCGGTGCCGCAACCGGCAATGGCTTCGGCGCGGTTGAAGTGCCCGTGACCAGCGCGTAGGCGCGCACCGTGTGCTCGATGTTCTTGATCTGCTGCTCGCCCTGGTCGACGAAGCTCGCCGCGATCTTGCCGCGCACCGCGCCGCGCACGCCGTCCGAGATGGTGATGCCGCCGGGCTCGGCGAGCGCCTCGAGGCGCGCGGCGATGTTCACGCCGTCGCCATAGATCGTGCCGTCGTTCTTCACGATCACGTCGCCCAGGTGCACGCCGATGCGAAAGCGCATGCGGCGCGCCTCGGGCAGCGAGGCCACGGCCTCGCGCGTCTGCTTCTGGATGGCCAGGGCGGCCTCGACCGCGCCGGTGGCTGTCTCGAAGATGGCCAGCGCCGAATCGCCCGCCATGTCGATCACGCGCCCGTAATTGGCCTCGCATTGCGCGCGGATGATGGCGCGCCCCTTGTCCAGCGAGGCGACGGTGGCGTGCTCATCGGCTGCCATGAGGCGCGTGTAGCCGGCTACGTCCGCGACAAGGATCGCCGCGAGCCGCTGTCTCAGCTCGTTCCTCTTGATTGCCTGAACCCGCGTGATCGTGCTGTCCGACGATCCCGCCCCACGTCCGGCCATGATGCTGCCCCCTTGATGCGGCTCCCTTCCGCCCGCGGCTAGTGCAACACTACTGCGGGGTTATTGCAATCCTACTGTCGAATGGTGCAGGCATTTGTAACCGTCACTTCTCCGCGACCCGCACGCGTACCGTGCCGATGGCCTTGGCCACCAGCGAGCCGTCCTCGTTGCGCACCTCGCCTTCGGTAAACACGGTGTTGCGCCCCGGCTTTAGCACACGGGCTTCAGCAATCAGCTTCCCTTTTCCCACGCCGATGAACTGCAGGCTGAGGTCCACCGTGATCACGCCGATCGAGTCCGGGTGCTGGCTGCGGGCGGCGGTGCACAGCGCCACGTCGACGATCGACATGATGACGCCGCCGTGCGCGGTGCCGAAGCTGTTGGTGAACTCGGGCTGCAGCCGCATCGACAGCACGGCCTTGCCGTCGCCGATCGAATCGACCTCGATGCCGAGGTGCCCGACGAACGGGATCTTCTTCTGGAACTCGCGCGCGAACTCCGCGTTCTTTTCCGCAAGGCTCATATGATCGTCGAGCCCCCGTCGACCGCGATTGCCTGGCCGGTGATGTGGCGGGAGGCCTCCGATGCCAGCAGCACGGTGAGGCCCTTGAGGTCCTCCTCGCCGCCCAGACGCCCGGTGGGGGTCGCCTGCTTCACGAACTCGCCGGCGGTGTCGAGCGTCGACTTGGTCATCTTCGAGGGGAAGAACCCGGGGCAGATCGCGTTGACCGTGATTCCGTGGATGCCCCACTCGGTGGCCAGCTGCCGCGTCAGGCCGACCACGCCGTGCTTGGTCGCGACATAGGCCGCGTTTTTCAGGAGGCGCATGTCGGTTGCCTGAAGCCCGTTGACCGAGGCGATGTTGATGATGCGGCCCCACTTGGCCGGGATCATCGAGCGCTTGGCCAGGATCTGAGAGAGCAGGAACATCCCGGAGAGGTTGAGGTTGACCAGCTTGTCCCATGCGTCCATGGGATGGTCCTCGGCTGGCGCGCCCCAGGTGGCGCCGGCGTTATTGACGAGGATGTCGACCTTGCCGAATTTCTCAAGCAGGGCCGAGGCGAGCGGTTCGACCTGCTCTCGCTTGCCGAGGTCGTTCGGGTACGCGGTGGCGGCCACACCGAGTTTCTTGAGGTGCGCGACCGCTTCTTCCAGCTCGTCCTTCTTCCTCGCCGTGATGGCGATTTTCGCGCCCATCTCGCCGAGCGCCTCGGCCATCTGCAGGCCGAGGCCGCGCGAGCCGCCGGTGACGACGGCCACACGGCCGGTTAAATCGAGCAGCTTCTTTACGCTCATGACTGCGGTTTCAATTGCAGCGATTTGTACTCGAGGAACTCTTCGAGCCCGTACACACCGGCCTCGCGTCCGTGGCCCGACTGCTTGAAGCCGCCGAAGGGCGCGTTCATGTTGAACGGGCCGCCGTTGATGTCGATCTGCCCGGCCCGCAGGCGGCGCGCCACTTTCTGCGCGCGCGCCGCGTCCCCCGACCACACGCCGCCGGCCAGGCCGTAGATCGTGTCGTTGGCAATCCGAATGGCGTCTTCCTCGTCCTTGTAGGTGATGATCGAGAGCACCGGCCCGAAGATCTCCTCCTGCCCGATGGTCGACTTGGGATTCACCTTGCCGAAGATCGTGGGCTTGACGAAGTAGCCGCCTGACACACCTTCCGGCGCGTCCGCGCCGCCGGTGACCAGCTCCGCGCCTTCCTCGATTGCCTTCTTGATGTAGCCACGCACGCGCTCCAGCTGCATCGACGAAGATAGCGGGCCGAGGCGGGTGGTTTCGGACATCGGGTCGCCGGGCGCAAAAGCCTTGGCCGCTTCTGCGGCCAGGGTCTTGGCTTCTTCGTACTTCGACTCCGGCACCAGCATGCGCGTGAACGCGGTGCAGGTTTGTCCCGAGTTGAGGTAGCAGTTGCCGACGGTGCCCTTGACCGCCGCCGCGAGGTCCGCGTCGTCGAGGATCACCGAGGCCGACTTGCCGCCGAGCTCCAGCGTCACGCGCTTGACCGTCTGCGCGGCGAGTTCGGAGATGCGCTTGCCTGCGCGCGTCGAGCCGGTGAACGAAATCGCATCGACCTGCGGATGTTTGACCAGCGCCTCGCCGACCACCGGGCCAAGGCCCGTAACCATGTTGAACACGCCGGGGGGCAGGCCAGCTTCGTGAATGACCTCGGCGAGGATGAAGGCGTTGAAAGGCGCGACTTCGGACGGCTTGAGCACCACGGTGCAGCCAGCGGCCAGCGCCGGGGCCACCTTGAGCGCGATCTGGTGCAGCGGGTAATTCCACGGCGTGATCGCGCCGACGACGCCGACCGCATCGCGCACGACGAGCGAATTGCCGACCTGCTCCTCGAACTTGAACTCGCCGCCCATCTTGGCGTAATTGCCGAAAGTCATCACCGGCAGGCTCGCCTGGATGCGGTTGGCCATCTTGATCGGCATGCCGACTTCCTGCGCGATCGTCTTCGCGAGCTCGTCGACGCGCGTCTTGAGGCCGGCGGAAATCTTGCCGAGGTACTCGGCGCGCTTGGGCGCAGGCGTCTGCGACCAGCTGTCGAACGCGGCGCGCGCTGCGTCGACCGCGGCGTTCATGTCGCTTTCTTCGCCCGCGGGCACCGTGCCCATCACCGCGCCGGTGCCGGCGTTGTGGACTTCGATGATTCCCTTGGTGGAGGGCGTGGCCCATTGGCCGTTGATATAGAACTTGTCGGTGTTCGCCATGGCGGATTTCCTGACTGGGGGGAGGCGGTATTTTAGACCAGCGACCGGGCTATACTGCCGCGAAAAACCAGCAACACTTTCCCCCGGAGAAGACGAATGGCGCGCAATGGCAAGGCGGTCCTGTGCCGCGAACTCAACAAGCCCGTGGTGGTCGAGACAATTCGCGTCGACCCGCCCAAGCGCGGCGAGGTCACAGTCAAGATCGCGGCCTGCGGCGTCTGCCATTCCGACCTTTCGGCGACCAACGGCACGATCCCGCTGCCGCCGCCGCTGGTGCTCGGGCACGAGGCGGCCGGCGAAGTGGTCGAGGTCGGCGAGGGCGTCACCAGCCTTGCGGTCGGCGACCACGTGGTGTCCTCCTTCATCTACATGTGCGGCGTGTGCCGCTTCTGCTCCGGCGGTCGCCCGGTGCTTTGCATCGAGCAAGGCAAGGCTTTCTCCACGCCGCCCGAAGGCACGCCGCGCACGTTCGATGCGGCCGGCAAGCCGCTCGGCATCTTCTCCGGCTGCGGCGTGATGGCCGAGTACGCGACGATGTCCACCGACAACCTCGTGAAGATCGACAAGGCGATCCCGCTGGATCGCGCGGCGCTGGTCGGCTGTGCGGTCACCACGGGCGTAGGCGCTGTGTTCAACACGGCGCATGTCACGCCGGGCTCGAGCGTGGTCGTGTTCGGCTGCGGCGGCGTCGGCCTCAATGCAATCCAGGGCGCGGTCATTGCCGGTGCGGAAAAAGTCATTGCGGTGGACACCACCGAATCCAAGCTCGCGTTCGCCAGGCAGTTCGGTGCAACCGATACGATCCTCACCAAGCCCGGCGAGGACCCGGTCAAGCAGCTCAAGAAGATGACCGGCGGCGGGCCGGATTTCGCTTTCGAGTGCGTGGGGATCGGCGAGTTGGCGGGTACTGCGTACCGCTCGATCGCGCGCGGCGGCAAGGCCATCGTCGTCGGCGTTTCGCGCGGGACGGACACGGTTTCGGTGAAGCCGAACACCCTGGTTTTCGAGGAGAAGACGCTGCAGGGCAGCTACTTCGGCTCCTGCGTGCCGCGCATCGATTTCCCGCGGATGCTCGGCCTCTACATGGCCGGGCGGCTGAAGCTGGATGAGCTGATTACGAAACGCTACAAGATCGAAGAAGCACCGCAGGCGTTTGCGGACATGGAGTCGGGCAAGAACGCGCGGGGCGTGATCGTTTTCTAGGCCTTCCCCGCACGGAAGGCTACTGGAGCTTCAGCCCGAGCCGCCTGATCACCGGCTCGAATTCGGCCGCGCGCGTCTCGAACTGGCGACGGATCGCCGGCCCGTCGAGGAATTCGGCCTCGAGGTAGAGGTCCTCGATTCGCTTCCTCACCTCGGGGTTCTCCAGCGCGGCCCGCGTCGTGTCGGCAAGCTTCTTCACCAGCGCAGGCGGCGTCTTCGCCAGCACCCAGTGGCTGATGTAGTCCTTGGCCGCGAGCGCGCCGAATCCCTGCTCTAACACCGTTGGAATTTCCTTGCGGAAAGGCGAGCGGTTGCCCGAAGTCACGCCGAGCGCGCGGATCGTGCCGGCGTCGACCTGCGCGGCGGCGATCGAGGTGAGCGGCATGATCGCAGCCTGGATCTGCCCCGCCGCAAGCGCAGTGATCTCGGGTGCGATGCCCGCGTAGTGCAGTGCCGGCAGGGCCTCGCCGCTCACGCCGGCCAGCGCCTTGAACTGCTCGAAGGTGAGATGGCCGCCGGAGCCGGCGCCCGTGGTGCCATAGCCGAGCGATTTCGGGTTCCTGATCGCGTGCGCCGCAAGCTCGCGCAGGCTCGCGGCTGGCACATCCTTATGCACGAGGAAAACGAGCGGGTAGCTGGCGAACGAGCACACCTCGGTGAAGTGCTCGAGAAATTTTCCCGGTACGCTCGGGTTCAGCAGGTGCACATAGCCCAGCCCCTGCCCGCCGGCGGAGAGCACGCTGTAGCCGTCGGGCTTCGTGTTGAGCAGGTTCTGCCAGGCAAGCACGCCGTTGGCGCCGGGGCGGTTGACCACGAGCACCGGCTGGCCCCAGTCCTCGCGGTATTTCTCCGCGAGGCGCCGGCTGACGATGTCCAGCGCGCCGCCCGGCGGGAAGGGCACGATGAGCTGGACGGCCTTGGAAGGAAAGGGCTCCTGCGCATGCGCAGGCGGGGCCAGGAAAATTGCCGCCAGCAGCGGGAGAATGTACTGGTACCGGTACATCAACTGCCTTGGGAGCCAATAACGGCGCGGTTCTCTGGAAATGAATTCACGAGATTAATGGCACCGAGCCTGGAGTAGGGGCACGGGGGGAGACGCTGCATTTATCCGACGCAGTCTCCCCCCGTTCCGATCGTTATTGTTCCAGTTTGATGTTCGCGGCCTTGATGATCTGCCCGTAGCGCTCCTGCTCGCGGCGCATCAGCGCCATGAGCTCGTCCGGCGTGTTCGCCGCCGGTTCCATGCCCAGCAGGACGTAGCGGTCCTTGAGGTCCTGCGCCTGCACCGCTTTCTGCACTTCTGCGGAGATGCGCTGCGTGATCTCCCGCGGCGTGCCTGCCGGGGCGGCGTAGCCGATCCAGGCCGCGGCGTCGTAGCCCGGGATGTTGGCGGCTTCGGCCAGCGGCGGCAGGTCGGGCAGCGCCGAGCTGCGCTTGGCGGTCGTCACGCCGTAGCCCTTGAGCTTGCCGGACTTCACGTGGGTCACGATGGAGGCCACCGTCTCGATGGTGTAGTCGACCTGGCCGCCCATGAGGTCGGTGAGCGCCGGCGCGCTGCCCTTGTACGGCACGTGGCGCGACTTGATTTGCGCCATCGAGTGGAATAGCTCCGAGAACAGATGCGCGGTTGCGCCGGTACCCGAGGAGGAGAACGTGAACTTGTCCGGGTTGGCTTTTACGAGAGCAACGAGCTCCTTGGCATTGGCCGCAGGAAAATTCGGCCGGCCCACCAGCGCGAAAGGCGCCATCGCAGTCAGGGTGACCGGCGCGAGATCCTTGAGCGGCTCGTAGGGCGTCTTCTGCAGGTTGGGCATGATCGAGATCGGGCCGCTCGAGGCCGCCAGCAGCGTGTAGCCGTCGGGTGCGGCCTTCGCCACCTGGTCGGTGCCGATCGCGCCGCCGGCGCCGGGCTTGTTCTCGACGACGATCGGCTGGCCGAGCGCCACGGAGATTTTTTCCGCCACGATGCGCGCCGCGAGGTCGGTCGCCTGTCCCGGGGGCCAGGGCACGATCAGGCGGATCGGCTTGTTCGGGTAGGCCTGCGCGAGCGCCGTTGAAGTCGCAACTACGGGCGACGCGGCGAGGGCGATACAAAGCAACTTCAATCCGGTCTTCATTTCCTGTCTCCTTGGAATGGAAAAAGCGCACCGAGGTGCGCCTTTTCTATTTTTATGTAGCGCGAGGCGAAGTATTACACCACTTCGAACAGTCCCGCCGCCCCCATGCCGCCGCCGATACACATGGTTACAACCACGAGCTTGGCGCCGCGGCGCTTGCCTTCGATCAGCGCGTGGCCGACCAGCCGCGCGCCGGAGACGCCGTACGGGTGGCCGACGGCGATCGCGCCGCCGTTGACGTTGAGCTTGTCGTTGGGGATGCCGAGCTTGTCGCGGCAGTAGATCACCTGCACGGCAAAGGCCTCATTGAGCTCCCACAGGTCGATGTCCGAGACTTTTTTGCCGGCGCGCTTGAGGAGCTTGGGAATCGCGTAGACCGGCCCGATGCCCATCTCGTCGGGCTCGAGGCCCGCCACCGCGAAGCCGCGGAAAATGCCAAGGGGCTTGAGGCCCTTCGCGGCGGCGACCTTGTCGCTCATGACCACCGCAGCCGAGGCGCCGTCGGAGAACTGGCTCGCGTTGCCGGCGGAGATCACGCCGCCTTCGATGGCCGGCTTGATCGACGAGACGCCTTCGTAGGTCGTGCCCGGGCGGATGCCCTCGTCTTCCGAGGCCGTCACCTCGCGCGTCGACTCGACGTTGGTGTTCTTGTCGATCACCTTCATCAGCGTGGTGATCGGCACGATCTCGTCCTTGAACTTGCCGGCCTCGCGCGCGGCGGCCGCCTTGTTCTGGCTGTCGACGCCGTAGCGGTCCTGCACCTCGCGGCCGATGCCGTAGCGCTTGGAGACCATCTCGGCGGTCTGCAGCATGTTCCAGTAGATCGTCGGCTTGTGTTCCTTGAGCCACGGGTCGGTGTACATGTGCTTGTTCATCTCGTTCTGCACGCACGAGATCGACTCCACGCCGCCCGCGACGAAGATGTCCGCTTCGCCCGCGAGCACGCGTTGCGCGGCAAGCGCGATCGTCTGCAGGCCTGACGAGCAGAAACGGTTCACCGTCATGCCGGACACCGTCACCGGCATGCCGGCGCGCAGCGCGATCTGGCGCGCGATGTTGCCGCCGGTCGCGCCTTCGGGGTTCGCGCAGCCCATGATCACGTCCTCGACTTCGGCCGGATCGAGCTTGGCGCGCTCGAGCGCCGCCTTGACGACGTGGCCGCCGAGGGTCGCGCCGTGGGTCATGTTGAGGGCGCCGCGCCAGGACTTGCAGAGCGGCGTTCTTGCGGTCGATACGATGACGGCTTCGGTCATGGACGGACTCCTGTATTTAGATCAGGGAAACAGCTTGAGCGAATCGAAGAACCGGCCGGCCTCGCGCTCGGTCTCGGTGCCGGTCGGGCCGGAATAGGACTGCTCGACCAGCACGCCGCTGACGAGGAAGATCTGCTGGCGCAGGCGCGTCCTGGTTTGCGGCAGGTCAATGACGTAGGTGAGGCCGTTGAGGCCGTCGAGGACCACGGCATGCTTGTTGACGAGGGTGGCGCCCGGCGCGACCTTGAGCGCTTCGTTCGAAGCGATCTCGAGCAGGCGGGCTTCGGCTGGACTGCCGACCGGCGGCGTCGGGACCAGCGTCCACGCGGTGCCGTAGTAGCGGTCGCCGAGCTGCAGCTCGCGCAGCGAGGTGGAGACCCGCGTGCCGGAAAGCGTTTTGCCTTCCTTCACCGTCTCTTTCGTCTTGCCGGGGAAGCTGGCGTAATGGCGCGCCTGGCGCGACTGGTAGTCCGACCAGTGCGGATGCAGCGGCGGGAAGGGATCCTTCGGCAGCAGCGTGCAACCGGCCGCGGCCAGCGCGGCGGCAGCGACGAGGATCTTTGCGGCGGTTTTCATGCGTTGAACCTCTTTCCTTCCTTGGCGAGCCGCAGCAGCAGGGGTGCCGGCTTCCACACTTCGCCCATGTAGCCTTTCTGGAATTTCTCGATCGACGCGAGCACCTTCGGCAGGCCGACGGTGTCCGCATAGAACATCGGCCCGCCGCGATACGGCGGGAAGCCATAGCCGGTGAGGTACACCATGTCGATGTCGGAAGCGCGCAAGGCGATGCCTTCCTCGAGGATGTAGGCGGCTTCGTTGACCAGCGCGTAGATCAGGCGCTCGACGATCTCCTCATCCGAAATCTGCCGGGTTTGGATGCTGTTGGCCTTGCGGTACTCCGCGACGATCTTGTCGACCTCGGGATCCGGCACGGGCTTCCTGTTGCCGGCTTCGTACAGGTACCAGCCCTTGCCGGTCTTCTGGCCGTAGCGGCCCAGTTCCGCGATCTTGTCGCCCACTTTGGAGTAGAGGAAGTTCGGGCGCTCGACGTAGCGGCGCTTGCGGATCTCCCAGCCGATGTCGAGGCCCGCCATGTCGCCCATCTCGAGCGGGCCCATCGCCATGCCCCACTTGCGTGCTGCGCCGTCGACCTGCTGCGGGCTGCAGCCTTCATCCAGCAGGAAGAGCGACTGCTGGCCGTACTTCTCGATCATGCGGTTGCCGATGAATCCGTCGCACACGCCGGACACCACCGGCACCTTCTTGATCTTCTTGCCAAGCGCCATCGTCGTGGCCAGCACGTCCTTGCCGGTGGCCTTGCCGCGTACGACCTCGAGCAGGCGCATCACGTTGGCCGGCGAGAAGAAGTGCGTGCCGATCACGTCCTGCGGGCGCTTGGTGGCGCGGGCGATCTGGTCGACGTCGAGCGTCGAGGTATTCGAGGCGAGGATGGCGCCGGGCTTCATCGTCGCGGCCAGCTTGCGGAAGATTTCCTCTTTCACGTCCATGCGCTCGAACACCGCCTCGATCACGATGTCGGCATCCTTGGCCGCGGCAATGTCGAGCGCCGTCGATATCAAGCCTAGGCGCTTGTCCATGTCTTCCTGCTTGAGGCGGCCCTTGGAGACGGTGCTGGCGTAGTTCTTCTTGATCGTCGCAAGGCCGCGGTCGAGCGCTTCCTGCTTGGTCTCGATCATCGTGACCGGGATGCCGACGTTGACCAGGCTCATGGTGATGCCGCCGCCCATCGTGCCGGCGCCGATGACGGCCGCCTTCTCGATCTTGCGTGTCGGGGTGTCTTCCGGCACATCCGGGATCTTGCTGGTCTGGCGCTCGGCGAAGAACATGTGGCGCAGCGCTTTCGATTCGTTGCCTTCCACCAGGCCGGCGAAACGGCGGCGCTCTTCCTTGCGGCCCTCGTCGAACGGCAGGTTCACCGCAGCTTCGACGCAGGCGACGATCTCGAGCGGCGCGGGATAGCCGCGCGACGCCTTGCCGACTTCGGCGCGAGCGCCCTCGAAGAACGCCTTCGGATCGCCATCCACCTTGACCGTGAGGTCGCGGATACGCCGCGGCCCCTTGCCGTCGGCCACGAGTTTCTTCGCGAACGCCACGGCGCCTTCGAGCAGGTCCCCTTGCACGACCTCGTCGATGAGGCCGACCTTGAGGCCGACTTCGGCTGCAATCGGAGTGCCGGTGGTCATCATCCTGACGCCCTCGGCTGCGCCGACGACGCGCGGCAGGCGCTGCGTGCCCCCGGAGCCGGGGAGGATGCCGAGCTTCACTTCGGGAAGTCCCAATAGCGTTTTGGGCGCCGCAACCCGGTAGTGGCAGCCGAGCGCGAGCTCCAGGCCGCCGCCGAGCGCGAAGCCGCCGATCGCGGCGACCATTGGTTTCTTGAACGCGTCCTGCGCGTCGTTGATTTCGGGGAGCGTTGGGGACATCGCCGACTTCGGCGTGTTGAATTCGCGGATGTCGGCGCCGCCCGAGAAGGCCTTGGCCGAGCCCATGATCACCAGCGCCTTCACGGCCGGGTCGGCTTCCGCCTTTTTCATCCCCTCGACGATGCCGGGGCGCAACACGCTGCCAAGTCCATTCACCGGCGGGTTGTTCATGACGATGACGGCAATGCCGTCGCGTACGGAATAGGTGGTTGCGTCGCTCATTGGAACTCCAGGGTGGGAGCGGGAATTTTACCCGCTCAAATCGTTGGGGGAGGTCTGAGGAGGGTGGCGTAGCCCCCCCTTCTCGTTTTCTAGACCTCGAGCCATTCCTTTCGCATTGCGGCATCCTCTCTCACATCGCGCGGCTTGCCCTCGAAAACGATGCTGCCGTGGCCCATCACGTAGAGCCGCTCGGAGATGTCGAGCGCAATGGCGAGCTTCTGCTCCACGAGCAGGATCGACACGCCGCGCTTCCTGATTTCCTCGAACAGGCGCGCCACCTGCTCGACGATCTTGGGCGCGAGGCCCTCGGTGGGCTCGTCGATCATCACCAGAGCAGGGTCGCCCATGAGGGTGCGGCACAGGGTCAACATCTGCTGCTCGCCGCCCGAGAGCACGCCGGCCTGCGTGTCGGCGCGCTCCTTGAGCCGGGGAAAAAGATCGAACATGTCCTCAGTCCGCCAGCGGGCGGATTCCTGCTTGGTCTTCTGCCCGAGCAGCAGGTTCTGGCGCACCGTAAGCGTGGGGAAGATGTCGCGGTTCTCCGGCACGTAGCCCAGGCCCTTGTGCGCGACCTGGTAGGCCTTGAGGCCGACCATCTCCTCGCCGCGGAATTTCACCGAGCCGCTGCAGTCGACCATGCCCATGATCGCCTTGATGGTGGTCGAGCGGCCGACGCCGTTCCTGCCCAGCAGGCTCACGATCTCGCCTTCGCCCACCCTCAGGTTGACGCCCTGCAGGATGTGGCTCTTGCCGTAGTAGGCATGCAGGTCGGTCGCCTCAAGCATGCGCGTCTTCCTTGTGCAGGCCGCCAAGATAGGCTTCCTGCACTGACGCGTTCGCGCGGATTTCCTCGGGCCTGCCGGTGGCGATGATCTCGCCGTAGACCAGCACGCTGATGCGGTCGGCGAGGTCGAAAACCACGCCCATGTCGTGCTCGACCATGATGAGGGTGCGGCCTTCGGTGATCGAGCGCACCAACTCGACGGC
The DNA here is from genome assembly GCA_031376265.1 of Pseudomonadota bacterium. Lineage (GTDB taxonomy): Bacteria > Pseudomonadota > Gammaproteobacteria > Burkholderiales > SG8-39 > SZAS-79. The sequence continues at coordinate 19,485 of JANMDK010000187.1, forward strand.
CCGCGCCGTCTCCGAGCGGCTCATGCCGGCGGTCGGCTCGTCGAGCAGGATCGCGCCCGCGCCGCCCGCGATGGTGACGCCGATCTCGAGCGCCCGCTGCTCGGCGTAGGTCAGCACGCCCGCAAGCACGCCGCGGCGCTTTTCCAGCCCGATCTTCTCCATCACTTCCTCGGCCCGGCGCTTCACCTCGGCCAGGCCGTTGATGCGGTCCCAGAACGAATACTTGTATCCGAGCGACCACAGCACGCCGCAGCGGATGTTCTCGTACACCGTCATGTTGTGGAAAATGTTGGTGACCTGGAAGCTGCGCGACAGTCCCTTGCGGTTGATCTCGTACGGCTGAAGGCCGGTGATGTCCTCGCCGTTCAGCCAGATCGACCCGGACGACACCGGAAAGCGCCCGGAGATGAGGTTGTAGAGCGTCGACTTGCCGGCGCCGTTGGGGCCGATGATGGCGTGGCGCTCGCCCTGCGCGATGATGAGCGAAACGCCCTGGATGATCTTGGTGCTGCCGAAGCTCTTGTGCACGTCGCGCAGCTCGATCGCGGGGGCGGTCATGGCGCGCGCCCCTGCAGGCCGGCCTGGATCGTGCCCCAGCGCTCGCCCACCACGCCCGCGGCGTAGCGCAGCGCGACCAGGCCCCCTCCAAGCATCAGGCCGAAGACCACCCACGGAGCCGCGTGCGTAGCGTCGAACGACCAGCCGAACGCGGTGAGCACGGTGCTAGCGCCCTGCTCCGAGAGCCGGTACACCATCTCGACGATGCCTATCAGACCCGCGAGCGCAATCGCCGAGGAGGCGCCCGCAAGCAAGTAGGGCATGAGGAGTTCCCTGAACCGCCGCGCGCGGATCACCGGGATCTGCATTAGCAGCAACGAGGCCAGGCCGCCGGGCGCATACAGCACCATCGCCAGGAAGAACAGGCCCAGATACAGCAGCCACGCCTTGGTGAAGCCCGACAGCGCGACCACGAAGATGATGAATACCACCGAGCCGATGATCGGGCCGAAGAAAAACGGGATCCCGCCGATGAAGGTCGCGAGCAGCACGCCGCCTGAGCGGATCGCGGAGACGTTCTCGGCCGACACGATCTCGAAGTTGATGCACGACAGGCCGCCCGAGACGCCGGCGAAGAACGACGCCAGCACCATCTGCAGGAAACGCACGTGCTGGGTGTTGTAGCCGACGAACTCGGTGCGCTCCGGGTTGTCGCGCACTGCGTTGGCCATGCGGCCAAGGGGCGTCTGGGTGAGCGCGAACATCGCCGCCATGCACAGGAAGCACCAGGCCGCGACCAGGTAATAGACCTGGATCGCCGGACCGAAGGTGAGGCCGAGGAAGGGCTTGCCGATGACGCGGTTGGTCGAGATGCCGGCTTCGCCGCCGAAGAACCCGGGGAACATGAGCGCGCAGGCGAACACCATCTCGCCGATGCCCAGCGAAATCATCGCGAACGTGGTGCCGGACTTGCGCGTGGTCACATAGCCGAAGATGACGCCGAAAATAAGGCCGGCGAACCCGCCGACCAGCGGCAAGAGCGGCAGGGGCAGGGGGAACACGCCCTTGGCCACGAGATTGAGCGCATGCACCGCCATATACGCCCCGAGCCCCGAGTACACCGCGTGGCCGAAGGACAGCATGCCGCTCTGCCCGAGCAGCATGTTGTAGGACAGGGCGAAGATGATGAATGCGCCCATCTGGGTGAGCATCGTGAGCGCGAAGCTGTTGGTGAAGATGAGCGGCGCGACGAGGAACACGAGCGCCGTCCCGCCCCACAGGATCCAGCGTCCCAAGTTGATCGGAGAGTATTTGAGCGTGCTCACCCGTCGCGCGTTCCGAGGAGCCCCCGCGGGCGCAGGATCAGCATGAGCACCATGAGCAAGTAAGGCAGCACCGGCGCGGCCGATGCGATCGAAATGCCGCCGAGCTTCCAATCGAGCGACACCGCGAAGGTCTGCAGGCAGCCGATGAGGAGCGACGCGATGAAGGCCCCGGCAAGCGATCCCATGCCGCCGACCACCACGATCACGAAAATGATCGGGCCGACCGCGGCCGCCATGCCGGGCTCGGTGACGAAGGCGTTGCCGCCGATCACGCCGGCAAGTCCTGCCAGGGCTGCGCCGCCGCCGAACACGAGCATGAACACGCGCGGCACGTTATGGCCGAGCGCCTCGACCGTCTGGGGATGCGTAAGCGCGGCCTGGATCACCAGCCCGATGCGTGTTCGCGTTAGCGCAAGCCAGATCGTCACCAGCATCGCCACCGAGATCAGCATCATGAAACCACGATAGATCGGGTACTGCGAGCCCATGATCTGGAAGAGGGGCCCGTCGAGCTCCGCCGGCACGCGGTACTCCACGGCCGAGCGGCCCCATACGAGGTGCACCGCTTCGTCGATGAGGTAGGCGAGGCCGAACGTAAACAACAACTCGGCTACGTGGCCGAACTTGTGGACGCTGCGCAGGCCCCAGCGCTCGACCAGCATGCCGACCGTGCCAACCAGGATCGGCGCCAGCACGAGCGCCGGCCAGAAGCCGATCTTGGCGCTGATCGTGTAGGCGAAATACGCGCCCAGCATGTAGAAGCTCGCGTGCGCGAAATTGAGCACGCCCATCAGCGAGAACACCAGCGTGAGACCCGACGAAAGCATGAACAGCAGCAGCCCGTAGCTGATGCCGTTCAAGGTCTGGACGAGAAAAAACTCCAAGGTGGACTATCCGCCCCCGCTCGGGGCGGGGGGGTGCGGGGGGAGGGGACTCCCTCCCCCTGCTTCACACTATGGCCGCTTCATCGCGCAGGACGTCGGCTGCGCCGAGGTGAACGCCTCCATGCGCGCCTCGGTCACCGGCGCGAGGCCGCTGCCTTCCATGTCGATCTTGGCCTCCTTGGGGCCGCCTTTGGCCGCCGATTTGACGATCGTCATGATGTACAGCGGCTGGATCAGCTGGTGGTCGGACTTGCGCATCTCGACTTCGCCCATCTCGCCCTCATGCTTCATGCCCTCGAGCGCGAGCGCCACGGCCCTGGGGTCGGCCGACTTGGCCTGGTTGATGGCCTTGGCGAACATGTCCCACATGATCTTGCCGCGCAGGTAATAGAAATCGGGATTGCCCTTGGGCGCCTGCTTGCGGTAGTCCGCGTCCCACTTCGCGGCCTTGTTGTTGGCCACGTTGGAGTGGTATTCGGCGACGATCTTGACCCGGCCGGCGGCCGCCTCGCCCATCGCGGTCGGGGTGCCGAGGCCGCCTGCGTAGTAGGTATACCAGTCGACGTTCAGCGCGGCGTCCTTGCCGGCCTTCACCAGCAGCGACATGTCGTTGCCCCAGTTGCCGGTAATCACCGTATCGGCGCCCGAGGCCTTGATCTTGGCCGCGTAGGGCGCGAAGTCGGTGACCTTGCCCAACGGGTGCAGGTCGTCGCCGACGATCTGGATGTCGGGCCGCTTCTTGGCCAGGTACTCTCGGGCCGCCTTCTTCACTGCGTGGCCGAACGAATAGTCCTGGTTGAGCAGGTAGACCTTCTTGATCTCCTTGCGACCCGCCATCCAGCTGGTGAGCGACTCCATCTTCATGTCGGCATTGGCATCGAAGCGGAAATGCCAGAACGAGCACTTGTCGTTGGTGTAGGCCGGGTCGACCGCCGCATAGTTCAGGTACAGGATTTCCTTGCCCGGGTTGCGTTCGTTATGGCGATTGACCGCCTCGATCAGCGCGCCGGCCACCGCCGAGCTGTTGCCCTGCGTGATGTACTGGATGCCCTGGTCGATGACTCTCTTCAACTGGTTCAGCGATTCCTGCGGGCTCACCTTGTTGTCGAAGCCGATCACCTCGAGCTTCCGCCCGCCGAGCACACCGCCGGCCGCGTTGATGCGGTTGACCGCGAAGCGGAACTCCGCCAGGCCCTGCTCGCCCACGTTGGCGAAGGGTCCGGACAGCGGATCGATGTAGGCGATCTTGATGGTGTCGCCCGAGGCGGCCTTGGCCGGGGCCTTGGGCTGGGCGAGCGCGCTGAAGGCGAGCGCTGCGGATGCAATGCCGAAAACGGCCGCGCGGAAAAGGGGTCTCATGTCGGTCTCCTCAAGGTGGCGGGTGGCGTGTTGTTGGCTTGCGCGTCCGCCAATTCCCGGGTGCGGGCCATGGTAGACAAGCCCCGGAGAGCGGTCAAGCCGAAGCCGCCGGTGCCGGCGCTATACTGCGCACCATCCCGATGCACCCGGAAACAGGAGACAAAATGAACGGCCTGATGATGGACATGCCGCTCTTGATCAGCGACCTCATCCGCCACGCGGACCGCCACCATGGCGACACCGAAATCGTCTCGAAGCGTGTAGAGGGAAAAACCGATGGGGGCGACTTCCACCGCTACACGTATGGCGATGCGCACAAGCGGGCGCGGCGCCTCGCCAAGGCGCTTGCGGCCTTGAGCGTCAAGGCGAACGACCGGGTGGCGACGCTTGCCTGGAACGGCTACCGCCACTTCGAGATCTACTACGCGGTGGCAGGCTCGGAGGGCGTGATCCACACGATCAACCCGCGCCTGTTTCCCGAGCAGGTGACTTACATCGCCAACCACGCCGAGGACAAGGTGCTGTTCGTCGACCTGACCTTCGTGCCTCTGCTCGAAAAAGTCGCGCCTGGCCTCAAGACGGTGAAGCACTTCATCGTCATGACCGATCGCGCCCACATGCCCAAATCGGATCTCAAGAACCTTCTCTGCTATGAGGACCTGATCGAGGCCAACGACGACAAGCTCGAGTGGCCGACCTTCGACGAGAAGACTGCGTCCTGCCTCTGCTACACGTCCGGCACGACCGGCAATCCCAAGGGCGTGCTCTACAGCCATCGCAGCACGATCCTGCATGCCTACGCCGCGGGCCTGCCGGATGCGCTCAATCTTTCGGCGGCGGACACGATCCTGCCGGTGGTGCCGATGTTCCATGTCAACGCCTGGGGGCTGCCGTACAGCTGCGCACTCACCGGCGCGAAGCTCGTCTTCCCCGGCCAGCATCTCGACGGCAAGAGCCTGCACGAGATGTTCGAAACCGAAGGCGTTACGATGAGCGCCGGCGTGCCCACGGTGTGGCTCGGCCTGCTCAACTACATGAAAGAGAACAAGCTCAGGTTCTCCACCCTGAAGTCGACCGTCATCGGCGGCTCGGCCTGTCCGCCGGCGATGATTCGCACCTTCCAGGAAGAGTACGGCGTCAAGGTGCTGCACGCCTGGGGCATGACCGAGATGAGCCCCCTCGGGACGGTGGCCACCTTCAAGGGCAAGCACCTCAAGGCGGACAAGGAGTCGCGCTACCAGGTGCAGTACAAGCAGGGCCGCGTGATCTTCGGCGTGGACATGAAGATCGTCGACACCGAAGGCAAGGCCCTGCCGCACGACGGCAAGGCTTTCGGCGACCTGCTGGTCAAGGGGCCGTGGGTCACCAAGTCCTACTTCAAGGGCGAGGGCGGCG
>JANMDK010000218.1:0-9798 GCA_031376265.1 Pseudomonadota bacterium
GGCAAGTTCAATTCAAGAGGACCAGCACCGATGATGACTCGCACCTTTCTCGCAGCCGCAGCCAGCTTGCTCGCCGCCTACGCATCCGCCTCCTACGGGCAAGCGACCGTGAAAGACGGCGTGTTCGCCAATTCAGCCGGCATGACGCTCTACACCTACCACAAGGATTCCAGCGGCAAGAGCGTGTGCAACGGGCCCTGCGCCACCAACTGGCCGCCGCTCATGGCCGCGGCCTCCGACAAGGCGAGCGGCGACTGGAGCGTCGTCACGCGCGACGACGGATCGAAGCAGTGGGCCCACAAGGGCAAGCCGCTCTACCTGTGGATCAAGGACCGGAAGCCCGGAGACAAGACCGGCGACGGGGTCGGCGGCAACTGGGCGCTGGCGAAACCGTAGGCTCAGTACGCCTTCGCGCGCAGCTGCATTAGCGCGCCCAGAGCAACCAGCATCAGGGCCGCCACGAACCACAGCGCATCCGCGCCGTAGCGCGTGACCAGCAGCCCGAACAGCAGGGGCGAGGTCGCCTGCAGCGCGCGCCCCGGCGCCGAGATCAGTCCCTGCCGGTAGCCGTAACCCTCGGGCCCGAGCAGGGCGAGCGGCACGGTCCCTTTTGCAATGGTGAGCAGGCCGTTGCCCGCGCCATGCAGGATCGCGAAAGCCGCCATGCCCGCCGGTCCCAGGAGGGCCAGCGCCAGCACGCCGATCGGGTTCAGGGCGGCCGCGAACCGCGCGGCAGTCAGCGGATGCACATGCTTCATGACCGCGAATTCCACGAGCCGGGCGCCGACCTGCGCGGGCCCGAGCAGCGACGCGAAGAAAATCGCCTGCGCGATCGTCGCGCCGCCGGCCTGCAGCACGCGCGGCAGGTGCGTTGCCAGCGCGCCGGTGACGAAGCCCACGGCCGCGAACGTGATCCCCAGCAGGATCATCACGCGAAGGTGGTCGGGTGAAGTCGGCAGCGCAACGGCTTTCGCCTGGCTTGCCGTCGGCGCGATCGTGCCTTTGGGCAGCACCCGCGCATTCAGCGGCAGGCAGACGAGGATGTGCGTCGCCGCCCAGAACAGGCACGCGGTTCGCCAATCGAAAGCCGCATCCAGGGCAGCGGTGATCGGCCATCCCACCGTGCTCGCGAATCCCGCGATCAGCGTGATCCCGGTGATCGGGCCGCGCGCAGCGGCGCCGTAGATCCTGGTGAGCGTGGCGAAAGCCGGGTCGTAGGTGCCCATGCCCATGCCGACGCCGAGGATCGCCCAGGCAACCGTCAACATTACCGCGCCCTGCGCGTTCGCCAAGGCGACCAGCCCGCAGGCCAGCACGAGATTGGAGACTGCAAGCACTTCTCGGCCGCCGGCCCGGTCGATCATTCGGCCGACGGCCGGCGCGACCAGAGCGGAGACGATCAGTGCAAGCGAGAACGCGGCGAGGAACCCATCGGCCGGAATGCCGAGGTCGCGCGAGACCGGGTCGACCAGCACGGCGGGAAGGTAGTAACTGGAGGCCCACGCGATCGTCTGCGTAGTGCCGAGCGCCGCGACGACCTTGCGTTTCGAGCCGGCGTCCCCGCTCACGCGGCGGTTTTTCCTGTGCGCGACCACCACAGCGCGAGCGGCCCGAACAGGATGCCGGTGCCCATCACGAGGAAAGCCGCCAGCCAGCCGGAAGCCGATTGCGCGCCGCCGGCCGCATCGATGGCAGCACCTACCGCCCATCCCCCGACCGCCGATAGGCCGAATCCGACGGTCGAATGCAAAGCCAGTGTGGCGCCGCGATAACGGGGCTCGGCCGCGCCGGACATCCCGGAGGTGAGCGCCCCGGAATCCGCCGGTACCGTAAACGCGTAGACGAGCAGCAGCGCGAGCGTGAGCCAGGGCGACAGGCCCGCCGTGAGTCCGATGGCGAAAGCCACAACCGCCGAGGCGAGCATCACGATCGTGATCGCCCGATGCCTGCCGTACTTGAGCGCCGCCTCATTGCCGAGGATGCTGGCCGGCAGGGAAAGCACGGTGACGATGACGCTCACCGTGATCGCGCCGAGCGTCGTGGCGCCGCCTGCGGCCGCAGCGACGAATCCCCAGAAGGCGACGATCCAGGTCCGCATGCCGTAGAGCTCGAAGCAATGCGCGCCGTAGCCGAAGATGTAGCCGAGCGCGGTGCGGTTCGCGAACACCGGCCGGAAATCGAGCAGTGCGCCCTGGCGGGGCGGCGGCTGCACCGGACGCAACATCATCGCGACAGCGGCCATGGCGGCCGGGCCGATGCCGGTCGCGAGGAATGCCGTGCGCCACCCCCAATGCTCGGCGACCAGCTGCGAGACGAGGAAGGAAAGGCCGACGCCGACCGAAAAGCTCGAGGTGTACAGCGTCACGCTGCGCGAGTTGTCACCCGGCCCGAGCCGGTCGGTGAGTGCCTTGAGCCCGGGCATGTAGGCGCCGGCGAAACCGATGCCGGCCAGCGACCAGAGCACGACGGCGGAGGCGAGGCCGGAAGCGAACAGCCCGAAGAGGATCGTCGCGATCCCGCTCACCAGCGAGCCCCAGAAGAGGATCCAGCGCGCGTCGAAGCGGTCGGTGAGCGTCGTCAGGACCGGCACCGCGAGCATGTAGCCGGCCGCATAGCTCGCGGCCATGAGGCCGCCATCCGAGTAGCTCAGGCCCCATTCAGGGATCAGGAAACCCGGCATGACCGCCGGAAGCGTCACGTGCGGCAGCAGCGAGCCCAGTTGCGCCGCGGCCATCGATCCGACGAGCGTTTTGCGGCTGGCCATGACAAAACTATATCACCAGAAAAATAATGGTCCGGCCGACTTCATAGTGTCATATCATTTCCATATCCTTGGAAATATCGAATCGACAACCGGAGTCTGCTTTGAACGTATTGTTTCTGTGCACCGGCAACTCGGCGCGTTCCATCCTTGCGGAGGCGTATCTGAACAAGGCCGGCGAGGGCCGGTTTCATGCCTACAGCGCAGGCAGCAAACCCGGCGGCGTAGTCAATCCGTTCGCGCTCGAACTGTTGAACCGCAACGGCATCCCGACCGAAGGCGTTCGCAGCAAGAGCTGGGACGAGTTCGCGTTGCCCGGAGCGCCGAAGATGGACATCGTCATCACGGTTTGCGATTCGGCTGCGGCCGAGACTTGCCCCTACTGGCCGGGCAACCCGGCCTCGGCGCACTGGGGCGTGCCGGATCCTGCGGCAGCCGAAGGCACGGACGACCAGAAAAGAAGGGCCTTCCTCGCTGCCTACGCCACACTGTCGAACCGAATCAATCTGCTCCTTGCGCTCCCGGAGACGCAGCTCGAACGAGGCTCGCTTGAGCGCAACCTGGACGAGATCGCGAAGAAATGAGGCGATGCCTCGCAGAAGCTTTCGGCACCGCGCTGTTGCTCGCTGCAGTGGTGGGCTCGGGGATCATGGGCGCGAGGCTTGCAGAGGGAAACGTGCACCTCGCACTGCTCGCCAACTCGATTGCCACCGGCGGCGTCCTCGTGGCGCTGATCGTCGCCTTCGGGCCGGTGTCCGGCGCGCACTTCAATCCGCTGGTCAGCGTCGTGGCGGCGTGGAACGGCGACTTGCGATGGCGCGAAGCAGCCCTGTTCACTGTAGCGCAGTGCGTCGGCGCGATTGCCGGCGTGCTCGCGGCGCACGCGATGTTCGAGCTGCCCATCTTTCAGCTCTCGACCACGGTGCGCACCGGCGACGCCCAGTGGTGGAGCGAGGTGGTCGCCACCTTCGGCCTGCTGACCGTGATCCTGGGGTGCCGGGGGGAGTCCGCGAAATTCGCGCCATTCGCGGTGGGCGGCTACATCACCGGGGCGTACTGGTTCACGGCGTCGACCTCGTTCGCGAATCCGGCGGTGACCCTGGCGCGGGCGCTGTCGGACACCTTTGCGGGGATCAGGCCGCTGGACGCGCCCGGGTTTATCGGCGCGCAGATCATCGGTGCGGCGCTCGCCGTCGCCTTGCACTCCGCACTCCATGAAACCCGCCCAAGCCGTTAAGGCGCTCGCCGCTCTCGCGCAGGACACCCGCCTCGCCGTGTTCAGGCTGCTGGTCCAGGCTGGACCTGAAGGGCTTGCCGCCGGAGTCATTTCGGCGAAGCTGAAGCTGCCTGCCGCAACGGCGTCGTTCCACCTCGCGCAACTGGCAAGCGCGGGCCTGGTCAAATCGCGTTCTGAAGGCCGGTTCGTCTTCTACTCGGTCGAACTGGCCCGCATGAACGAAGTGCTGTCCTACCTCACCGAGAATTGCTGCGGCGGGGCGGCGTGCGAAGTCGCCCCGGCCAGGGCGCGGACGGCGAAGGCGGCGTGAAAGGGTTCGTTAAATTCGAGACTTTAATTTTCGTAGAGTCAATGCCGGAGAGGCTCTCCGGGGAGTTTACATACCAGAACTGGTATCCCGCCTTGGGCAGGGGCCGTGCCTGATAAAATCCGTCCCATGAAAGTCTTCGGTTTTGCGGGCTGGTCCGGCAGCGGCAAGACGACCCTGATCGAGAAGCTGATTCCGCGGTTCACGCGCGGCGGCCTGCGCGTTTCGCTGATCAAGCACGCGCACCACACGTTCGATGTCGACAAGCCGGGCAAGGATTCGTATCGACACCGCCACGCCGGCGCGTCCGAGGTGCTGGTCACCTCCTCGCAGCGCTGGGTGCTGATGCACGAGCTGCGCGGAACGCCCGAGCCGTCGTTCGAGGAGCAGGTGAAGCACTTGTCCCCGTGCGACCTGGTCATCGTCGAAGGCTTCAAGTTCCAGCCGATCCCGAAGCTCGAAGTGCATCGCGCGGGCACGGACGCGGCGCTGCTGCACCCGAACGATGCGAACATCGTGGCCGTGGCTACTGACGTAAAGGTCGAAACGAAACTGCCCGTCCTCGACATCAACGACGATGCGGCGATTGCGGAATTCATCCTGGGATACCTGAAGCTCAAATGAAGAAGGAAAAGGCTTGAACAAAGGCTTGCTGTCCGTCGACGAAGCGCTCGATGTTCTGCTGGCCGGCGCGCGGCCGGTCGGCGAGATCGAAGAGGTGTCCACGCTCGAAGCGACTGGGCGCGTGCTCGCGCGCGCGCAGACGTCGACCATGGATGTGCCGCCGATGGACAACAGCGCCATGGACGGCTACGCAGTGCGCGTCGCCGACATCGCAGGGCCCGATACGCGCCTCAGGGTGGCCCAACGCATTGCCGCGGGCTCGGTGGGCGCTGCGCTCGCGCCGGGAACGGCCGCGCGCATCTTCACCGGCGCGCCGATCCCGGCCGGCGCCGATGCCGTGGTGATGCAGGAGTTCTGCGCAGTGGACGGCGACCACGTCGTCGTCAAGAAAAAGCCGCAGCCGGAGGAATGGGTGCGCCGCGCCGGCAGCGACATCAAGGCCGGCGGCGCGGTGCTTGCGGCCGGCATCAAGCTGCGTCCGCAGGATACGGGCCTCGCCGCATCGGTCGGGATCAAGAACCTGCCGGTGCGCCGCAAGGTGAAGCTGGCGCTCTTCTTTACCGGCGACGAGCTCGTGATGCCCGGCGACCCGCTGCCGCCGGGGCGCATCTACAACTCCAACCGCTTCACGCTCAACGGCATGGCGAAGCTGTTCGGCTGCGAGGTGCGGGACTACGGCATCGTGCCGGACCAGCTCGAAGCGACGCGCGACGTGCTGCGACGAGCCGCGGCGGACAACGACCTCATCGTGACTTCGGGCGGCGTTTCGGTCGGCGAGGAGGACCACGTCAAGCCGGCGGTAGAGGCCGAGGGGTCGCTCCTCATGTGGAAGATCGCGATGAAGCCGGGCCGGCCGCTCGCGTTCGGCAAGGTAGGCCGGGCGGCGTTCATCGGCCTGCCGGGAAACCCGGTTTCGTCGTTCGTGACTTTCCTGATCTTCGTGCGGCCTTTCCTGCTGAGGACCCAGGGCATCGAGGACGTCGCGCCGCGCTTCGTCGATGCGCGCGCCGATTTCACCTGGGACAAGCCCGATGCGCGGCGCGAGTATCTTCGCGTCAAATGGAACGCGCAGGGCGGCATCGACCTCTACCCGACGCAGGATTCTGCGGTGATGACTTCAACGGCGTGGGCCGACGGCCTCGTCGACAACCCGGCCAACCAGGCGATCCACAAGGGCGATCGCGTCAGGTTCCTGCCCTTTTCGGAGCTCTACCGGTGAAAGTGAAGGTGCTTTATTTCGCCAGCCTGCGCGAGCAGCTGGGACGAGGGTCGGAGGAGGTGGAGCTGCCCGTGGGCGCGTCTACGCTGGGCGCCTTGCGCGCGCTGCTGATCGGGCGCGGCGGCAATTGGCAGACCGCGTTGGCCGCGGACAAGCCGGTGCGCATGGCGGTCAACCAGGACATGGTGCCGCGCGGTGCAGGGCAGGAACTCGCGATCAAGGGCGGCGACGAGATCGCCTTCTTTCCGCCGGTCACCGGCGGGTAGTGATGAATAGCGGCGGATGAAGATCAGCGTCCAGCTCGAGGATTTCGATGCCGGCCGCGAGATGGCCGCGGTGCGCGCCGGCAATCCCAAGGTCGGCGGTGTCGCGAGCTTTGTCGGTGTGGTGCGCGATGTGAATGACGGCGCAGGCGTGGCGACGATGACCCTCGAGCACTATCCCGGCATGACCGAGAAGGCGCTCAAAGGCATCGTCGAGGAAGCGCAAGCACGCTGGGAGGTGATCGACTGCACCGTGATCCACCGCTACGGCATCCTCGCGCCGACCGACCAGATCGTGCTCGTCGTGGTCGCAAGTTCGCACCGCGGCGACGCTTTCGCGGCGTGCCAGTTCATCATGGACTACCTCAAGACGCAGGCGCCTTTCTGGAAGAAGGAAGTCACGCCCAAGGGTGCGCGCTGGGTCGAGGCAAAAGACTCGGACGACAAAGCGGTCGACCGCTGGAAATGACCGCCATGGCCTTTGTCGCCGTCGGCATCGGCGCAGCGCTCGGCGCATGGCTTCGCTGGCTCCTCTCGGTCGGGTTGAATCCGGTCGCCCCTGCGTTGCCGCTGGGGACGCTGGCCGCGAACCTCGTCGGCGGCTACCTCGTCGGCATCGCGGTGGCGTACTTCGCGGCGAGCCCGTCGATCGCCCCCGAGTGGCGGTTGTTCTGCATCACCGGATTCCTGGGCGGACTCACGACCTTCTCGACCTTCTCGGCCGAATCGGTGCAGCTCTTGATGGCGGCCCAGTACGGCGCCGCATTTCTCCACACCGCAGCCCATCTCGCGGGGTCCCTGCTCGCCACGTTTGCCGGTTTCTGGACCTATCGCGCGCTCGCTTGATGCGTGTCAATCCGGGAGGCCGAATCCCGGTTGAAATAAGGCCCGAAGGCCCCATTTGCCTCGTACCCATCAAGGATCACAGGCATGCGGATCGAAAAATTCACCACCAAGCTCCAGGAAGCCCTCGGCGACGCGCAGAGCGCGGCGCTGGGCAACGACAACCAGTACATTGAGCCCCAGCACCTGCTCGCAGCCATGCTCGACCAGTCCGACGGCTCGGTCGCGTCCATCCTGCAGCGCGCCGGCGCCAATCCGCAGGCGCTCAAGGCGTCGCTTGCGCAGGCCATCTCGCGCCTTCCCAAGGTCGAAGGCACCCCCGGCGAGGTGATGATCTCGCGCGACCTGACCAACCAGCTCAACGCGGCCGACAAGGAAGCGCAGAAGCGCGGCGACCAGTTCATCGCCTCCGAGCTTTTCCTGCTCGCCGCTGCCGATGACAAGGGGGAGGCCGGCAAGGCGCTCAAAGCTGCCGGGGTGACCAGGAAGGCGCTCGAAGCGGCCATCGAAGCAGTGCGTGGAGGACAGAACGTGCAATCCCAAGCCGACGAAGGCAATCGCGAAGCGCTCAAGAAATACACCATGGACCTCACCGAGCGTGCCCGGATAGGCAAGCTCGACCCGGTCATCGGCCGGGACGACGAGATCCGCCGCTGCATCCAGATCCTGCAACGCCGCACCAAGAACAACCCGGTCCTCATCGGCGAGCCGGGCGTCGGCAAGACCGCGATCGTCGAAGGCCTCGCGCAGCGCATCATCAACGGCGAGGTACCGGAGACGCTCAAGGGCAAGCGCGTCCTGTCGCTCGACATGGCTTCGCTGCTTGCCGGCGCCAAGTACCGCGGCGAGTTCGAGGAGCGCCTCAAGTCTGTGTTGAAGGAATTGTCGCAGGACGAAGGCCAGACCATCGTCTTCATCGACGAGATCCACACCATGGTCGGTGCGGGCAAGGCCGAGGGCGCGATGGACGCCGGCAACATGCTCAAGCCCGCGCTCGCCCGCGGCGAGCTGCACTGCGTCGGCGCGACCACGCTCGACGAGTATCGAAAGTACATCGAGAAGGATGCGGCCCTCGAACGCCGCTTCCAGAAAGTGCTGGTGGGCGAGCCCTCGGTCGAGGACACCGTGGCGATCCTGCGCGGCTTGAAAGAGAAATACGAAGTGCACCATGGCGTCGAGATCACCGACCCGGCCATCGTCGCCGCAGCCGAGCTCTCGCACCGCTACATCACCGACCGCTTCCTGCCGGACAAGGCCATCGACCTCATCGACGAGGCCGCCTCGCGCATCAAGATGGAGATCGATTCGAAGCCCGAGTCGATGGACAAGCTCGAGCGGCGGCTCATACAACTTCGCATCGAGCGCGAGGCGGTCAAGAAAGAGAAGGACGACTCCTCGAAGAAGCGCCTCGCGCTCATCGAGGAGGAAATGAAGCGCATCGAAAAGGAATTCTCCGACTTGGACGAGCTCTGGAAAGCCGAGAAGGCGCAGGTGGCCGGCTCGCAGCACGTCAAGGAAGAGCTCGAGAAGCTGCGCCAGCAGATGGAAGAGGCACGCCGCAAGGGCGACTGGCAGACCATGTCCGAGATCCAGTACGGCAAGATCCCGCCGCTCGAGGCCCAGCTCAAGACCGCCGAGTCGGGCGAAGCGGGCAACCAGAAAGCCAGGCTGCTGCGCACCCAGGTCGGCACCGAGGAAATCGCCGAGGTGGTGTCTCGCGCCACAGGCATCCCGGTGTCGAAGATGATGCAGGGCGAGCGGGAAAAGCTGCTGCACATGGAAGACAAGCTCCACGAGCGAGTGGTCGGCCAGGACGAAGCGGTGCGCCTCGTGTCGGACGCGATCCGGCGCTCGAGGTCAGGGCTTTCGGACCCGAACCGGCCGTACGGCTCGTTCCTCTTCCTCGGACCCACGGGGGTTGGCAAAACGGAGCTGTGCAAGACGCTCGCGTCCTTCCTCTTCGATTCGCAGGAGCACCTCATCCGCATCGACATGTCGGAATACATGGAGAAGCACTCGGTCGCGCGGATGCTTGGTGCGCCTCCGGGCTATGTCGGCTATGACGAGGGCGGTGCGCTGACGGAGGCGGTGCGGCGCAAGCCCTATTCGGTGATCCTCTTCGACGAGATCGAAAAGGCGCACCCAGACGTCTTCAACGTGCTGCTTCAGGTGCTCGACGACGGGCGCCTCACGGACGGACAGGGGCGCACGATCGACTTCAAGAACACCGTGATCGTGATGACCTCGAACCTCGGCTCGCACATGATCCAGCAGATGGAAGGCAGCGACTACGGCGTGATCAAGCTCGCGGTGATGGGCGAGGTCAAGGCGCATTTCCGCCCGGAGTTCATCAACCGCATCGACGAGGTCGTCGTGTTTCACGGCCTGGGCGAAGCGCAGATCACCTCGATCGCCTCGATCCAGCTCGCGATCCTGAAGGCGAGGCTGGCGAAGATGGACTACAGCCTGGAAGTGTCGGAAGCCGCGCTGAACGAGCTGGGCAAGGAGGGCTTCGACCCGGTCTACGGCGCGAGGCCGCTAAAG
>JANMDK010000238.1:0-6951 GCA_031376265.1 Pseudomonadota bacterium
GAATTTGCCAGCGCCCGCTCGACCTCACCATCACCAGCGTCTTGGTGCCGCTACTCTTGACCAGGTCGGAACGGTAGTTCTGCCTGAACGTCACGGTCGCCTGATCGCCGTTGAGCGCGACCTTCGGCACTTCGACGATGACGGATATCGATTTGGGTGCCGCGATGCGCTCCCGGCGGGCCGTCTCCCAGGCACCGCGCTCCTCGCCCTTCGGCGTCTTGAAATCCTTCGCGTAGAAGGAGAGATACCCGCTGGCGTCCTTCGTCGACCATGCAGCCGCCCAGGCATTCACCGCCTTGACGACCTCGTCGCTGCCGTTTGCGGCGGGTTTGGCCGGCGCGGGTCTTTCGGCAGCAGGTTTGTCCGGCATGGGCTTTGCGTCGACGGCGGCGACGACGGCCGGCTTCACGGGCTCCGGTTTCGCCGGTTCCTTCTGTGCAACCGCGGCAGGTTTCGCCGCGAGCGGCGCGCCGGCCATGTCCCGCACCAACGCGAGTTTGTTCTGCGCGGCGGAGTTCGACGAATCCAGCTGCAGCGCTTTGTCGTAGGCCTGGCTGGCGAGCTTCGCGTAGACGTCGCCGAGGTTTTCGTACGCGGTGGCGTAGCTCGGGTGCGTGCGGATCGACTGCTCGAGCGCGGCTCGCGCCTTGTCGTACTGGCCTTGCGAAGCAAAGATCACTGCGAGGTTGTTATAAGGTTCCGGCAGCTCGGGGAAATCCTCCGTGAGCTTCTGGAACATCGCAATCGCTTCCCTGGTATTGCCTTGCTCGGTGAAGATGAGGCCCTTGAGGAATCGCGCCTGCGCATCGCGCGGTTTGGCGGCGAGCACGCGGTTGACCCTTTCCAGGGCCTGCTGGTGCTGGCCGGAGCGCAGCATCTGCGCCGCGTCCGAAATATCGTCCGCTTGCGCGACGTTTGCGGCGCAAGCCAGCGCGAGCGCCGCGCATGTCTGCACCAACCACTTTCCCGGCGCTTGGGGCGACCCGGCTAATTTAAGCATTGTGTTATACTTTTCAAGGCCATACGGAAACCTGCGAACAGGGGCCATTGTACTCCAGCGGTACCCCAACACCAGCGTCGCAACCCCGGTCCGGGCGCATTTTATCGGACCTTGGGAATAGCGCATCCCACCCATGCTGAGAATCTACAACACCCTCGCCAGAGACAAGCAGGACTTTGTTCCGCTGCGCCCCGGGCACGTCGGCATGTACGTCTGCGGCATCACGGTCTACGACTACTGCCACCTCGGGCACGGCCGCATGCTGGTCGTGTTCGACATGGTCCAGCGCTGGCTGCGCGCCAGCGGGTTCGAGGTCACCTATGTGCGCAACATTACCGACATCGAGGACAAGATCATCCGCCGCACGGTCGAGAACAACGAGACCATCGGCGAGCTGACCGCGCGCTTCATCCGCGCGATGGACGAGGACCTCGAGGCGCTCGGCGTGCAGAAGCCCGACCACGAGCCCCGCGCGACGCAGTTCGTGTCGGAGATGCAGGGCATCATCGGGTCCCTTGAAAAGAACGGCCTCGCGTACCACGTGCCCGGCGGGGACGTGAACTACGCGGTGAGGAAATTTCCCGGCTACGGCAAGCTCTCCGGAAAATCGCTCGACGAACTGCGCGCCGGCGAGCGCGTCGAGGTCGACACCGGCAAGGCCGACCCGCTCGATTTCGTGCTCTGGAAATCGGCCAAGGCGAGCGAGCCCGAGGAGGTCAAGTGGGATTCGCCCTGGGGCCGCGGGCGGCCCGGGTGGCACATCGAATGCTCGGCGATGAGCTGCTCGCTGCTCGGCGAGACCTTCGACATCCACGGCGGCGGGCAGGACCTGCAGTTTCCCCACCACGAAAACGAAATTGCGCAGAGCGAAGGCGCGATGGGCGTCGGCTCGGGCAAGCAGTTCGTGCGCACCTGGATGCACAATGGCTTTGTCAGGGTGGACGACGAGAAAATGTCGAAGTCGCTCGGCAACTTCTTCACGCTGCGCGACATCCTCGCCAAATTCGACGCTGAGATCGTGCGCTTCTTCCTGCTGCGCTCGCATTACCGCAGCCCGCTGAACCATTCGGAAACGCACCTGCAGGACGCCAAGGGTGCGCTGACGCGCCTCTACACCGCGCTCAAGGGCGCGCCGGCGGGTTTGGTGGCGGTCGACTGGGACGAGCCGCATGCGCAGCGGTTCAAGGCGGCGATGGACGATGACTTCGGCACGCCGGAGGCGGTCGCGGTGCTGTTCGAGCTGGCGAATGAAGTCAATCGCGGACGCAAGGAATCCGCCGGGCAGCTGAAAGCGCTTGGCGGCGTGCTCGGGCTCCTGCAACGCGATGCGCGAGTCTTCCTCCAGGCGGGAAGCGGCGACCGGTTCCCGGACGCGGAAATCCAGGCGCGCATCGACGACCGGATGGCCGCGAAAAAGGCGAGGAACTACGCCGAAGCGGACCGGATCCGGGACGAGCTGCTCGGCCTGGGCGTGATCCTCGAAGACAGTGCCGGCGGCACCACGTGGCGCCGCAGCTGACCTAGAACTTGAACAAGCCGTCCTTGCCGATGATGGTCAGCTCGACGAACGAGCTGCCGTTGTGGTCCTTGGGGCTGAAGCCGACGACGTAGCCGCCGGTGTCGAAGTTGCTCATGTTGTCCAGCGCTTGGAGGAAACTTTCCCGCGTGAGCCGCGGCCCGGCGCGCCGCAATGCCTCTACCGTGGCCTTCGCTGCAAGGAAGCCCTCGATCGACGTGAAAGAGAAATCCTTGCGGTTGACGTACTTTTCCATCGCGGCGCGGTACTCGTTGACCACCGGCAGCGACATGCGCGCGTAGGGCGGCACGACGGTGGCAACGATGACCCCGGCGCCTTCCTTGCCGAGCTCCTTGGCGAGCTGGTTGGCGCCCGGGAACGAGTTGCTCGCCACGAAGGCGTGCGAACCCATCTTGCGCACCGTCTTGATCGAGTCTGCGGTGGCCTTGTAGAGCGTGGTGAAGATGATCACCTCGGGATTGCCCTTGAGGACTTCCTTCATGCCGCCTTCGATGTCGGGCTTGGCGCGGTCCTTGAAGACGCCGACGGACACCGCCGCGAGGCTCCGCTTCTTGAGCGCGCGGTCCACCGCGGTAAAGTTCTCCCGGCCGACCACGTCGTCGTAGTACACGATCGAGAAGCGCTTGACCGAGAGCGGGACGAAATGGTCGACGATCTTCTCGAGCTCGTCGGCGTAGCTCGCGCGCATATTGTAGACGTAGCGGTTGTAGACCCGCATCGGGTCTGCGCCGGTGAACGGGCTCAGGAAGGGGGTCCGGTGCTTCTCCACGTGCGGCAGCGCGGGACGCGAGAGGGTCGCGCTGGCATAGCCGAAAAGCGCGAAGACGTCCTTTTCCTCGATGAGCTTCTGCGTGTTCTCTCCGGCGCGCTGCACGACGTTGCCGTCGTCCATGGTCTCGAGCTCGATCTTGCGGCCGTTCACCCCGCCGGCGTCGTTGACCTTGCGGAAGTAGGCGAGCGCGCCGTCGCGGATGTCGATGCCGAGGTCCTTGTTGGCCCCGGTAAGCGGCGCCGACTGCCCGATGAGGATGACGTTCTGCGCGTGCGCCGCGCCGCAAAGCAACGCAAAGAGCAGGGCTGCAGCAATTCGGTTCATCGATTCGGTCCGGTTAACGCAGGAATTTTCCGCCGCGCCCGATGATCGTCAGGTCGACGAACTTCGAGGCATTGTGGTTGGAGGGCGAGAAGCTCACGGTGAAGCCGCCGAAATCGACGTCGTTGATCGATTCCAGCGCGGTGACGAGGGTTTCGCGCGTCGGCGTCTTGCCTGCTCGCTTGAGGCCTTCGGCGAAAACCTTGGCGACGAGGTAGCCCTCGACGCTGGAGAAATTCACGTCGACCTTGGCCTTGGCCGCGATGTCGGCGAACTCGCGGATCACCGGGATCGCCTGGCTGAACGGAAAAGGCACGACCTGTGAAATCACCACGCCCTGGCCGTCGGCGCCGAGCTCGTCCGAAAGTGCCTTGCTGCCGACGAACGACACGTTGTGGAACTGCCCCGTGTAGCCCTGCTTCTTCATCTCGCGCACGAAAGCGGCGATCGACTTGTAGGCGCTGACCATGACCACGGCGTCCGGCGACTTCGGCCGGATCTCGGCCACCGCCTTGGCCACGTCGACCGTATTCCTCTCGACGGTCGAGCGCGAGACGATCTCGCCGCCGCGCGCCTTGATCGCGCGCTCCATGCCAGCCAGGCCCGCCTGGCCGTACGCGTCGTTCTGGTAGAACACGGCGAAGCGCTTCATGCCCACCGTGAGGAGCTGCTCGACGATCTTGTCCGTCTCGTCGAAGTAGCTTGCGCGCACGTTGAAGATGTAGCGATTCATCGGGGTGCGCAGCAGCTCCGCGCCGGTGAAGGGGCCGATGAAGGGCACCTTCGCCTCGGTGAATATCGGCAGAGACGCGGCGCTGGTCGGCGTGCCCACGTAGCCGATGAGTGCGAAGACCTTGTCCTCGTCGATGAGCTTCTTCGTATTCTCGGCGGCGAGCTTGGACTCGTAGGTGTCGTCGCGCGTGACGAGCTGGATCTTCCGGCCGTTGATGCCGCCCTGCGCGTTCACATGGTCGAAGTAGGCCTTCATGCCGTCGCGCATCTGGATGCCGAGCTGCGCGGCCGGGCCGGTGAAGGCGGCGGATTGGCCGACCGTCACGGTTGTGGGCGTGACACCGGGCGACTGCGCGTGCGCGGAGAGGGCGCAGGCGAGCGCGGCTGGCGCAAGGAATTTACGCAGCAGGGCAAATTTCATCGCGGGCTCCTCCTCGTGGGTCGCCGCACATCTCGCGACGAGGGGATTCTACTCAATAAAGGCTGGCGTCAACCCTCGAAGAATTCCTTGACGCGGTCGAACCACGACTTCGCGCGGGGGTTGTGGCGACCCGCATCCTTTTGCGTGATGGTCTCGAACTCGCGCAGCAATTCCTTCTGGCGCTCGTTGAGGTTGACCGGCGTCTCGACGACCACGTGGCAGAAGAGGTCGCCGGGCGCATGGCTGCGCACGCCCTTTATCCCTTTGCCCCGCAGGCGGAAGGTTTTTCCGCTCTGTGTTTCAGATGGCACCTTGATCCGCGCCGAGCCGTCGAGCGTCGGGATGTCCACGTCGCCGCCGAGCGCGGCGGTGGCAAACGACACCGGCATCTCGCAATGCAGGTCGTCGTGGTCGCGCTGGAAGACCGGGTGCGCCTTGATGTGCACCTGCACGTAGAGGTCGCCCGAGGGACCGCCGTTGACGCCCGGCTCGCCTTCGCCGGTGAGCCTGACGCGATCGCCTTCGTCCACGCCCGGCGGGATCTTTACCGCGAGCGTCTTCTGCTGCTTGACGCGCCCGCTGCCGCCGCAGGTGGCGCAGGGCGTCGGGATCATCTTGCCGGTGCCGTGGCAGCGCGAGCAGGTCTGCTGGATCGAGAAGAATCCCTGCGTCATGCGCACCTGGCCCTGGCCGTTGCAGGTGGTGCAGGTGACCGGCTGCGTGCCGGGCTTTGCGCCGGAGCCTTTGCAGGTCTCGCACGGCGTCATGGTCGGGATGCGGATCTTGGTCTCGAAGCCGTGCGCGGCCTGCTCGAGCGTGATCTCTAGGTTGTAGCGCAGGTCCGCGCCGCGGAAGACGTTGGACCTTCCCTGGCGGTTGCCCCCGAAGATGTCGCCGAAGATGTCGCCGAATGCGTCGGCGAAGCCGCCGGCCCCGCCCGCGCCCGCGGTGGCATCCACGCCGGCATGGCCGTAGCTGTCGTAAGCGGGCCGCTTTTTCGGATCCGACAGGACTTCGTAGGCCTCCTTGGCCTCCTTGAAGCGCTCTTCGGCCTTGGGGTTGTCCGGGTTGCGGTCCGGATGGTGCTTCATGGCGAGCTTGCGGTATGCCTTCTTGATGTCCTCGTCGGACGCATCCCGGTTCACGCCGAGTACTTCGTAATAGTCGCGCTTGGCCATTTTTCTGTGTGCTCAAAACGCGAAAGGCGCGGGGCTCCCTCGCCCCACGCCCGTCGCTGTGGATCCCCGCAGTTAATCCTGCCGTTTTACGCCCTGCCGCTCTACTTCTTGCCGTCTTTGACTTCCGTGAACTCCGCGTCGACCACGTCGCCATCGTCTTTCTTCGCTTCGGACTGCGCGCCGCCGCCGGACTGTCCGGCACCGCCGCCCGCCGCCCCGGCGGCTGCCTGCGCCGCCTGCTGCTCGGCGTACATTTTCTCGCCGAGCTTCTGCGACACCTTGCCCAGCGCTTCGGCACTCGCGTCGATCTTCGCCTTGTCGCCGGACTTGATCGCCTCGTCCGCTTCCTTGGCGGCGGCTTCGATCGCCTCGACCTCGGTCTTCTCGATCTTGTCGCCGTAATCCTTGAGCGATTTGCGCACCGAGTGCACCAGCGCCTCGAGCTGGTTGCGGGCGTTGACCAGTTCGAGGGCCTTCTTGTCTTCCTCGGCGTGGACTTCGGCGTCCTTCACCATGCGCTTGATCTCGTCCTCGGACAGCCCGGAGCTCGCCTGGATCTTGATCTTGGCTTCCTTGCCGGTGGCCTTGTCCTTGGCCGTGACATGCAGGATGCCGTTGGCGTCGATGTCGAACATGACCTCGATCTGCGGCATGCCGCGCGGCGCAGGGGGGATGTCCGTCAGGTTGAACTGGCCCAGGCTCTTGTTGCCCGAGGCCACGTCGCGCTCGCCCTGCAGCACGTGGATCGTCACCGCGTTCTGGTTGTCGTCCGCAGTCGAGAAGACCTGCTGGGCCTTGGTCGGGATCGTGGTGTTCTTCTGGATCAGCTTGGTCATCACGCCGCCGAGCGTCTCGATGCCCAGCGACAGCGGGGTCACGTCGAGCAGCAGCACGTCCTTGACTTCGCCCTGCAGCACGCCGGCCTGGATTGCGGCGCCGACTGCGACGGCCTCGTCCGGGTTCACGTCCTTGCGCGGATCCTTGCCGAAG
>JANMDK010000243.1:0-9824 GCA_031376265.1 Pseudomonadota bacterium
CCCGCCGTGGCCGCGAGGTTACCCTCGATCTCGTCGATGCCCGCCTTGTCGACCTTGCCGGCGCGATGCATGCCCCAGAACCGGCGGCAATCGGTGCAGGCGCCGAGGCGCTCGCCATGGAAGGTATTCGGCATCATCGGGCCGACGATCTGCTGGATGGCGGGCACATCGGCCGATGCCGCCCCCATGAGCTGCGCGGGAATCGTCTTGTCGCAGCCGCCGACCAGCACCACGGCGTCCATCGGCTGGGCGCGGATCATCTCCTCGGTGTCCATCGCCATCATGTTGCGGAACATCATCGAGGTCGGGCTGAGGAACACCTCGCCAAGCGATATCGTGGGAAAGGGGATCGGCAATCCGCCCGCGGCCAGCACGCCGCGCTTGATCGCCTCGATCTGCTCCGGCACGTTGCGGTGGCAATTGTTGAAACCGCTCGAGGTGTCGGCGATGCCGATCACCGGCCTCGCGAGCATTTCGCCCGAGTAGCCCATGCTCTTGGCGAACGAACGGCGCAGGTAGAGGGAAAAATCCGCGTCGCCGTAATTCGTCAGGCCGCGCGCGAAGCCGTGCTTGGGTTTGTCGGTCATTCGGTTCAGCCCCAGATCTTTCGCGCCGCATCGACGCACAATTTCAGTTTGGCCCGCTCGTCGGCCTCGGTGACCGGGTTGCCGCCCATCGTGCTCGCAAAACCGCACTGGGGGCTGATTGCGAGCTGGGAGGCGTCCACGAACTTTGCAGCCTCGTCCGCGCGTCGCTGCAGCGCATCCACCGATTCGAGTTGCGGGACCTTGGAGCTCACCATGCCGAGCACGACGCCCTTGTTCTTCGGCATAAACCGCAGCGGCGCGAAATCCCCGGCGCGCGGCGTGTCGAACTCGAGCAGGAAGTGGTTGACGTTCGCGCGGTTGAAGAGCTTTTCGGCGATCGAGTCGTAGCCGCCTTCAGACAGGTAGCGGCCCTTGTAGTTGCCCCGGCACATATGCACGCCGATGACCATCTTCGCCGGGGCGCCCTTGACCGCCTCGTTGATCGCACCGACATACAGGTCGACGAGATGCTCCGGATCCTGGCCGCCGGCCGTGACGCGCCCCCGCGCAGCCGGATCGCACAGCATCGCCAGGGCCACCTCGTCGATCTGAACATACTGCCCGCCGGCAGCGGCGAGGTCGGCGATCTCCTGCTGGTAGATGCGCCCGAGGTCGGCGAAGAATTCTTCCGGGTCGCGGTAAAGGCCGGGCGCGGCGTAATCGCTGAACCGGTAAAGGTGCATGGTCGACGGCGCCGGCATCGTGACCTTCGGCACCGCCTTGGTGAGGCCTTTGACGAACCCGAATTCGTCCAGCGTGATCGGCGCGCTTCGCGACACGCGCCCGTCTGCATACGGGGCAGTGAAGTCGGCTTCGTGGCCGTGGTCGTCGTGGAACTTGAACACCGCCTCTTTCACGGTGAGACCGGCGGTCAGGCGGACGAATTTCTCCCAGTAGGAGATACGGCGGAATTCGCCGTCGTTGACGACCTCCAGGCCGCACTCCTCCTGCAGGCGAACGACCTCGCGAATCGCTTCGTCCTGCGCCGCCCGGAAGGCATCGGCCGAAATTTCGCCGGCTGCGTGCTGGCGAAATGCCTGCCGCAGCTTCGGCGGGCGCAGGAGGCTGCCGATGTGGTCGGCGCGAAAGGGCTGGCGGCCGTTGGGGGCGATTTTCTTCGCGGCGCTTTGCGATGCAGTTGAAGTCGTGTCCATTCGTGCATGATATATGGACAAATCCACGCCCCGCACCTACCCTTGCGAACGCCGCCGACCGAGCGGTGGATTCCCACAGGAGGAGACCATGTTCCGACCCACGCTGAAACTCGCCCTTGCCGCCTGCGCGGTTGCTTTCGCGTCCGCCGCCACCGCACAGGAAGTGACGCTCAAGGTAGTCAGCGCCTTCGCCGAGAACACCGAGTACGTGAAGAAGCTCGAAGGCATCATCAAGCGGCTGAACGCGGATGGAAAGGGCTCGCTGCAGCTCAACTTCATCGGCGGGCCGAAAGCGATGCCGCCGTTCGAGGTCGGCAAGGCCGTGCAATCCGGCGTGATCGACATCGGCCTATCGACCGGCGCGTTCTACACGAACATCATGCCCGAAGCCGACGCGCTCAAGCTGACCCAGATGAGCATGGCCGAGCTGCGCAAGAACGGCGCAGTCGACCTCATCAACAAGATCTGGAACGAAAAAGCCGGCATGCAGTATCTGGGCCGCGTGATCGACTACACGCCATTCCACCTGTACCTGAACAAGAAGATCGACAAGCCGGACCTGACCGGTCTCAAGATCCGCGTGACGCCGGTCTACCGGGACTTCTTTGCCGCGATGGGCGCGACCGTGATCACGACGCCGCCCGGCGAGGTCTACACCGCGCTCGAGCGCGGGGTGGTCGACGGCTACGGCTGGCCGATCCAGGGCATCTTCGACGCCAACTGGCAGGAGAAGACCAAGTTCCGCGTCGACCCGGGCTTCTACAGCGCCGAGGTTTCGCTGGTCATGAACCTGGGCAAATGGAAGTCGATGACCCAGGCGCAGCGCGACCTGCTCATGAAGTACATGCTGATCGCCGAGGCCGAGAACGACAACTGGAAGACCCTGAACGAAAACGACACCAAGCGCCAGGCGCAGGCCGGCATCCAGGTGATCACGTTCGATCCGGCCACCTCGAAGCAGTACGTGGACAAGGCCTATGCCGTGGCCTGGGATTCGCTTGCCAAGGTGAGTCCGCAATACGCCCCGCAGATGCGGAAGCTTTTCAGCAAGTAGCAGGTGATCGACAGCGCGAGGGTCGACACTCTCTCGGCCGCGTGGGGCCGGCTGCTGGACGCGCTCGCGTTCGCGGCGTGCGCGGTGGTCCTCGCGATGACGCTGATGATCTGCGCGGATGTCCTGCTGCGCAACGTGAGGCTGATCCCCGGCGTGCAGGGCCTTGCCTGGTCGAACGAAGCGTCCGAATGGATGCTTTACCTGGTCACGATGCTCGCCGCGCCCTGGCTGCTGCGTCGCGGCCAGCATATCCGGGTGGATATCCTCCTGCGTGTGCTGCCGCCGCGCATCGGCTGGTATTGCGAATGGGTCGCCGACACGATCGGGCTCGCCTGCTGCCTCGCGATGGCCTACTACGGCCTGCGCGCGGTGATGGCAAGCTTCACCGGCGGTTCGCTCTCGATCAAGACGCTCGTGATGCCGGAGTGGTGGATCCTGTTGCCGCTGCCGGTGGCATTCGTCCTGCTCGCGGTTGAGATGGTTTTCCGCATGCGCCGGCTGCACCAGGGCGAGCGCGCGCCGCGCGACGACGCCGTGACCGCGGGCTGAGATGGCCTGGCAGGCTGCGGCGTGGCTGATGCTCGGCGGTTCGACGGTGCTGCTGTTCGTCGGCCTGCCGGTTGCCTTTACCTTCCTCGCGATCAACATCGTCGGCGCGGTGCTGTTCCTCGGCGGCGAGGCCGGGCTGACGCAACTCGCGCGCAACAGCGTCGGCTCGGTCGCGAGTTTTTCGCTCACGCCGATCCCGCTGTTCATCCTCATGGGCGAGGTGCTTTTCCACACCGGCCTGGCGGTCAAGGTCATCGATGGTGTTGAGCGGCTGATCCGCCAAGTGCCCGGACGGCTGGCGGTCGTCGCAGTCGTCGCAGGCACGGTGTTCTCGGCGATTTCCGGCTCGACGATCGCCACGACGGCGATGCTCGGCAGCCTGATGCTGCCCGTGATGCTGAAGCGCGGCTATCACCCGACCATGGCGGCGGGCCCGATCATGGCGATCGGCGCGGTGGACATGCTGATCCCGCCTTCGGCCCTCACGGTGCTGCTCGGCAGCCTCTCCGGCATCTCGATCTCGAAGCTGCTGATCGGTGGCGTCGTCCCGGGCCTGCTTCTCGCAGGTTCTTTCGTCGTTTACATCATTGCGCGCGTCAAGCTCGATCCGCGGCTCGCGCCGCCCTCCGAGTTGGTCGAATACCAGGGCTGGGAGAAGCTGCGGCCTTTCTTCCAGTACGTGGTCCCGCTGGTGTCGATCTTCGCGATCGTCGTCGCCTCCATGTCCGCCGGCTGGGCGACGCCGACCGAGTCGGCGGCCATCGGTGCGCTGGCCACGATGGTCTTGGCGCTGGCCTACGGCGCCCTGAGCCTGAAGGCGCTCATAGCCGCATTGCGAGGCACCGTGGGGATCTCGGGCATGATCCTTTTCATCATCGTCGGCGCCACGACGTTCTCGCAGATCCTGAGCTTTTCCGGGGCCAGCGGCGGGCTGGTTTCGATGATCACCGGCCAGGGATGGCCGCCGATGGCGGTGCTCGCGGGCATGATGCTGCTGCTGATTTTCCTCGGGATCTTCGTCGACCAGGTCAGCATGATGCTGATCACGCTGCCGATCTTCATGCCGGTGGTGCAGGCATTCAACATCGACCTGGTCTGGTTCGGTGTAATGTTCCTGATCTGCATGCAGCTGGGCCTGCTGCTTCCGCCGCATGGCCTCTTGCTGATGACGATGAAAGGCGTGGCGCCGCCGGAGGTGAGGATGAGCCACATCTTCCAGGCCGTAGTGCCGTACGTCGCGATGAGCATCCTGGTGCTCGCGCTCGTGTTCTTCGTGCCCTCTGTGGCGCTGTGGCTGCCGAAATTGCTGGGCTGAACCGGGGAAGGCAATGGAAAGGTCGTTCAAGGAAGAAGTCGAGAAGCTCAAACTCGGGGAAGGCGATACCTTCCACGGCGAAGGCATCCTCGCTGTCACCAAGGCGCTCTTGCAGTCCGGCGTGGCCTACGTCGGCGGCTACCAGGGCGCGCCGGTGTCGCACATGATGGACGTGCTCAATGATGCGCGCGACATCATGGACGAGCTCGGCATCCATATCGAGACCAATGCCTCGGAGGCCGGCGCGGCCGCGATGCTTGGGGCGTCGATCAACTACCCGCTGCGCGGCGCGGTGACTTTCAAGTCCACCGTCGGCACCAACGTGGCTTCGGACGCGCTGTCGAACCTGGCTTCGGCCGGCGTGAAGGGCGGCGCGCTGATCGTGCTCGGCGAAGACTATGGCGAAGGCGCCTCGATCATCCAGGAGCGCAGCCATGCCTTTGCGATGAAGTCGCAGATGTGGCTGCTCGACCCGCGACCCAACCTGCCGAAGATCGTGGAAGCCGTCGAGCAGGCTTTCCAGCTCTCCGAGGCATCCAACACCCCGGTCATGCTGGAGCTGCGCATCCGGGCCTGCCACGTCCAGGGCACCTTCAAGACCAAGGCGAACCGCGCGTCGGAATTTTCGAGGCGCAATGTCCTCGCCAATCCCGAGTTCGACTTCGGCCGCATCAGCCTGCCGCCGTCCACGTATGCGCAGGAAAAGCACAAGATCGAGGTGCGCTGGCCGGCGGCGGTGAAGTTCATCCGCGAGCACGGCCTCAACGAAGTTTTCTCCGGCGACGCGGACGATGTCGGCATCGTCTGCCAGGGCGGGATGTACAACGTCACCGTGCGCTCCCTGCAGCAGCTCGGCCTGGCCGACGCGTTCGGCGTTTCGCGCGTCCCGGTCTATTGCATGAACGTCACTTACCCGATGGTCCCGGAGGAAATCACCGCTTTCTGCGAAGGCAAGCGAGCGGTGCTGGTGGTTGAGGAAGGCCAGCCGGCTTACATCGAGGATGCCATCCAGGCCATGCTGCGGCGCGCGGGGAATAGCAGGACCGTGCTGCTCGGCAAGGGCCTGCTGCCCCTTGCTGGCGAATACACGGGCGAAGTGGTCCTCACCGGCGTCGCGAAATTCATCGAGCAGATCTCGCCGCGCGGGCTGGACTGCAGCCAGATCCACAAGGTGTACGAATCGCTTACCGAGCCCAAGAAGCGCGCCGCGGAATTGCTCGGGGGTCCGGTGCCTACGCGGCCGCCCGGCTTTTGCGTGGGATGCCCGGAGCGTCCGGTGTTCTCGGCGATGAAGCTGGTAGAGCGCGAGCTAGGCCCGTATCACGTGTCGGCCGACATCGGCTGCCATACCTTTTCGACCCTGCCGCCATTCAATATCGGGCACACCGTTCTCGGCTACGGCCTGGGCATGGCGTCGAACTCGGCGGTCAACACCATGTTCGGCAATCGCACCGTGACGATCATGGGCGACGGCGGCTTCTGGCATAACGGCCTCACTTCGGGCGTCGCCAACGCGGTATTCAACAAGAGCGACGGCATCCTCGTCATCATGAAGAACGGCTACAGCTCGGCGACCGGCACGCAGGAGCTGCCTTCGTCTCCACAGCACAGCGAGCACAAGGCCGACGACATGGGCATCGAGCGGACGCTGACCGGCCTGGGTGTCGGCTGGATGAAGACGGTCGACAACTATCGCGTGGGCGCGGTGGCCGAGACGCTCAAGGAAGCGATGACTTCCGAGTACAAGGGCCTCAAGGTCGTCATTGCAGAAGGCGAATGCCAGCTCGAGCGGCAAAGGAAACTCCGGCCGGTCAATGCGGCAAAGCTCATCTCCGGCGAGCGGCTGGTGCGCGTCAAATACGGCGTGGACGAGGACACGTGCACCGGCGACCACTCTTGCATCCGGATCTCCGGCTGCCCGACGCTGACGATCAAGGACAACCCGGACCCGTTGCGCCGCGACCCGGTCGCCACGGTCATCGACGGCTGCGTCGGTTGCGGCCTGTGCGGCGAGAACGCGCACGCCGCAGTGCTCTGCCCTTCGTTTTATCGCGCCGAAGTGGTCCAAAACCCGAATGCGTGGGATCGGTTCATCGCCCGGGCAAGGTCGGCCATCACCGGGCTCCTGATGCCGAAAGCGCCGGCCGCGCCGTGAGCGATCCCCAGGCGCAGCGCTCGATCTCGATCCTCATCGCCGCCCTCGGCGGCGAAGGCGGCGGCGTGATGGCCGAGTGGCTGGTGGACGCCGCGACCGCCTGCGAGCTGCCGGTGCAGGCCACTTCGATTCCGGGCGTCGCGCAACGCACAGGCGCGACAACCTACTACCTGGAGATCTTTCCCGCGCGCCGTGAGACGCTCGGAGGACGCGAGCCGCTGATGGCGCTCACGCCGAATCCGGGAAACGTCGACATCATGGTCGCCTCCGAGCTCATGGAGGCCGGGCGCGCGATGCAGAACGGCTTCGTGAGCCCGGAGCGCACGACGCTGATCGCCTCGACGCACCGCATCTACGCAACCGTGGAAAAGATGCAGATGGCCGACGGCCGCTTCGGCAGCGAAAAGGTGCTCGATGCCGCAAAGGGGCTCGCAAAGCGCGCGGTGCTCTTCGACATGCGCGAGATCGCCCGGGTGAACGGGACGGTCATCAACGCCGTTCTGTTCGGCGCCATGGCGGGCTCGGGCGCCCTGCCGATGTCGAGGGAAGCCTGCGAGGCGGCGATAGGCAAATCGGGGCGCGGCGCACAGGCTTCGCTGCGCGGGTTCGCGGCCGGGTTCGAACTGGCGACCAGGCCCGCGGCACCGGAAGCGCCGGCGCCGTCCAAAGCAGTGCTGGATGTCATTGCGCTCGGCGAGGCGCGGCTGCTCGATTACCAGGGCCCGGCGTACGTCGGGCTGTTCCGCGAGCGCATGAAGTCGATCCTGCCGCTCGGCGAGCCGCTCGCGCAGGAAACCGCGCGGCATCTCGCGCTGTGGATGAGCTTCGAGGACATCATCCGCGTCGCCGACCTGAAGACCCGCGCCAGCCGGTTCGAGCGCGTGCGCAAGGAAGCCCGCGCGGGCGAGCACGAGCCGGTGGTGATCGTCGATTTCCTCAAGCCGGGCGTGGAGGAGTTTGCTTCCGTGCTGCCCCCCTCGCTCGGCCGCCGGTTGCTGGCGTGGGCCGAGTCGCGAGGCAAGATGGATGCGTACAACGTCGGGATGCACATCAAGACAACGAGCGTGATGGGCTACCTGCTGGTGAGGTCGCTGGCCTGGCTGAAGCCCTGGAGGCCGCATTCGATGCGCTACCAGGTAGAGCAGCGGCAGATCGATGCCTGGCTCGAGCGCGTGCGCGCGGCCGCGGCGCGCGATGCCGGCTTGGCGCTCGAGATCGCCGAATGCGCGCGCCTCATCAAGGGTTACAGCGACACGCACCGGCGCGGCATGGCGAATTTCCTGGCGATCATGGATGCGCTGGTCGACAACCCGGCGACCCCGAACCCGAAGGAGCAAGCCGCAGCCATCGCCCGGGCGCGCGAAGCCGCGCTCGCCGATCCCGAAGGCAAGGCCCTGTCCAGCGGCCTGGGCAAGCCGATGATCGGCGGTAAACCTGTGTTTTGGCTGGCGAAATCACCCTGATTCTCGGCCAGCGGGACCCCTCTGGCGGGGGCGCTTTGTTAGAATCGACCTCCAGCCCAGTACCCGGAGCAGTCATGCAGGTCGCGGCCAACGCCACCGCAAAGCCACGCAACGAGGCCGCTTCGCGCGCGGAGTTCTATTCGCGCCTCGACAAGGACAACCTCACGCCGTTATGGGAGGTCCTTCATGCCCTGGTGCCGCCCGTGCCGGCCAGCGGCTGCCTGCCCGCGCTCTGGAAGTACAAGGACATCCGGCCCTTCATCCTGGAGTCCGGCCGCCTGATCACCGCGGCCGAGGCGATCCGCCGCGTGCTGATCCTCGAAAACCCCGGGATGCGCGGCCAATCGTGCATCACGCGCAGCCTCTATTGCGGGCTGCAGCTGATCCTGCCGGGCGAAGTCGCCCCCAGCCATCGCCACACCCAGTCGGCGTTGCGGTTCATCGTCGAAGGCTCCGGCGCGTATACCGCCGTGGATGGCGAGCGCACCACGATGCACCCGGGCGATTTCATCATCACGCCGTCGTGGACCTGGCACGACCATGGCAATCCCGGCAACGAGCCCGTGGTGTGGATGGATGGCCTCGACATCCAGATCCTGCAGCTTTTCGGCGCGCAGTTCATGGAGACCTATCCCGAGGACGAGCAGCCGGTGACGAAGGCCGAGGGCGATTCTTCGGCCCGTTACGGCAACAACCTCGTGCCCCTGGGGCCTGTGCCTTCCTCGAAGACTTCGCCGATCTTCAACTACCCGTACGACAGGAGCCGGGAAACGCTCGCGACGCTCGCGCGCAACCAGCCGCCGGACGAGTGCCACGGCTGGAAGATGCAGTACGTGAACCCCCTCACCGGCGGATTCGCGATGCCGACCATCGGCGCGTTCATCCAGCTGTTGCCGCGAGGCTTCCGCTCTAGCCCGTATCGCGCCACCGACGGCACGATCTACTCGGTCGCCGAAGGCGCCGGCGCGGTGACGATCGGCTCGGAGCGCTTCGAGTTCGAGCCGCGCGACACCTTCGTCGTGCCTTCGTGGCAGCCGGTGCGCTTCGAGGCCGCCGCAGAGGTGGTGCTGTTTTCGTACTCCGACCGCCCGGCCCAGGCCGCGCTCGGCCTGCTTAGGGAGCATCGCGGCTGAGCGTCTGCAGGACGCCCCGCGCTACGGATCAAAAAAATGAGCGATAGCGAGTTCTACAGCCGCGAGTACAACAATCGCGTGCTTTTCCCCGATCACCCCCAGGTGATGGCGCGCTGGGCGGACAAGTCGGCCCGCACGCGCTCGTCGATGATCTGCTATCTCGATCGCCAGTACGGCACGAGCGCGGGCGAGATGCTCGACATCTTCCCGGCAAGGAAAGGGGACGGCACCTGCATGATGTTCATCCATGGCGGCTTCTGGCGCGCGATGGACAAGCAGGACTTTTCGTTCCTTGCGCCGGCGCTGGTGGACGCCGGCGTGTCGCTGGTCTCGGTCAACTACGACCTCTGCCCGGCGGTGAGCATCGAGGAGATCGTCAAGCAGATGCTGCGCGCCTCGGGCTGGCTCTGGAAG
>JANMDK010000197.1:0-6933 GCA_031376265.1 Pseudomonadota bacterium
TGGCAAAAAGAAAAGTGACGGCTGGCGAGAGGAAATGTCTAGAGGGATCTGATGCTATTCAGTTTGCAAAGGTCTATATTTCGAAAGTATTGCCAGCGTGGTCGCATTCGAGAAAAACACTCAGCGCCGTCGAAGCAGATGAATTCTGGGGCAACGCCGGGCCACGACAAAAAAAGTAGTAATCGTATGGGAGGGTGAGCGTGGCCAAGGGAAATCAGGAATACCAAGAGCTCGCGTTCTACTACCCTGGGCATTTGTGGCGCCACACCGATTGGATCAAGAGCCTGTTACTTTTTTTTGACGGGGTCGGCCTACTCATTCCGGAATACAAGAAAGGTGAACCTGAGCGAATCGACCCTTTTCTCGCCGAACCTTTGCGTGAACAAGGTCTTTTGCACTATCTCGTTGCAGACGAAGTCGTCGATCAAGCTGCCACTGCACAGCTTGCCACGGCACTCATGACCTTCATCACATCTGGTGCCTTTGACGATCTGTCTCGGGACGGAACTGCATTTCATGAGATCTCTATGTCGCGCATGGGATATTACGGCGATGGGGAATTGGCCGAAACACTGTTCGAAGAGTTGAAATCCCGCGGCCTAGCCAAAGAATCTGAAGATGGTGTGTCTATTCCTTTGCATCCTTCTATTCGCTATCTGATTCTCGTGTTACTCGCACAGATCCTTCGCCCGCAGGGCTTGTCAAAGGGCTTTGCCCTGTCTCCCGCGACAGATCAGACACATATTGTTCGGGGATTGACGGAGTTCTTAAACTTGCCCACTGCACCCTCGGCAGGGCACGTGATCGCTTTCGATCTTCAGAGTGTCGGTGTCGACTTATCGTCTATTCCTCTCGACGAAGCACTCGATTTTCGCAAGCAAAATTTGGCGGCTCATAAAGCCTATGCCAAGTCGGTTCGCGAGTTCGCAAGCCAGTTGAGTGCGATTCCGGAACCGGATCGGTACGCCGCTTTTGCGGATCGGCAAGCGGAGCTTGACCAGGTAGCTAGCGATCTAAAGCGCCGGGCCAGGACAGCGTGGCGACGACCGGCGTCCTTTGCATTGGGATTCGCTGGTGCGGCTTGGAGTGCTGATAGCGGTGACGTTCTCGGAGTGTTGCTGGGGGCGGGTTCACTAGCCCTTGGTATGGGCGCCGATCCAATATCAGCAAATGCGTACAGCTACGTATTTGCAGCTCATGCGCGTTACGCCTAGTCACCGATAGGGTAAGCCCCGCGTAGTCGGCGGGGTTCGTGGCGATGTGTCATATCCTTGGCGCATCGCCTCGCGTCACCCTTTTATCATGTGCAATCCCCGGCGGGGATGCACATCTCCTGCACACAACTCCCTGGGAAGCCGCGCCAGTGCTGGATTTGTTGTCCGATCCATCATCGGCGCCGCGCAGAGGCGGTGGGGAATGCTCACGCCGTGTCCATCAGCCCGGCTGGTATTGCCCAGTGCTTCCTGCCCGCACGCGGATGAGTCCGAGCAGGCTCTCGGTGAAAGGCGCAGGCACCTTGGCCTGCTTCGCGATGTCGAGCGTGCCCATGAGCAGCCCGTCGATTTCGAGGCCCTTGCCGCCTTCCATGTCCTGCAGCATCGACGTCTTGAACTTGCCCAGCGCGCGCGCCATGTCAATGCGCGCCTCGGGATCGATGTCCGCGTCCACACCGACCGCGCGGCCGATCGCAAGCACTTCCCGCATCACCGAAATCATGTAGCCCTTCATCAGCGGGTCGCCGATCATGCGATCCGCCGTCGCAAGCGTCAGCGCCGAAACCGGGTTGAAGCTCACGTTGCCGAGAAGCTTGACCCAGAAATCCTTCTCGATGAACGGGCTCGTGATGGTTTCGAAACCCGCTGCAGCAAAGGCTTCGACGATGCGGCTCGTGCGACCGGTATTCTTGCCGCCCGGCTCGCCGACGATCAATTTCTTCCCCATGTTGTGGCTGACGAGGCCCGGCTCGGGGACCGAAGAAGCGCAGTGGATAACGCAGCCGACGATTCGCTCCGTTGGCATCGCTCGCGCGAGCGCGCCGCCCGGGTCGAGGCTTTCGAGCCGCAGCTTGCCGCCGCCGTAGGCGAGCTTGTCGAAGAACCACCAGGGCACGCCGTTCATCGCGGTGACGATCGAGGTGTCCGGGCCGAGCAGCGGTGAAATCGTGCGCGCGACTTCCGGCAGGCTCTGGCCCTTGACTGTCACGATGACGTAATCCTGCACGCCCAGCTTTGCCGGATCGCTGTCGACACGCGGGTGGGTGGTGAGGATTTCGCCTGTGGCATTGGTGCGGATGCGCAGGCCTTTGCTGCGGATGGCATCAAGACTGGCGCCGCGCGCGACCATCGACACGTCGTGGCCGGCTTTAGTAATCCAGCCGGCCATCACGCCGCCGATCGCGCCGGCGCCGAAGATGCAAATTTTCATGGGGTTTCGTTGTCCAACAAGGGCCCGATTCAGGGTGCGGTATTCTAAGGTGTCCTCCAGGAGGTTCCCATGTTCGGATTTGCCAAGAAGTCCAGCGAGCTGTTGCCCGCCGCAGCCACGCTGCCCGGCCGCAAGGAAAAAATGCGGATCCCCGCAAAGCATTTCACCAACGGCCGACCGATTGCCGGCCCGTTCCCCGAAGGCCTGGAGTCGGTGCAGTTCGGCATGGGCTGCTTCTGGGGCGCGGAACGCATCTTCTGGCAGACGCCGGGCGTCTACACCACGGCTGTGGGCTATTCCGGCGGCAACACGCCGAACCCCACTTACGAGGAAACCTGCAGCGGCCGCACCAACCACACCGAGGCGGTGCTGGTGGTGTACGACCCGAAGGTCATCGCTACCGAGGCGCTCTTCAAGCTCTTCTGGGAGAGCCATGACCCGACGCAGGGCATGCGCCAGGGCAACGACACCGGGTCGCAGTACCGCTCGGTGCTTTACACCTACACCGACGAGCAGATGAAGGCAGCGATTGCGACGCGTGATGCGTTCCAGCAGGCGCTCGACAAGAAGAACTACGGAAAGATCACCACCGAGATCAAGCCGGCGCCGGAATTCTTTTACGCCGAGGACTATCACCAGCAGTACCTCGGGAAGAATCCGAACGGCTATTGCGGCCTTGGCGGCACCGGCGTGTCGTGCCCCGTAGGACTAGATGCCGGAGTGCTTGCCAAAGCGTGAGCCTCACCTCGGTCCGCATCGACAAGTGGCTCTGGGCCGCGCGTTTCTACAAGACCCGCAGCCTTGCGCAGGCCGCGGTGGAAGCCGGCCAGGCCACGCTTAACGGTGAGCGCGTAAAGCCCGCAAAGGAAGTTCGGGCCTCGGACCTGGTTTCGGTCCGGATCGGCGAAGTCGTTCGGGAAGTTGCGGTGGCCGGCATTTCCGACAAGCGGAGTTCGGCGGCTGTGGCCTCGAAGCTTTACGCCGAAAGCGAAGAAAGCGTCCAAAAACGCACAATCCAGGCCGAAAACAGGCGCCTGGGGACCGAGCCCGCGGCGAATCTCCAAGGGCGGCCCACGAAGCGCGTCCGGCGTACCCTCGAAAAGCTGCGCGGATACTGAAAATTCCTGTCCGTTCAGGGGCCTAGGCTGATACAATGCGCCCCCTTTCCACCCGGGTTTCCGCAATGCAGCGCCAGCTTCGCAACATCGCCATCATCGCCCACGTCGATCACGGCAAGACCACGCTGGTCGACAAGCTGCTCCGGCAGGCCGGCACCTTCCAGGCCCACGAGCGGCTCACCGAGCGGGTGATGGACTCGAACGACATCGAGAAGGAGCGCGGCATCACCATCCTGGCCAAGAACACGGCCGTGGATTTCGACGGCGTGCACATCAACATCGTCGACACGCCCGGCCACGCCGACTTCGGCGGCGAAGTGGAGCGCACGCTCGCGATGGTCGACGGCGTGCTCCTGCTCGTCGACGCGGTCGAGGGCCCGATGCCGCAGACGCGATTCGTCACGCGCAAGGCGCTCGCCCTGGGTCTCAAGCCGATCGTCGTGATCAACAAGGTCGACCGCGACGGCGCGCGCGCCCAGTGGGTCGTGAACCAGACTTTCGATCTCTTCGACCGCCTCGGCGCGGACGAATCGCAGCTGGATTTCCCGGTGGTCTATGCGTCGGCCCTGCAGGGCTGGGCGAGCCTCGACCCGGAGTCGGCCAATGCCGGCGGTCCGCGCGGCGACAGCATGCGGCCGCTGCTGGAGACCGTGCTCAAGAACGTGCCGGTGCCCGTGGGCGATCCGGCGCAGACGCTGCAGCTGCAGGTCGCTGCGCTCGACTACTCGAGCTACGTCGGCCGCCTCGTGATCGGCCGCCTGCGACGTGGCGTGATCCGCCCCGGCATGGAAGTCGCGGTCATGGAGCCGAGCGGCTCCGCGCTGATCTCCAAGATCACTGGCGTCTACGGCTTCCAGGGCCTGGAGCGGGTGCCGATGGACGAGGCGTACGCCGGCGAAATCGTGCAGGTGACCGGCATCGACGAAGTCTCGATCGGCGCGACGCTCGCGGACAAGGAGCAGCCCGAGGCGCTGCCGGTCCACAAGATCGACGAGCCGACGCTGAACATGAATTTCCAGGTCAACACCTCGCCGCTGGTGGGCCGAGAAGGCAAGTTCGTGACCAGCCGCCAGCTGCGCGACCGCCTGTACAAGGAATTGCTGACCAACGTTGCGCTGCGCGTCGAAGACACCGGCGAGACGGACGTGTTCCGGGTTTCGGGGCGCGGCGAGCTGCACCTCACGATCCTGATCGAGAACATGCGCCGCGAAGGTTTCGAGCTCGCGGTGTCGCGTCCGCAGGTGATCCTCAAGCAGATCAACGGCGTCACCTGCGAGCCCTTCGAGATGCTCACGGTGGACGTGGAAGAGGCCAACCAGGGCTCGGTCATCGCCGCGCTCAACGGCCGCCGCGGCGAAATGCAGGACATGTCCCAGGACGACCGCGGACGCGTGCGCCTCGACTACCGCATCCCGGCGCGCGGCCTCATCGGCTTCCAGACCGAGTTCATGACCATGACGCGCGGCACCGGCGTGCTTTCCCACGTGTTCGACGAATATGCGCCGGTCAAGGGCGAGTCGAGCGATCGCCGCGCCGGCGCCTTGATCTCGGGCGACGACGGCGAAGCGGTGGCCTATGCGCTATGGAAACTGCAGGAGCGCGGCCGCATGTTCGTCAACCCGGGCGACCCGGTCTACGAGGGCATGGTGGTCGGCATCCACACCCGCGACAACGACCTCGTGATCAACCCGGTCAAGGAAAAGCACCTCACCAACGTGCGCGCTTCGGGCAAGGACGAGGCGATCGTGCTGACCCCGCCGATCCGGCTGACGCTGGAGTCGGCGGTGGAATTCATCGCGGACGACGAGCTGGTGGAAGTCACCCCGAAGTCGATCCGGATCCGCAAGCGCTACCTCGCCGAGCACGAGCGCCGCAAGCAGTCGCGCACGGCAGTCGCGGCAGCCTAAGGACCAGGCGGCAAAAAAGAAAAGGCCCCTCGCTGGGGCCTTTTTTTTCTTCGCCGGCTTCTCAGGCCATTGCCGGCTCTGGCGCTTTCTTCGTTTCCGCAGCCTCTTCCGCTATCCGGCGCTCGATGACCTTGCGCGAATGCATGCGCGCGCCGTCGGAGGCGATGTCGACGTAGTTGCGGTCCGGGTAGCGGTCGAGCGAGGCCTGCTGCTCCTCCAGGATCACCCAGTCTTCCTTGAACGTCACCGCAATCTCGTCGAAGAGCTGCTCGGTCGCCGCCGGGTCGTCCTGCCGGTAGCCGTTGGCGGCGGACCAGAAGTAAAAGCACGACTTGTCCGTCTCGGGCGTGATGCCATGGAAGAGGCGTAGAGAAAAGCCGCCGTCGCGTTTGCCTTCGGGGGCGCCGGTGCCGGAATCGGTAGCGCCGCTCCACTGCACGATCGAGCCCGGCACGAACAGCTCGAATTCCTGCCAGCGATCGACGCGCTCCTTGTTGAACTTGACCGACTTCGAGTAGGTCGGCGGCGGGATGCAGTCGAGCATCCAGCGGATGTAGTGCAGGCCGTTTTCCTTGCGCGTCGTTTCCATCTTGGCGTCGACGTGCACCCTGGCGTTTCCACCGATGGTTTTCTTGTGCACGAAGCCGAGGTGCGTGAGGTCCATGAGGTTGTCGATCAGCAGCCGGTAGTCGCACTTGATCGGATACATGTCGTGCTTGTGCGGCCAGTTCTTCGAATCGTTGTGGTACGGGTAATCGATGATCTTCGAGGCATCGGCTTTCGCCGGGTCGCCCATCCAGATCCAGCAGAACTGGTCCTTCTCCACCAGCGGGAAGTTGCGGATCTTTGAGCGCGGCGGAATCACCGTCTGGCCGGGCACCTCGACGCACTGGCCGGTGCCGTTGAAGATCAACCCGTGGTAGCCGCACTGGATGCCCTGCTCGACGACCTCGCCGCAGGAGAGCGGCACGCCGCGGTGCGCGCAGCGGTTTTCGAGCGCGACCGCCTTGCCTTTCGCGTCGCGGAAAAGCACCACGTCTTCATTGAGGATCTTGCGTCCCAGCGGCTTCGTGCCGGGCGCGGTGCCCAGCTCGCTTGCCCAGGCGGCGATGTACCAGTCATTGCGGATGAACACGCTTTCACTCCCCGATCAAAATGATG
This sequence comes from Pseudomonadota bacterium, assembly GCA_031376265.1. GTDB lineage: Bacteria > Pseudomonadota > Gammaproteobacteria > Burkholderiales > SG8-39 > SZAS-79. Next base: position 6,611 of record JANMDK010000197.1, read on the forward strand.
GTTGCGAATTCCAACTTCAACATTCAGAGTACATGGAATCCGCGGGCAGGACGCACGCTGCAATGCACAAGATCGCGCCGCCGGGTAACAACCAAAATCATTTACTGGAGGAGCATCCATGACTCAGGAAATCACCCGCCGCAAGGTTCTCAAGGGCATCGCGGCCGGCGCAGCGGCGAGCGCACTCGGATTCCCGGCGATCGTGCGCGGGCAGGGGGCGAAGATCAAGGTCGGCCTCATGCTGCCGTACAGCGGAACGTTCTCGATCTACGGCGAGAGCATCACCAATGCGTTTCGCATGGCGATGGACGAGAACAAGAAGG
>JANMDK010000310.1:0-6243 GCA_031376265.1 Pseudomonadota bacterium
TCGGCGGCCGCTCCGGCCCCGTAGGCGTCACGCCCTTTGAAGCCACCTTCCAAGTGTCGAAACTCGGGACCGGGAAATTCCGCAGCGACGGCGCGGTCTCCGGCGGACGGGAGATCGACATCGGTCCAATGGCGCTGCTCACGCTGGGCGGCGTGAGCGTCGTCGTGACAAGCAAGCGCCTGCAGGCTTACGACCAGGCCGGGTTCCGGCATGTGGGGATCGAGCCCGCGAGCCAGAAGATCCTCGCGCTCAAGAGCACCTGCCACTATCGCGCCGAGTTCCAGCCGATGGCGGAGGAGATCATCGTCGTGCTTGCGCCGGGCTATTACCTGGCCGACCCGACGCTCTATCCCTTCAAGCGCTTGCGCGCGGGCGTGCGGCTGAAGCCGCTCGGGCCGGTCTTTGCCGGGGCCGGCTAGCCCAGTCTTGCCAGACCGTCGTCGATGATCGAGATGGACTCCGCAAGGACGTCCGCCACGCGATTGCGCTCGCGGATCACCTTGGTTTCCTGCATCGAGCGCTCTTCGCCTTCCTTCAGCTTGGCGAACCCGGCGACGTCGTAGAGCGCCGGGATCATCGTCGCCTGCGGCGTGTAGCCGTAGGGATCGTGACCGTACTTGCCGATGGCCGAGCTCATCAACGGCACCAGCAGGCGGCTGATGCGCTTCATCGTGCGATTTAGCAGGCGCGCGGTGTCTTCGTTGCCTTTGCCGGCTTCGAAGGCAGCGCGGGCTGCCGCTGTCGCCGCGTCGAGCCGCTGCGCTGCTTTTTCGAGTTCGCGCGCGCGCTGCAGCACCCCACCGAGGCCAAGCGCTTCGCCCGGCTTCTCGAGCTCCTGCAGGCGCTTCACCACCTGTTCCGCGACCGGGACGTACGTAAATGGCAGCACCGGCGCCGTGCAAAGCTCCCATAGATACGCCGCATAGACGCGCATGTGGGGCTGCATGTAGTCCCAGTCCAGCTTGTCGATCGTGCATTCGATCGAGTGGTGCCACCATCCCCTTGTCGCTAGCGCCGTGTCCTTCAATTCCTTCTCGGTGAAGGCCCCCTCGCCCTGGAACATCGGGATGCCGATGCCGATGAAGGACGCGTCGCCGCTCTTGGCCACCCGCTTCCACGTGACTTCGCGTTCCGGCAGCAGCTTCTTTTCTTCGCGCTGGTGGAAATCCTTGAGCTCGGCGTTCGACGTCGTATGCCAGATCGTCGTGCCGAAACATGAGGGCTGGTCGATCTGCAGGTAGGCGCAGGCGTGGTCGCGCAGCTTGTCCCAGGCGTGATCCGCAAACCATGCCGAGCCGGCCATCGTGCCGGTTTCGTGCGCGGTCCAGAAGCCGAAGAGCAGCCCGCGGCGAAGCTTGCTTTCGTGCTTCTTGAACACGCGCGCCAGCTCGATCATGCAGGCGTTGCCGGCCGCGTTGTCCGTTGCCGCCTCGCCGGGCCAGGAGTCCTGGTGGCCGCCGACCATGACGAAGTCACCGGGCTCCGGGCTGCTGGGCACCGGCAGTTCGGCGACCGTGATCTGCACCGGCCGCCATCCATTCACCACATGCGTCCTGAACCACACTCGCACCGGGCCGGCCTCGCACATCGCCTTGAGCCTGAGCCCCGCGACGCGCGCGATGCCGATGCACGGGAGCGTCGCCATCTCGGTCTTGTAGTTTTCCGGCGTCGGGTTGCCCCACACCGGCTTCACCGAGCCGAACGGCACTGCTTCGTTGTCCGGCAAGCCCCAGTTCATCATGACCGCGCCAACCGCACCCTTGAGCCCGGCGATGCGCTGCTTCTCGTGGCGTGCAGGCGAATAGGACAGCTCGGTCAGGACGATCTTGCCGCGCACGTCGATGCCTTCGTAGTCCGCGTGCGTCCCCGAGCCCACGTAGACCAGCTCGCCAGTCAGGCCTTCGGGCATCGTCTCGAGGCTGTGGCCGAGGGTGTTCGCCTGGATCGCCATGTCGTTCGGCGAAAGCAGGCGGAATTCGGCATGCTCGGGAAAACTCACGATCGCCGGCAGCTCGTGGATCTTTACATCGGTGAGGCCGACGCCGAGCATCGCGTCGCGGCTGTACTCCGCCATGCGGCGTCCGTTGATCGAGCCGGCCGCCCTGTGCGGGATCTGCACGATCTTCTCGACGTGCGCCCGCACGTTCTTCGCCGAGATTTCCTCGATGACCTGCGACTTCGACATCGCGTCACTCCTCCGTCGCTTCGCTACTTTTTCACCGGAAAGGCGGCCTCGAGCTTCGGCCCGATTTCGGTCTCGAAGGCCTTGGCCATTTGTTTCAACCCCTCGGGGCCAAGGAACACCGGCTGGTACGTGAGGCGCTTGACCGTCTCGATGTACTCCGGATCCTTGAGCGCCTGCTCGAGCGCCCGCGTGAGCTGGCCGGCGATCGCCGGCGGCAGGTTCGGCGGACCCCAGAGGTCGAACCCGAAGATCGGCACATCGAACTGGATGCCGACTTCGCGGAACGTCGGCACGTCCGGCATCTCCGGCAGGCGGGTGGGGAAAGCCACCGCAATGCCACGGGTCTTACCGGCACGAACGTTCGGGACGACTTCGATCGGCTGCGCGACGCGATAGTCGACGTGCCCGCCCATCAGCGCGGTGCCGCTCGGGCCGCCGCCTGCATAGGGCACGTACGTGATGTCGATGCCGGCGCTCCTGGCGCTCTCGAGCACGATGAGGTTCATCATGCCGCCGGTCGCCGGACCCGCGGAACTCATCTTTCCGGGATTCTTTTTTGCGTGCGCGACGAGCTCCTGCCAGTTCTTGAACGGCGCATCCGAGCGCGCTTCGAGCATGCCCCACGCCATCTGCCCGCTGCGGCCCAGGATCACCATTTGCTCCCAGACCTTGGTGTCGAACACGCCCGAGTAGTAATAGGCCATCGTCGAGGCGAGGCTCGCGAAGAGCAGGGTGTGCCCGTCGGGCGCGGCCTTGATGACTTCATTGACCCCGATCTTGGTAGATGCGCCGGGCATATTCTCGATGATCACGGTGCCGTTGAGCGCCTTGCCCAGCGGGCGCTGCAGTGCCCGGCCGATGAGGTCGTTGGCGCCGGCTGCGGCGAAAGGAACGATCACGCGGATCGGCTTCGTCGGGTAAGCCTGCGCGTGGCAGGTTTGCGCGATGCCCCAGCAAAGTACGCTGGCCGCCGCGACGCGGATTGCCTTGGGGATTCCCATGACTACCTCCTTGGAATGTTTTTCGACTCGATCACGGCACCAGAACGATCTTACCGATGTGCGCGCCGCTGTCGAAATATTCATGCACCCGGGCGGCTTCCTTGAGCGGATGCACCGAATCGATCAACGGCGCGATCGGGGCGCGCGCCGCCATTTTCGGCCACATCTGCGCCAGCAATTCCTGCGTGATGAGGCCCTTCTGCTCCGGGCTGCGCTGCCGCAGGCTCGACGCGATGATCGTGATGCGCTTTTTCAACAGCGTGTTCATCTCGATCGTGGCGCTCTTTACCGGACCTTGCGTGGCGAGGTGCACCAGCCGCCCGTCGTATCCAAGCGTATCGATCGATCGCTGCACGTAGTCGCGGCCCACGATGTCGATCACGACGTCGACGCCGTGCCCGCCCGTCTTCTCGAGGATCACAGGGACGAAATCGGCGGTCTTGTAATTCACCGCAGCGACTGCGCCGATGCGCAGGCAGGCGGCGCACTTGGCATCGCTGCCGGCGGTGGCATACACCGTCGCACCAAACGCCTGGCCCATCATCAGCGCCAGCGATCCCAGCCCGCTGGTGCCGCCGTGCACGAGCATCCTCTCGCCTTTCGCCAGGCGTGCGCGCCGGAAAACGTTCTCCCAGACGGTAAAGGCATTCTCGGGAAGCGTTGCCGCCTCCTGCATGGTCCAGTTCTCCGGTACAGGCAGCACCTGTTGCTCGGGCGCGATGGCGTACTGCGCATACCCTCCACCCGGCAACAGGGCGCAGACCGCGTCCCCGATTCTCCAGCGCGACCCCGATGTGCCGGTGGCCGCGATGATGCCCGCAACCTCCAGGCCCGGCACGTCCGTCACGCCCGGGGGCGGCGGATGCATCCCGCGCCGCTGCAGCGAATCGGTCCGCGAAACGCCGATCGCCTCGACCTTGATCAGCACTTCGCCGGAGCGCGGCACAGGCACCGGCCGGGTCGCCGGCCGGAATGCGCCCGAGGGCCCCATGTTCGCAATTTCGATTACGTCCATCGACTCCGGTAACGCCATCGGAAATCCCCTGCATCGTTCACTGGCTGGAATGCATGGAGGCTAGCGCATCGATCCCGGCGCGTGTAGCGCATTTCGCATCGGGCGCCACGCCCTGCCGGGGACATGGATAGAATCGGGCCGATGACGCCTTCCGCCGCACCACGCACCAAATTGCCCGAGGAATTCCGCTGCGCGGTCACGCTCGGTATGGACTTCGACGGCCCAAGCCATGAAGTCGGTCGCGGCATCGCCCCGGCCGGCACGCACTCCTGGGGACGCTACGCGGCGCGCTGCGGGATTCCGCGGCACATCGAAATGCTGACCCGGCAAGGCGTGCCGTGCACGTTCTTCGTTCCCGGCTATGACGCCGAGTGCCATCCCGATACCGTGCTGGCAATCCAGGCGGCCGGCTTCGAAGTCGCGGCCCACGGCTACCTGCACGAGGCCTGGGACCTCGGCGCCGAGGAGGAAACCTCGCTCCTCCACAAGACCGACGGGATCCTGCGCCAGCTCCTCGGCAAGCCGGTCCTCGGGTGGCGCTCCCCTTCCGGGCGCAAGACGGCGAACACGATGCACGTGCTCAAGGCGCTGGGCTACCTCTATGACTCGAGCGACAAGGACTACGACCTGCCGTACCGCCTGCGTTTCGGCCCCGAAAAGGACGACTGCATCGTCGAGCTGCCGAACAACACCTACAGCCTCGACGATTTCCCTTTCTACAAGTTCAGCTACACGCCGCCGTCGGAAGTGCTGGCGCAGTGGAAATCGGAATTCGATGCGATCTATGCGTCCGACCGGTTCATGGTGCTTACCGTGCATCCGCGCTCGGGCTGGGGATCCGGCACGCCGGCGCGCGCGGCCGCCCTCGAGCAGATGATCCGCTACATGAAGGAGCACGACGGGGTGCGGTTCTTCTCCTCGGGAGAATTCGCGCGCTGGTGCCTCGACAACCCGCAGCGCCTCGAGGAGATCCGGGTCCCATGAAATCCTTTGCCTGGCCGGACGGCACGCGCTGCGCGGTCTTCGTCTCGGTCAACTTCGATGCCGAGGTCGTCGACCTCAAGTCCACCACCGAGGATCGCCTGTTCGGGCGCTTCTCGTACGGCCGTTACGGCGTGCGCGCCGGTATGCCGCGGCTGCTGGCCCTCTTCAAGCGCCGCGGGATTGCAGCCACGACTTTCGTGACTGCGAGCGATGCGAACCGCCATCCCGATGCGGTGCGGGCGTTCCAGGACGAAGGGCACGAAATCGCTTCGCGCGGCATGGATCTCACGCCGTTGCACACGCTGGGCGACGGCGAGCGCGCCGCGCTGGCGCAAGCACGCGAAGGAATCGCAAAGATCACCGGCAAGGCGCCGACCGGATTCCGCGCGGCCGGCGGCGAGCTCAGCCGCAACACCCTCGGCCTGCTTGCCGATCTGGGCTTCGATTACGAATCCTCGTTCCAGGACGACGACCATCCCTACCTGATTGCGCCCTCGCCCTCGAAGCGAATCGTCGAGGTGCCCACCGTGTCGGCGCTGGATGACTCGCTCCTATTTTCGGCCCGGCACACGCATGCCCGGCTCGTGAAGGTCTGGCGAGAGGAATTCGACGCGCTCTATCGCGAAGGCTGCCTCGTTCCCCTGACCTTGCACTTGCGCGGTGACGTGGGCTCGACCCGCGCAGCCCGCATCGCAGCGCTGGATGAGTTGCTTGGCTATATCGCCAGCCAGCCGGGCGTGCGCTTCATGACCGGCGCCGGGATCGCCAAGCTGGCATTGGACGCCGGTCTCGCGGCCGAGCCCGATCCCTTCGCGCGCCACCAGCCGACGCTCGACGTCACGCCGTACCGCGGCGACCTCGCCGTCAAGCCGATCTGACCGGCAGGCCGGAATGGACGCGTCGATGTTCCCCCTGATCGATCTTGCCGGCGCGCCCTACGATCGCGGCGTCGCCTATGGCAAGGCCGTCCCGGAGCGGATCCTGCGCAGCATCGACCTCTATCGCGGCGAGCTCGCGAGGCGCGGCGTGAATCCCGTCCAGATCGACCAGCTCGCGAT
>JANMDK010000320.1:0-7160 GCA_031376265.1 Pseudomonadota bacterium
CGCCGCTGGTCAGGGAGCGCATCGAAGCGCAGGCCGGACGGATCATTGGCGGCTCGCCGGAGCAGCTCGACAAGCTGGTCTACTCTGCCTTGATTCCGAAATCCTTCACGATCTTCGAGTAGCGCCTGATGTCCTCGTTGACCAGCTTGTCGAGCTGCTCCGGCGAGCCGCCAATGATCCGTCCGGCCTGCGCTTCGATGCGCTCCCTGACCAGCGGCGACTTGAGCGCCTCGAGCGTGGCGTCATGCAGGATCTTGACGACCGAATTCGGCGTGGCTTTCGGCACGAAGGTCGCAATCCACGTGTCCATGTCGTAGCCGGGGAAGCCGCTCTCGGCAATCGTCGGCACGTTGGGGGTGAGCGGCGAGCGCTCGGGCGAGGAAATCGCGATCGCCTTGAGCCGGCCGCCCTTCACATGCGGCAGCAGCCCGGCTGAAGTGGAGAAGATGTACGGCACCTGCCCGCCGAGGACGTCGGTGATGCCCGGGCCGGCGCCGCGGTAGGGCACGTGCGTGAATTTAACGCCCGCGAGCGACTCGAGGTACGCCGCGGCCAGGTGACCCGGGGAGCCGATGCCGCCGTTGGCCATCAGGCGCTTCTTGTTGTCCGTCGGCGCCTCGAGCTTGAGGAATTGCTGCAGCGTGCTCGCTTCGGCATTCGGGTGGGCCGCGATCATCTGGCCGAGTGAGCCGATGAGCGTCACGCCGCGCAGGTCGCGCTCGGTGTCGTAGGGCAGCTTGGGATAGAGCGCCTGGTTGATCGCGTGCGTGTTGACGTTGAAGCTCACGGTGTAGCCGTCGGGCGCCGATTTCGCCACCGCGTCGGTGCCGAGGATGCCGCCCGAGCTCGGCCGGTTCTCGACGATCACCGACTGCTTGAGGATTTCGCCCAGTCGGGTGTTGATCGAGCGCGCGATTGCGTCGGTCCCGCCGCCGGTGGCGAAGCCGACCACGAGCCTGATGGGACCTTTGGACGGGTAGTCCTGCGCAAAGGCGGTCGAACAAGCGGCCGTGGCGGAAAGCAGTCCCGCGATAGCCAGGCTTTGGATGGTCTTTTTCATTGTGTCTCCTCGGTGTTGAGCGTTCTAATCCTGACGCTGCACGACATGCATGAGCACGCCGCCGGTCGATTTTGGGTGGATGAAGCCGATCATCGAGCGGCGCCCGCCGGGGCGTCCCTTGCGATCGATGACCGTCATGCCCGCTGCCGCAAGCGAGGCGAGCAGGGCGTCGATGTCGGGGGTTTTCATTGCGACGTGATGCAGCCCCCTGCCGCGCGAGGCGACGTAGCGCGCTATCGCACCCTGGTCCTGGCGCGTGGTCCCCGACTGGCCGTGGTCGACCTCGCCGGCTTGACGCGGATTGAAGTTGGCGAGGAATTCCAGCTCGCAATCGCCGATGGTGACGAACAGGTCGCGCAGGCCGGCCACAATCTCGGGCGGCCGCGAGTGATACACCACGCCGTACTTGTCCGAGGTGAAGCTCTCCACGGCAACGCTGACTTCCATGTCGGTCTGGCGGCTCTCGATCGCGAAGCCGAGCCTGTGGGCAAAAACGGTTTCGTCTTCCGAGACGTCGGCGCTCGCCACGCCGAGGTGGTCGATGCGCTCGATCGGCGAATTCGCGGCGGGCGAGTGCTTGAAGCGCTCGGTCAGGTGCACGCGCACACCGACGGTACTCGCGGGATCGAGCATCGCGGCCTTGCGTCCGCCGAGTCCGGCGGACACTTCGCCGGCTGCCTTGGCGCCCGCATCAATGGCTTTCTTCGTCGCGGCACCAACGTCGTCCACGCCAAGGGCGATGTGGTTCACGCCGGGCTTCGCGGCGCCGCCGAGCATTGGATGGCCAAGGGGAAACACTGCAAGCGCGCTTCGGCCGAGCGCGAACACCGGCACCGGCCCTTCGCTCGAAGCGAATTCGGTGCGCGGCAGCCGGAAATTTTTCTCCAGCGCGTGGCAGGTGGCCGCCGGATCGTTGGAGGCAAGCGCCACGTAGGCAAGCTGGTCGGAAAGCATTCGGGTTCCTAGCGGGACTGGATCGTTTTCGCAGCGACCAGTTCTGCTATGCGAGCTTCCGGGATGCCGAACTCCGCGAGCACCTGGCGGCTGTCGGCGCCAAGCTCCGGCGGCGCCGAGCGGATCGAGCGCCCGCCCATGCCCGCCATGCGGATCGGGCTTGCGACCAGGCGCAGCTTGCCCAGCGTCGGGTGATCGATTTCCTCGACGATGCCGGTCTCGTTGACGTGCTTGTCGGCGAAGACCTGGTCCAGCGTGAAGATCGGGCCGGCGGGCAGGCCGAGCTTCACGAGGTCGAGCGTCCAGTCCATCTTGCCGCGCGTTGCGAAGATCGCGTTGAGTTCCCGCTTCAGCACTTCGCGGTTGCGGCTGCGGGAGGCGCTGTCCTTGTATTCCGGGTTTACGACCCACTCCGGGCGGCCCACCAGCTTGCACAACTTGGCCCACATGTCCTCGGTCGCCGCGGCCATGTTGAACGGGCCGTCCTTGGCCTCGAACATGCCGTACGGGTAGACGACCGGATGGTCATTGCCGGCCACGACCGGCGTATCCCCGAGGGAAAGTTCGCGCTGTCCCTGCACCGTCAGCAAGCCGATCAGGCCGGCGAGGAGCGACGTCTCGACGAGCTGCCCGCGACCGGTCGCAATGCGCTGGATCACTGCCGCTTGCACGCCGAGCGCGGCCCACATGCCGGCGACGACGTCGCCAATGGGAATGCCGACGCGCGTCGGGCCGGTTTCCTTGTGCCCGGTGAGGCTCATGAGTCCCGACATGCCTTGCGCGATCTGGTCGACGCCCGGCCAGCCGCCGTAAGGTCCGGTCGTGCCGAAGCCGGTGATCGAAGCGAAGATCAAGCGGGGATTGCGCGCTGCCAGCGTGGCGTAGTCCATCTTCATGTCGCCCATCACGCCGGGCTTGAAATTCTCGATGAGGATGTCGGCCTGGTCGGCCATGGTGCGGATCAGCTCCAGCCCTGCCGGGTCGCGGAAATTCACCGCGAGGCTGCGCTTGTTGCGGTGGATGCTGAGGTAATAAACGCTGGTGCCGTCGAGGAAAGGACCCCATCCGCGCACCATCTCTCCGTCTGGCGTCGGCTCGATCTTGATCACGTCGGCGCCGAGGTCGGCGAGGATCGTCGCGCAGAACGGGCCGGCGAGTGCGCGCGAAAGGTCAAGGACGCGCAATCCGGCGAGGGGCAGGGTGCTTGCGGGCGGCTTTGTATCAGGCATTCTTTTTCCCGGTTTTCTTCGGTGGGGTAGGTTTGGGTCTCTTCTCGAAGCGCAGCACCAGTTCGCCGACGTGCGATTCGGCCTCGCGCGCAGCTGCGGACGAGTCACCGGCGCGGATCGCTGCGAGGATCTTCTCGTGCTCGCGGATCGACTGGGCCGGCGAGCCGGGCAGGTCGCCCATCAGCGTCTGGTAGCGGCGCAGGTTGGTGCGGATATCGCGATACAGCCGGCCGAGCAGCACGTTGCCGCACTCGGCCACCATGCGATCGTGGAAGCGCACCGCAAGCGCCGAGTACTCGGCCAGCTTCTTGTTGCGCACAGCCGTCTTCATTTCGGCGACCATCGCGTCCAGGGCGTCGAGGGTGGGTTGCGGGCGCGATATTGAAAGCAATCGCGCGGCGGTCGACTCGAACATCGCGCGGACCGCAAACAATTCGCGCAGCTCGCCGTCGGACCGCTCGCTGACAACTGCGCCGCGATGCGGCTGGATGACTACGAGGCCTTCACCGGCCAGCACGCGGAAGGCTTCGCGCAGCGGCACCCGGCTGACGCCGAGGCTCCGGGCGAGCTCCTGCTCCTGCAGCCGCTCGCCGGGCGCAAGGACGCTGTCGACGATGGCCTTGCGCAGGGCGCCGGCAATGCGTTCGGGGAGCAGTTCGCTGCCCTGGAAATCGATTCGGTCGAGGTTCAAGCGCGTGGGAGGGGGCGGTGACGGATTGTATAAAGATTATACAACCGGCTACTGCCGCCCCGATTCCGCCCTGCGAAACCGCCCCCGGCCGGCGCCTACGGCCCTGGCGGTTCAGCCATGTGGCTTGCTCACCACTTCGCTGGGCGCTTCGCCGAGGTGCGCGGTTTGGGGTTCGGCGTCGGGATCGACCGGGGCGATGCGCTCGTACTCAGCGATCACTTGCGCGCCGAGCAGGAGCAGCGTGGCGACGATCTCGAAAGACAGAAGCACGACGATCGCGGTCGTGAGCGAGCCGTAGACCACGCTCACCTGCGACAGCGTGGTGAAGTACCACACGAGGGCATGGCGGGTGATCTCCCAGAGGAGGCCGGCCGTGGCCCCGCCGATCAGCGCGTGGCTGATCGATACGCGGCCCACGGGCATGAAGTAGTAGATCGACGAGATCAGCAGGATTTCGCCCGCGATCCCGAATACATAGAGCGCCGCGCGAGAGGCAGTGCCGAGCGACCACCTATGCCCGTGGAGCACGATGTTCCATTCGCCGATCGCAAGCAGGTCGGCGAGGATGTAGGTGCCGATGAAAAGCAGGGCGCCGATGAACAGGATGTAGCCGAAAGGCAGCAGGAGCGAAGCGAGGAAATGGCGCTTCCTCACCGCGACGCGATGCAGGAAGATCACCGACATCGCGTTCTCGAGCACCTTGAAGCCGAGCGAGCTGAAGAACAGCATCGTGGCGAACAGCACCAGCCCGATGGAGGCGCTGTTGTTGAGGAACGCCCGCAGCTCGCGCACGACCTCGCGCGACTGTCCGGGCACGACGAACTCCAGCGCCCGGCTGAGCGTCGAGAGCAGCTCGGACTGGTCGATGAAGTGCGAAAGCGCCATCACCATGAGGATCAGCAGCGGCACGATCGAGAGCAGCGCGTAGTAGGCGACGGCGCCGGCCAGCAGCAGGCCCTGGTTCGCCTGGAAGCCCTTGAGCACCTGCAGCGTGAACGCCAGGGGATTCTGCAGAATCACCTGCGTGCGTCTAGGTAAATGGAAATCCATGCTCGTTCGGCGGGTCGTAAATGTCAGTAAGTTGGCTGGAGATCCGCGCCGATACTAGAGGTTGGCCGTAAAAATGTCAGTAGCGAGCTCAGGGTCGGTGGAAGCCGAGGAACGCTTCGAGCATGCCCTGCAAATGCGGCTGCACTTCGCCCGCGAGGTCTTTCCGGTAGCCGAACGGATGCGGCTCGTCCATGTAGGTGATCTCGGAAAGCTCCAACTGCACGGCCTCGACGCCTTCCGACGGCTTGCCGTAGGTGCGCGTGATGTAGCCGCCCTTGAAGCGGCCGTTGAGCACCGAGGTAAAGCCGTCGGCGCCTTGCGCGATCTCGAGCATCTTCGCGCCGATCTCCGGCCGGCATGAGGCGCCATCCGCGGTGCCGAGGTTGAAGTCGGTGAGGCGACCCTGGAAGAAGCGCGGCACCTCGGAGGCGATCGAGTGCGCATCCCACAACAGCGCGCTGCCGTGCTGGGCCTTGATGCGCGCGAGCTCCTCCTGCAGCTTGGCGTGATACGGTTTCCAGTACTGGCGCACCCGGTCCCGGATTTCGGTGTCGTCCGGCTCCTCGCCCATGCGGTAGATCGGCTGCTTGGCAAAAGTGTCGATCGGGCAGAGGCCCGTCGTGTCCTGGCCGGGATAGAGGTTGGCGTTGTCCGGCGGCCGGTTGAGGTCGACCACGTAGCGCGAATGCGTGGCGGCGAGGATCGACGCGCCGAGATTATCCGCGAACTCGTAGAGCTGCTCGAGATGCCAGTCGGTGTCCGGCACAGTGCGAGCGATCGGCATCATGCGTCGGGCGAGCGCGTCGGGAATGTGCGTGCCGACGTGCGGCATCGACAAGAGCAGGGGCGCGGTGCCCTGCTTGAAGCGGTAGGGTTCCATGGGCGGATTCTAGCCCGAGGGGAGGAGCGACTTTGCCTCGGAGGTGTAGTGGCCGCCGGCAACGAGCGCCTTGATCGCCGCGATGTCCGGCGCGAAATAACGGTCCTCGGCATAGAACGGCACGCGCTTTCGGATCGCGGCAAGCGCGCGTTGCAGGTCGGGTGACGTGGCGAGCGGCTTGCGGAAATCGACGCCCTGCGCCGCGGCCAGCAATTCGATCGCAACGATGCCCGCAGTGTTGTCGTTCATGTCGCCCAGGCGCCGTGCCGCGAACGTGGCCATGCTCACGTGGTCCTCCTGGTTGGCCGAGGTCGGCAGGCTGTCGACGCTGGCGGGGTGGGAGAGCGACTTGTTCTCGCTCGCCAGTGCCGCGGCGGTGACCTGCGCGATCATGAAGCCGGAATTCACGCCGCCGTGCTCGACCAGGAAAGGCGGCAGGCGGCTGATGCTCGCGTCGATCAGCAGCGCGATGCGCCGTTCGGACAACGCCCCGATCTCCGCGATGGCCAGCGCGAGCGTGTCGGCGGCGAGCGCCACCGGCTCGGCGTGGAAGTTGCCGCCGGAGAGGACTTCGCCTGAGTCCGGGAACACGAGCGGGTTGTCGGTCACGCCGTTGGCTTCGATCTCCAGCGTCTTTGCGGCGGCGCGGATCACGTCGAGGCAGGCGCCCATGACCTGCGGCTGGCAGCGAAGCGAGTAGGGATCCTGCACGCGGTCGTCGCCCGAAAGGTGCGAGGCCCGGATGCCGCTCCCGGCGAGAAGCTTTCGGTAAAGCTGCGCAACCTCGATCTGGCCGGCGTGCCCGCGCAATTCGTGGATGCGCTCGTCGAAGGGCGTGTCGCTGCCCATCGCCGCATCGACCGACAGCGCGCCGGCGACCACTGCTGCGGCGAAGACATCCTCCGCGGCAAAGACGCCGATCAATGCGAGCGCAGTGGAAACCTGCGTGCCATTGAGGAGCGCAAGCCCCTCCTTGGGGCGCAGTTCGAGCGCTTTGATTCCAGCGTGCGCAAGGCCATCGATCGCGCCGACGATTTTTCCTTCGATGCGCACTTCGCCGACGCCTATGAGCGCGGCGGATAGATGCGCGAGCGGAGCTAGGTCGCCCGAGGCGCCGACCGAGCCCTTGGACGGGATGCACGGCATCACGCCGGCGTTGTAGAGCGACACCAGCGCCTCGACGGTCGACGGATGTACCCCGGAGTGTCCCTTGGCGAGGCTCGCCACCTTGAGCACGAGGATGAGCCGCACCGCTTCGTCCGACAACAGCGGCCCGGTGCCGGCCGCGTGAGAGAG
>JANMDK010000353.1:0-82348 GCA_031376265.1 Pseudomonadota bacterium
GCCTTGGCCGGCAGCGAAACGACTGCGCAGGCGGCGAGGGCGGTGGCGAGGGCGGCGAGTTTCATGAGTGCTCCTTGGACGATTCGAATGCTATTAGGCGCTGCAAGGGGCGCAATTTACCCCAAAAACTACCGGCCAGCCCCTTTGTTGCAAGTGTTGCGAAGTGTTTCAAGGTCGGTCACCGGCAACAGGCAAGTAACGCCCTGGCATACCCAGGCGTTGACAGGCGCCTCGGCCGGATTCGCCGGCGGCTTGTCCAGCACCTCCGGGAGGCCGGTCGCCCCCGAGGGGATCGCCATTACGATCGTTGATGGCCAGTACTCCCGCGCCAGCGTCCCGGCCCAGTCCTGGAGCGCCGCCGGCTCGCCGCGCAGGATCACCGTGGTCGGCGGCCCAAGCGCCTCTTCGAGGGCAATCATCAGCGACCCGAATCCGGCCGGGTATTGCTTCATGGTGGGATAGAAACGCTCGAGCGTGCGTTCAGCGGCTTCGCGATAGCGCTCGTCCCCGGTCAGCGCCGCGAGCCTTTGCAGCGCAAAAGCCGCGACCCCGTTGCCCGAAGGCGTCGCGTTGTCATGGCCCGGCTTGGGGCGGTGGATCAGCCGCTCGTGGTCGCGCCCGGTGAAAAAGAAGCCGCCGCTCTCCGGGTCCTCGAACTGCTCGAGCATCGTGTCGGCCACGTCCTCGGCAAAATCGAGCCACTCGACCGCGAAATCGGCCTGCAGGTACTCGATCAACGCATCGATGAGGAAGGCGTAGTCGTCGAGATACGCATTCAGGTGAGCGCGGCCGTCCTTGTAGGTGGCAAAGAGGCGCCCGTCCTTCCACATCGTGTCATGGATGAAAGCCAGCGACCGCCGCGCCGAGTCGATCCATTCGCGTTTGCCGAAGACGCGGCCGGCGCGCGCCATGCCGCGCACCATGAGCGCATTCCAGGACACCAGCACCTTTTCGTCGCGGCCGGGACGGATGCGCTTTTCGCGCGCGGCGAACGCTTTCGCCCGTGCGGAAGCGATCAGTTGCTCGGATCCTTCGGTCTCCCGCGCGAGCACGAGGTTCCAGAGCTTATCCTCGAAATTCGGCTCGCGGTCCAGGCCGTAACGCGCAGCAAAGGCTTCATATTCCTCAGCAGTCAGGAGCGCGCGCACTTCCTCGCGCTCCCAGACGTAGAACTTGCCTTCGACGCCTTCGGAATCGGCATCGAGGCTGGAGTAGTAGCCGCCCTCGGGCGATTGCATCTCGCGCATCACCCAGCCGGCGGTTTCCGCCGCGACGCGCGCGTAGAGCGGCTTGCCTGTTGCCGTGTGCGCATCTGACAGCAGCGCCAGCAACGGGCCGTTGTCGTAAAGCATCTTCTCGAAGTGCGGGATGGTCCACGTCGCATCGGTGCTGTAGCGCGCGAAGCCCCCGCCGAGCTGGTCGTAGATGCCGCCCTGCGCCATGGCCTGCAACGTGAGGTCGGCCATCTCCAGCGCGTGGCCGTCGCCATCGTGCGCATAGCGCCGCAGGCAGAGCTCGATGTCGGTCGGGTGCGGGAATTTGGGCGCTTGCCCCCATCCTCCAGTCTCGGCGTCGAAATTTTCGCGCAGGTTGGAGACCGACTCCATGATCGGCTGCGCATCGAAATCCGAAGCATGCGCCGGGCGCCCGACGGCTGCGCCATGGCCAAGCTGCATGCGGGAAAACGCGAGGCGTACCTGCTCGCCCTGCTCTTTGACCTCGGCGCGGCGCTCGCGCCAGATCGCCGACACCCGCTGCAGCAACTCGGGGAATCCCGGCAGGCCGTAGCGCGAAGTCTTGGGGAAATACGTGCCGCTGAAGAAAGGCGTGCCATCGGGCGCGAGGAACATCGTCAGCGGCCAGCCGCCGGTGGCCTGCGTGAGCATCTGGTGCGCGGTCTGGTAGATCTGGTCGATGTCGGGGCGCTCTTCGCGATCGACCTTGATGTTGACGAACAGCTCGTTCATGACCGCGGCGACCTCCGGGTCCTCGAAGCTTTCGTGCGCCATCACATGGCACCAGTGGCAGGCCGAATAGCCCACTGAGAGGAGAATCGGCGTGTCTGTTTCGCGCGCCCGCGTGAGCGCCTCCTCTCCCCACGCGTACCAATCGACCGGGTTTTCCGCGTGCTGCTGGAGATACGGCGATGTTTCCTGCGCTAGGCGATTGGCCATGGAGCTTCCGCAATAAATGGGGTCAGAGTCGAATTAACGCTTGCCATAAATCGACTCTGACCCTATTTAATCAGACATGGAAACTTCTCAGGACGTTCTCGATTTCTGGTTCGGTGCAACACCGGGGCCGCGGCGAAAGGCGTGGTTCGAGAAAAGCGCGCTGTTCGACGAGTCGATCCGCGCGCGATTTCTTCCGCTCCTGAACGAGGCCGCGCAGGGCCGGCTCGGTGCGTGGACCGAAGACCCGAGGAACGCGCTCGCTTTCATAGTCGTCACCGACCAGTTCCCGCGCAACCTGTTCCGCGGCAGCGGGCGCGCTTTTGCGACTGACCCGATGGCGCTTGCCCTCGCAAGGAAGGTCGTCGAGCGCGGCTGGGGCGCGAAGCTGCTACCGGTCGAGCGCATGTTCGTTTACCTGCCGTTCGAACACAGCGAGTCGATCGCCGACCAGGACCGCTCGTGCGCGCTGTTCGCGCCGCTAAACGCTTTTCCCGAAACTGCGGATGCGGTGGAGTATTCCGAGAAACACCGCGTGATCGTCAAACGCTTCGGCCGCTTTCCGCACCGCAATGCGGCACTCGGGCGCGAGAGCACGCCCGAGGAGATCGAGTTTCTCAAGCAGCCCGGCTCGGGGTTTTGAGCCGGCCCGCTTACGAACTAGTCGTGATCAGTAACCGCGCCGAGGCTCGCCGTCGACACGAGCTTCACATACTTCGCAAGTAATCCCCGCGTGTAGCGTGGCTTCGGCTGCTTCCACTTCTTGCGCCGCGCGGCAATCTCCCTGGCCGGAACGTTGAGCTGGATCAGTTGCTTCTTCGCGTCGATGGTGATCGAGTCGCCTTCCTTGACGAGCGCAATCGTCCCGCCGACGAAGGCCTCGGGCGCCACGTGGCCGACCACCATGCCCCAGGTGCCGCCTGAGAAGCGGCCGTCCGTCAGCAGGCCCACCGATTCGCCCAAGCCCTGGCCAATCAACGCTGAAGTCGGCGCGAGCATCTCCTGCATGCCCGGCCCGCCCTTCGGACCTTCGTAGCGGATCACGACCACGTCACCCGGCTTGATCTTCTTGGCCATGATCGCCTTCATGCACGCAGGCTCCGAATCGAACACGCCCGCAGGGCCCGTGATCACCGGATTCATGAGCCCGGTGATCTTCGCCACGCAGCCTTCCGGTGCAAGGTTGCCCTTCAGGATCGCTAGGTGGCCCTGCTTGTAGATCGGCTCGCTGAAAGACCGGATCACGTCCTGGTCCTTGCGCGGCTGCGAGGGAATGTTCTTGAGTTCCTCGGCGATCGTGCGGCCGGTGATCGTCATGCACTCGCCATGCAACAGGCCGTTCTCAAGCAGGATCTTGAGCACCTGCGGCACGCCACCCGCGCGGTGGAAATCGACCGCGACATACTTGCCCGAAGGCTTCAGGTCGCAAAGCACCGGCACTTTCCTCCGCACCCGCTCGAAGTCGTCGATCGTCCACTTCACCTCGGCCGCGGCGGCGATGGCAAGGTAGTGCAGCACCGCGTTGGTCGAGCCGCCGGTGGCCATCACCAGCGCGATCGCGTTTTCGATCGACTTGCGCGTGATGATCTTGCGCGGGCGAAGGTTGTTCTTGATTGCCTCCACCAGCACCTTGGCCGATTCGGCCGCCGAGTCGGCTTTCTCGGCATCCGGCGAGGCCATCTGCGACGACCCCATCAGGCTCATGCCCAGCGCCTCGAAGGACGAGGACATCGTGTTCGCGGTAAACATTCCGCCGCAGGCGCCGACCGAAGGGCAGGCGTTGCGCTCGATGCCGTCGTAGTCTTCCTTCGACATCTTGCCGGAGGCGAAAGCGCCCACCGCTTCGAAAACCGAGACCACCGTGAGGTCGACGCCCTTCCACTTGCCCGGCTTGATCGTGCCTGCATAGACGTAGATCGCGGGCACGTTCATGCGCGCGATCGCCATCATGCCGCCGGGCATGTTCTTGTCGCAGCCGCCGACGACCAGCGCGCCGTCCATCGCCTGGCCGTTCACCGAGGTCTCGATCGCGTCCGCTATCACTTCGCGCGAAACCAACGAGTACTTCATCGCCTCGGTGCCCATGCCGATGCCGTCGGTGATCGTCGGCACGCCGAACATCTGCGGCTTGGCGCCCGAGGCTTCGAGGGCCGCGACCGCCTTGTCGACCAGCGGCTGGATGCCCGCATTGCAAGGATTGAGCGTCGAATGGCCGTTGGCCACGCCGACGATCGGCTTGTCGAAATCGCCGTCGCCGAAGCCGACGGCGCGCAGCATCGCGCGGTTCGGTGCGCGGGCTACCCCGCCGGTAATCGTCTTGGAACGCCAGTTCTTTTGGTCAGCCATGGGATCCTCCCTGTTGAATTAACTGAAAGCCACGCGGCGTGAAGCGGCGAGCGCAAGCAGCGCGCCGCCTGCCACAAGCGCAAACCCGGTCGCATGAAACATGTGCACACGTTCGCCGAGCAGCAGCATCGCGAACACGCTCGAAAACACCGGCATGAGGTGCACCAGCACCCCGGCGCGGACCGCGCCGATGCGCTCCACGCCATAGTTGTAGCAGAGCATGGCGCCGAGCGTAGGCCCGAGGCCGATGTAAAGCAGCGCAAGCAGCGTCATGCCGTCGAGTCGGGGCGGATGCACCATCACGGCCTCCAGTGCCAGCAGCGGCGTTGTGATCGCCACGCCGAAGGCCGCGATGATCGCGACCAGCGCCGGCGGCGACAACGCCCTCGGCCGGTCGATCAGCTTCAGCGTATAGAGCGCCCACTGCACCATGCCGGCGAAGAGGATCACGTCGCCGATGTTGAAGGCGAGCGCCAGCGCCTTGGCGAGCGATCCCTGGAAAAGGATCACCAGCACGCCGGTGAGCGACACGAGGATGCCAATGGCTTCGTGGACCCGGATGCGTTTGCCCCAGAACATGGCGCCGAGGATCAGGATCAGCACCGGGATCGCCGAATTGAACAGGCCCAGGTTGACCGCGGAAGAGTACTCGAGCCCCTTGTAGATGATGACGCTCTGCGGTGCGCCCGCAAGCAGCGTGAACAGCAGCAGCGTCTTCCAGCGCGTGCGCAGGGCTTCGGCAATGGCGGCGCGCTCCGGCCACACCAGGGGCGTCACCGCCACCAGCACGACGAACCAGCGCGACCAGGCCAGTGCGACGGGCGGCACCGCCTCGAGGATGAGGCGCGAAATCGAGGGATTGCTGCCCCACAGCGCGGCCGTCAGCACCAAGGCGGCGTAGGCCGGCAGGCGGGATAGAGGCGGGGAGAGGGGTGGATGCACGGCGGCCATCGGGATGGCGAAGGCTAGCGCCGCTGCTTGATTCCCGCCAATATCATTCCGATGAGCTTCTGATACCTTTACGGCATGAATGTCCCGGACTTTCGCCAGCTGCGCCAGTTCGTCGCGGTTGCCGAGCACCTGCACTTCGGCCGCGCCGCGGCGTCGCTGCACATTTCACAGCCGCCGCTGTCGCGCAGCATCCAGGATCTCGAAGCGCGGCTCGGCGCGAAGCTCTTCGAGCGGACGCGCCGCAAAGTCGAGCTCACCCCGGCGGGCGCGTGGTACCTCGAGGAAGCCCGCCAGGTGATCGCGCGCCTCGAGCGCGCCAGCCGCGAGGTGGCCGAGCGCGCAGCGGGAGGCGCGGGCGCGCTGCGCATCGGTTTCGTGACCATTGCCGACTACAGCGTCCTGCCCGGACTGCTCTCCCGGTTCAAGGCGGCGCATCCCGGCGTCTCGCTGAGCCTGCGGGAACTGGTGACCGAAGCGCAGCTCGAAGCCCTCGCCGCCGGCGACCTGGACCTCGGGTTCGTGCTGCCACCCCTGCCGGTGCGCGAGGTCGATTCGGTGGCCGTGAATCGCGAGCCGCTCGTCATCGCGCTGCCGGAAGACCATCGCCTTGCGCGCGAGCGGGGGCCGCTCGCGGTGCGCGCGCTTGCCGAGGAACCGTTTGTGATGGTGCCGGCAACGCTTGCGCGAGGGCTTTCGGATGTCGTACTGGGGTTGTGCACGCGCGCCGGGTTCGCGCCGCGCGTTGCGCAGGAGGCGGTGCAAATGCAGACCGTGGTGAGCCTCGTGTCGAGCGGCCTGGGCGTGGCGATCGTGCCGGCATCGCTATTGAACCTGCGGCGCAGCGGCGTGGTCTATCGCGCGGTGCGCGACGCGCATCCGAAGATCGAGCTGCGCCTGGCCTGGCGGCGCGACGCGCGCTCTGCCTCGCTGTCGCGCTTCGTCGACCTGGCGAAGCGCAAGCCCAGGCAGGCCACGAACTAGCGCAATCGATGCAGTAACATCGGCCAATGCTGATCCACCCGAACATCGACCCGATCGCGATCGCGATCGGCCCCCTCGCCATCCGCTGGTACGGGCTCATGTACCTCTTCTCGTTCGGGGCCTTCTGGTTCCTCGGGACGCGGCGCATTGCCTCTGTCAGGCCGGGCGCCCCGATCACGCGCGAACAGTTCGACGACCTGCTCTTCTACGGCATCCTCGGCGTGATCCTCGGCGGGCGGCTGGGCTACGTGATTTTCTACAAGCCGGCGTACTACCTCTCGCATCCGCTGGAGATCTTCGCGGTCTGGCAGGGCGGGATGTCCTTCCACGGCGGGTTCCTCTGCGTGCTGCTGGCGATGGCGTGGTTCGCGCGCAAGCACGGCAAGCACTGGCTCGACCTCATGGATTTCGTCGCGCCGCTGGTGCCGCTGGGCCTCGCGGCCGGGCGCCTCGGCAACTTCATCAATGGCGAGCTCTGGGGCCGCACGACCGACATCGCGTGGGGCATGGTGTTCCGCGGCGCCGGCCCGCTGCCTCGCCATCCCTCGCAGCTCTACGAAATGGTCACCGAGGGCCTGCTGCTTTTCTTCGTGCTCTGGTTCTACTCGGCGAAATCCCGGCCGCGCGGCGCGGTGTCGGGCCTTTTCCTCATCGGCTACGGCGTGGCGCGCTTCGCCTGTGAGTACACGCGCGAACCGGACGACTATCTGGGCATTCTCGCGCTCAACATGACCATGGGCCAGTGGCTGTCGGCGCCGATGGTGCTCGCCGGTGTCGCGATGATGCTGTGGGCGTATCGCAAGCCGGCGGCTCGATGAGCGGCAAGGATCGCGCGGACAAGCCGCTCTCGGGGCAGGAGCAGGACCGGCTGGAGAACTTCGTGGAAGGCGGCGCCGGCGAAAATGCCCTCGGCTGGGAGCCGATGCCGATGGACATGCTGCAGGGATTTCTCTGCGGGGTGGCCAGCGCGCCGGAGGAGATCGGCCCGGAGGACTGGCTGCCGTGGGCGTTCGGTATCGAGGCCTGGCCGGACAACCGGCCCGAAGCCGCAGAGTGGTTCGAGCTCGCCAAGCGCTATTACCGCCAGCTGCTGCCGAGCCTCGAAGGCAAGGAAGACGTCGAGCTGATCCTGTTCGACCCGACGCCGGAAATGTCGAGCCGCTTCGAATACTGGTGCATCGGTTTCCTCGACGGGCTGGAAGTCGCCGCCGAGCCGCTCGAAACGCTGGGCGATCCGGAGGAAGTCGACGAGCTGCTATTTCCGGTGCGCGTGCTGGCCGGCGCCATCGACGAGGGCGAGCGAAAGCGCGCCGGCGAGAAGGAATGGGCGCGGATGCTGGAGGAAAGCGCCAACGAGCTTTGGCCTTCGGTCGTCGCGACCTACCGCTACGGAAGCGCGCTGCGCAACAAGCCTTCGACCGTCAAGCGCGAGGCGCCGAAAACCGGCCGCAACGAGGCGTGTCCCTGCGGCAGCGGCAAGAAATTCAAGAACTGCCATGGCAAGACCGCGGCCTAGCCGCGCAGGACGCTAGGCCGGGACCGTCCGGCCGCGCTCGCAAAGGTAGTGATGCCATAAGAGCCGCGCCGCGGCTGCGCGATGCGGACGCCAGGCGCGTGACCGGCGCTCCAGCGCCTCCGGCGTCGGCCGTGCGGGCAGGTTCCATAACTCGCGCACCGCTTCCAAGAGGCCAAGGTCGGCGGCCGGGAAGACATCCGGGCGGCGCAGCGCAAACAGCAGGTAGCAGTGCGCGGTCCACGGGCCGATACCATGAAGCGCGTCGAGCTCGGCGATGGCCTCGTCGTCCGGCATTGCGGGCAAGGTGCGCAAGTCGACCTTGCCAGAAAGCAATTGGCCCGCGAGCGTGGAAAGGTATGCCGATTTCTGCCGGGTGACGCCGAGTTCGCGCAATCCTGCCTCGCCGAGCTTCCCGACATTGCGCTCGGTCACGCCGCCGGCTTTCCCGATGCGCGCGAACATGGCGCGCGCCTGCGAAAGCGATACCTGCTGCTCGAGCATAAGGAGCGCCAGCGTCGCGAATCCGGGCTCGCGTGACCAGAGCGGCGGCAGGCCGTAGCGCTTCACGATGGCGGCAAAGCGCGGCTCGGCGCGGCAAAGGACGCGCACCGAGCGCTTCAGCCCGGCGTCGTCGAGCGCGGTGAATTCAGCCAATTTGATTTCGTAATCGGGGACAGACCACGTTATTTCGCAGAGCGGAAAAACGTGGTCTGTCCCTGATTTGGGTTCAGACCAGCGCGTCGGCCAGCACGCGCGCGACGTGCACTGCGTTGCGCTGCGCGCCGTCGGCAATCTGGTGGCGGCAGCTGGTGCCGTCGGCAACGATCAACGTGTCGGCTTCGGCCTTGCGCACTGCCGGGAGGAGGCTCAGCTCGGCCATCTTCATCGAGACCTCGTAATGCTCCGCCTCGTAGCCGAAGTTGCCCGCCATGCCGCAGCAGCTCGTTTCCACCGTGCTGACTTCCAGCCCAGGAACAAGCCGGAGCGCCTTCTCCACTGCGCCCATTGCGGCGAACGCTTTCTGGTGGCAGTGGCCGTGCAGGAGCGCTTTTTTCGCCAGGGGCTTCAGCGTAAGCCTTAGTCGGCCGGCGTCGGCCTCCTGTGCGAGGAATTCCTCGAACAGCACCGCCTGCTTCCCGAGCGCGCGGGTGGCTTCGCCCGGCAGCATCGATTCGAATTCGTCGCGCAGGGTAAACAGGCACGAGGGCTCGAGGCCGATGATCGGCAAGCCGCTCGCGACGAAAGGCTTTACCGCATCGAGCATGCGGCGCGCTTCCTTGCGGGCCTCGTCGACCAGGCCCGCGGAGAGCAGCGTGCGGCCGCAGCACAGGGGCCGGTCGTGCGCGCCCGTCGGCCGCGCGACGTGCACCCGGTAGCCGGCGGCGTCGAGGACCTTGATTGCGGCGCGCGCGTTCTCCGGCTCGAAGTAGCGGCTGAACGTGTCGACGAACAGCACCACTTCGCGCCCGCCGCTGACCACGCGCTGGCGGTCGATGAAAGTCTGGCTATGCCACTTGGGCAGCGCCCGCTTGGAAGTCAGGCCGGTGAGGGCTTCGCGTCCCGGCAGCGTCATGAGCAGGTTCATGAACGGCGCGAGGCGCGCCGCCCACGGCGCATAGCGCGGCAGGTAAGCGACGAGCCGGTCGCGCAGCGTGAGGCCATGGCGCTGCTTGTACTGGCGCAGGTACTCGATCTTCATCTTCGCCATGTCGACGCCGGTCGGGCATTCCCGCTTGCAGCCCTTGCAGGACACGCACAGGTCCATCGCTTCCTTGACCGCTTCCGAGCACAGCGCGTCTTCCCCGTTCATGCCCTCGAGCTGCCCGGTCAGCGCAAGACGCAGCGTGTTGGCGCGCCCCCGCGTCAGGTGCTGCTCGTCACCGGTCACCCTGAACGAAGGGCACATCGTGCCGGCGTCGAACTTGCGGCAGTGGCCGTTGTTGTTGCACATCTCGACGGCCTTATCGAGCCCGCCCCATTCGGTCCAGTCGAGCGCGGTGACCGCCACCGCCGCCTGGTAGCCGGGCTTGAAGCGGAAGAGGCTCCTGTCGTCCATCTTCGAGGGCGCGACGATCTTGCCCGGGTTCATGAGCCCGGCCGGGTCGAGCCAGCCCTTGATTTCGCCGAGGCTCGCGGTAAGCCGCGGCCCGAAAAAGGGGGCGATCCATTCGGAGCGCACGAGGCCGTCGCCGTGCTCGCCCGAGTAGGCGCCTTTGTATTCCTTGACCATCGCGCAGGCTTCCTCAGCGATGGCGCGCATCTGCTCGGCGCCACCGCGGCGCATGTCGAGGATCGGCCGCACATGCAACGTGCCCACCGAGGCATGCGCGTACCAGGTGCCGCGCGTGCCGTGCTTGTGGAAGACCTGGGTCAGCCGTTCCGTGTACTCGGCGAGGTGCTCGAGCGGCACCGCGCAGTCCTCGATGAAGGAGACCGGTTTTCCGTCGCCCTTCATTGACATCATGATGTTGAGGCCGGCCTTGCGCACTTCCCAGAAGTCTTTTTGCAGCTTCGGGTCGATGACTTCGACCACGCTGCCGGGCAGGCCGAGCTCGCCCATGAGATCGACCAGCTGCTTGACCTTCGCCACTTGCGCTGCGTGATCGTCGCCCGAGAATTCCACCAGCAGCACCGCGTCGGGTTCGCCCTTGATGACCGCATCGACGGTCTTGCGGAATGCGCCGATGTCGCGCGCGAGGTCGATCATCGTCCGATCCACCAGCTCCACCGCGCTCGGGCCCAGCTTGACGATGTGCTGGGTGGAATCCATCGCTGTATAGAACTTCTCGAAATGCACCACGCCGAGCGTCTTGTGCGCCGGCAGCGGCGTGAGCTTGAGCAGCAGCTGCTCGAAGTAAGCGAGGGTGCCTTCCGAACCGACCAGCAGGTGCGCGGCGTTTGAATGCGGCGGGCCGAGGTGGTCGAGGTTGTAGCCGGCAACCTTGCGAAGCAGCTTCGGGAAGCGCGCTTCGATTTCGTCCTTGTCGCGGGTGTAGAGCGCGGCGAGCTTGTCGAGCAGCGCGGCATAGCCCGGCGGCCCGCTGCGGTCGTCCATCCGGCCAAAGCGGTAGCGCTCACCTGACGACAACATCGCGTCGATGGCCAGCACGTTGTGCACCATGTTGCCGTACGCAATCGAACGCGAGCCGCACGAGTTGTTGCCGGCCATGCCGCCGAGCGTGGCCTGCGCGCTGGTGGAAACGTCCACCGGGTACCAGAGGTTGTGCCTCTTCAGCCCGGCATTCAAATGGTCCAGCACCACGCCGGGCTGGACCAGCACCGTGCGTGCCGCTGGATCGACCTCGAGCACCTGGTTGAGGAATTTCGAGTTGTCGATGATCAATGCCGCGCCGACCGTCTGGCCGCATTGGGAAGAGCCCGCGCCGCGCGGCAGCACCGGCACGCCTTCTTCCACGGCGATCTGGATCGCGATGCGCGCCGCCTCAGGCGTCCTCGGCACGACGACGCCGACCGGCTCGATTTGGTAGATCGATGCGTCTGTGGAATAGCGGCCGCGCGTCGCCGCGTCGAAATGCACTTCGCCTTCAACTTCGCGGCGCAAGCGCGCTGCGAGCGCCGAATCGCCCGGGCGCGTCTTCACCACGCGGATCGGCGCGGTGCCGGCGGGAGGGATCACGGCTTCAGGCGCATTCATCGGGGCTCAAGCGGCCGCAGCCGCGTTTTCCTCAAGCGCCGCCAGCACGCTCGCCACCTTGTGCGCGAGGTGTTCGGCCAACAGGCGCTTCAGGCGCGGGGCGTCCCGCGAGGTCAGCGCCGCGAGGATCTCCTCGTGCTCGCGCACGGCCGAGTCCCAGCGCTCCTGCGAGAGATTCGCCATGTAGCGGGCGCGGCGCACATTGGCGTTCAGCTGGCGATAAGTGTTGATCAGCACGGCGTTGCCCGAGGCTTCGATGATCCTGAGGTGGATAAGCTGGTTGCAGCGGAAGTACTCTGCCAGCGCCCGCCGCGCATGGTGCGCCAGCATCTCGAAGTGGAGCGCGCGGATTTCGGCCAGGTCCCCTTCGCTCGCGTTTGCGCAGGCCAGCTCGCCGGCCAGGCTTTCAAGCGACCCCATGACCGCCAGCGTGTCGGCCATGGTTTCGGCTTTTAATGCGGTAACGATCGCGCCTCGGTTCGGCAGCAGTTCGACCAGGCCTTCGGTCGCCAGGACCTTGATGGCCTCGCGCAGCGGCGTCCGGGAAATACCCAGCTGCTCGCAAAGCACGCGCTCGTTCAGTCGGGCGCCCGGGGTGAGGTCGCCCTGCACGATGCGGTCGCGCAGCTGGTCCACGACCTCCTCGTGCAAGGGCCTGCGCTTGAGTCTAAGATTTTCGATCGTACCCATTCCGCCTCGCTTCCGTTCGGTGGCCCGCAGCGAGGTGCTGCGGGTTGCATTCTGCCTATTTTGAATACATAATACAAAAAATCCTGTCCCCGCGCAATGCTGCACCCCGTTGCTGCACCGTGCGCGATCTTTTGAATGCAAACGAGGAGCTTCTCATGTCCCATCGCGCCGGCCGTCATTTCCTGCAAATCCCAGGCCCCACGAACGTTCCCGACCGCGTCCTGCGCGCGATCGACTTCCCGACCATGGACCATCGCGGTCCGGACTTTGCGGGCCTGGGCAAAGCGTGCCTCGAGGGCATGAGGAAAGTCTTCAAGACCAGTGCCCACGTGGTGATCTACCCGGCTTCCGGCACCGGCGCGTGGGAAGCGGCCCTCGTCAACACGCTCTCGCCCGGCGACCGGGTGCTCATGAGCGAGACCGGCCAGTTCGCCGCGCTCTGGCAGAAGCTCGCCACGCGCTTGGGCCTCGTGACCGAGTTCCTGCCGGGCGACTGGCGGCATGGCGCCGACCCCGAAGCCATCCAGAAGCGCCTCGCCGGGGACACCGGGCATACGATCAAGGCGGTATGCGTCGTCCACAACGAAACCTCGACCGGCGTCACCTCCCGCATCGGCGAAATCCGCAAGGCGATCGATGCGGCGAGGCATCCGGCGCTCTACCTGGTCGACACGATTTCATCGCTCGCCTCGATCGACTACCGGCATGACGAGTGGGGCGTGGACGTCACGGTGGCCGGATCGCAGAAGGGCCTCATGCTGCCGCCGGGCCTGTCCTTCAACGCGATCAGCGACAAGGCGCTCGCCGCCTCCAAGGAGGCCAAGCTGCCGCGCGCGTATTGGGCCTGGGACGAAATGCTCGCCAGCGGCAAGACCGGCTATTTCCCTTACACGCCGGCGACCAACCTGCTTTACGGCCTGCGCGAGGCGCTCGACATGCTGTTCGAGGAAGGCCTCGAAAACGTGTTTGCGCGCCACCAGCGCCATGCCGAAGCCACACGCCGCGCAGTGCGCGCGTGGGGCCTCGAAGTACTGGCGCTCAATCCCGCCGAATACTCCGGCGCGCTCACCACCGTGATGGTGCCCGCCGGCATCAACGCCGACGACATTCGCCGCGTGATCCTCGAGCATTTCGACATGTCGCTCGGCACGGGTCTCGGCAGGCTCGCCGGCAAGGTGTTTCGCATCGGTCACCTGGGCGACTTCAACGACCTCACGCTGATGGGCACGCTCGCCGGGGTGGAGATGGGCTTGGAAATCGCAGGCGTGCCGATCAGGAAAGGCGGCGCGCAGGCGGCGATGGCGTACCTGGTCGAATGCAAGGGCGCAAAAGCGAAGCAAAAGGCCGCTGCATGACGCGAGGCTTTCCGGGCTTGTGGGCGAAGGCGATTGCTGCAGCATTTGTTGCAGCAATTGCTGCGGCCGTCCCGACCGTTTCCGCGCAGTCCTATCCCTCGAAACCGATCCGCCTGGTGGTCCCGTACTCGCCCGGGGCCGGCACGGACACGATCGCGCGGATCCTCGCGCAGAAGACCGGCGAAGCGCTCGGCCAGCAGGTCGTGATCGACAACCGGCCGGGCGCCGGCGGCAGCATCGGGACCGAAGTCGTGGCAAAAGCCCCTGCCGACGGCTACACCCTGCTGTTCACCCCGACCAGCCACGCGATCAATCCCGGCATCTACCCGAAGCTCGGCTACGACACCGTCAAGGATTTCGCGCCGATCTCGGTGGTGGCCTCGCTGCCGGTGGTGCTCGCCGTGGAGCCCGGCGTTCCCGCAGCCACCATCAAGGAACTCATTGCCCTTGCCAAAGCCAAGCCCGGCCAGCTGACGATGGCCTCGTCGGGTAACGGCACCGTGTTCCACCTGACCGGCGAGCTGTTCAAGGATGCGGCTGGCGTCAACATCGTGCATGTGCCTTTCAAGGGCGGCGCCCCGGCAGTTGCGGCTTTGCTGGGCGGCCAGGTCAGCATGACTTTCGAAACTTCGGTCACCGTGGTGCCGCATATCCGCTCCGGGAAATTGCGCGCGCTCGGCGTCGCCAGCCCGAAGCGCATCGCCCTCTTGCCGGATGTGCCAACGCTCGGCGAGTCGGGCTTTCCGGGCATCCTTGCCGAGAACTGGTACGGCCTTTTTGCACCAGCAGGTACACCGCGCGAAACGATCGCGCGTTTATATACTGAGCTCGACCGTGCGATCCACAACCCGGACGTGCGCGAAAAGCTCGCGCAGCAGGGCGCCGAGATCCGCGAAAATACACCCGAGCAAACCGCGGCGTTCCTGAGATCCGAAATGACCAAGTGGGCCAGGGTCATCAAGGATTCCGGCGCCAAGGCGGACTGAGGAGAACCGGATGGCTACGCAGGAACTGATCCGCGACAAGAACTTCTACCACCGCCAGACCAGCGAGCGGATGGACCAGCACCTGATGACCCCGACGTGGTCGCTGCGGGAGAAGGTCGCGCTGGCCTGCCGCATTCTCGATGGCCAGGGCCACGAATCGGCGCTGGCGGGCCAGATTACGGCGCGCGCCGAAGAGCCCGGCACCTACTGGATGCTGAGCTTCGGGCTGGGTTTCGACGAGGCGCAAAAGAGCAACATCGTGCGGGTGGACGACGACCTCAACATTGTCGAAGGCGAGGGCATGCCGAATCCGGCGAACCGCTTTCATTTATGGATCTACCGGCATCGCCCGCAGGTGAACGCCATCGTGCACACGCATCCGCCGCATGTTTCGGCGTTGTCGATGCTCGGCGTGCCGTTGAATGCGCCGCACATGGACACTTCAATGTTCTACGAGGATTGCGCCTGGATGCCTGAGTATCCCGGCGTGCCGATTGGCGACGAGGAAGGGCGCCTGATCCACGAGGCGCTCGGCACCAAGCGCTCGATCCTCCTTGGCCACCACGGCCAGCTCGCCGCCTGCGCGACGATGGAGGAAGCCACGATGCTCGGCCTCTTCATCGAGCGCGCCGCGAAAATCCAGCTCATGGCGATGGCCGCGGGCACGATCCGCGACGTCAAGCCCGAGTGCATCCGCGAGGCGCACGACTACCGGCTGAAGAAGAAATACGTCGAGGCCGTTTTCTGCTATTACTCGCGGCGCATCCTCAGGCAGTCCGGCGAAGTGCTGGAGTAGGTCCGCGGCGCCGGAAAGGCCCGCGTAGAGAAACCAAAACAGGAGAGAGACATGCTGCAGAAGTTCGTTCTGTCCGCGCTCGCCGCGGTATTGATTGCGCCGGCCGCACTGGCCCAGACGTATCCGTCCAAGCCGGTGCGCATGATCGTCGGCTTCCCGCCGGGCGGCGGCACCGACGTGGTGGCCCGCGTGATCGGCCAGAAGCTCGGCGAGTGGTACGGCCAGCCCGTGCTGGTCGAAAACCGCGCAGGCGCCACCGGTACGATCGGGGCCGACGTGCTCGCCAAGAGCCCGGCCGACGGCTACACCCTGATGATGGGCCATGCCAATTCGCACGCCATCGCCCCCAATCTCATGAAGCTGCCCTACGACCCGATCAAGGATTTCGCGCCGGTGTCGTATGTCGGCTATGTGCCCAACGTGCTCTCGCTGCACCCTTCGGTGCCCGCGAAAAACATGAAGGAACTCGTGGCGCTGCTCAAGGCCAACCCGGGCAAGTACACCTATGCCTCCTCGGGCAACGGCAGCTCGCAGCACCTTTCGGGCGAGATGTTCAAGCTGCTCACCGGCACCAACGCGCTGCACGTGCCGTACAAGGGCAGCGGCGACGCCATCAAGGACCTGCTCGCGGGCACGGTGTCGTTCAACTTCGACACGATGCCGCCGGTGCTGGAACACATCAAGGCCGGCAAGCTGCGCGGCCTCGGAATCTCCACCCCGAAGCGCCTCGCTCAGTTGCCCGATGTGCCGACCTTTGCCGAGGAAGGCCTGGTCGGCTTCGAGATCCTCAACTGGTACGGCGTGATGGCGCCAGGGGGCACGCCCAAGGACATCGTCGGCAAGCTTTCGGCCGACATCAACAAGGCCATGCGCGAGCCTGACGTCAAGGCGCGCCTCGAGGCAGTGGGCACCCAGCTGCGCGAGCTCTCGCCGGACGAATTCGGCGCCTTCATGCGCGCCGAGTTGGTGAAATACGCCAAGCTCGTCAAGGACGCGCACATCCGCCTCGAATGAGCGACCCGATACCGCAGCACATCCTCCTTCAGCGCGACGGCGGCCTGGCCACCGTCGTCCTGAACCGCCCGGAGAAGCTCAACGCGCTGACCAAGCCCATGTGGCAGCGCCTGGGCGAAGTCTTCCGCGAGCTTTCGGCGGATGACACGGTTCGCTGCATCATTCTGCGGGGCGCCGGGACGAAATCGTTCGCGCCCGGCAACGACATCTCCGAATTCGAAAACGAGCGCAGCAACGTCGAGCAGGCGCGCGCCTACGGCCGCATCATGCATTCGACCATCGACGCGATCGCCAACTGCCGCCACCCGGTCGTCGCGATGATCCATGGCATCTGCGTCGGCGGCGGGATGGAGATCGCGGGCCTTGCGGACATCCGCATCTGCGGCGAGTCGTCGCGCTTCGGCGTGCCGATCAAGAACCTCGGGTTGGTGATGGCCTACGGCGAGATCGGTGCGCTGATCCAGCTTGCAGGGCGCGCCACCGCAATGGAAATCCTGCTCGAAGGCCGGGTCTTCGGCGCAGCGGAGGCCAAGGAAAAAGGCCTGGTGACGCGCGTGGTGCCGGACGACCAGGTCGTAGCCGAATCGCTTGCCACGGCGGCCCGGATCGCCGAAGGCGCGCCGCTGGTCGCCCGCTGGCACAAGAAATTCGCGCGGCGGCTTGCCGACCCGAAGCCTTTGACCGACGAGGAATACGACGAGGGGTTCGCGTGCTTCGGCACGCAGGATTTCCAGCTCGGCTACCAGGCCTTCCTCGCCAAGAAAAAGCCCGATTTCACAGGGCGATGAGCGCAGGGGGCTCTGCTAATATTGCGCGCCCTCAGACCTGCAATCGCCAGGCGGCCGAGCGAGCTGCCGACATCCAAGGAGACAGCCGAATGAAGAAATTCCCATCGAAGCCGCTGCGCGCTTTCCTCGGCACCGCGGCCGCCTTTTCTCTCGCCGCCGCGGCGACGCTAGCGCACGCGCAGGCGTGGCCGTCGAAGCCGGTCACGATCGTGAATCCGTACGCGCCCGGCGGCGGCGTGGATGCGTTTGCGCGGCCGTTGTCGGCCAAGTACTCGACTGCGCTCGGCCAGCAGTTCCTCGTGGAGAACATCGCCGGCGCCGGCGGCACGCTCGGCGCGGCCAATGCGGCCAAGCGCGCGGGCGACGGCTACACGTTCTTCATGGGCGCGGTCCATCACGCAATTGCCGAGAGCCTCTACACCAAGCTGCCGTACAACATCGAAAGGGATTTCGTGCCGGTGACGGTGGTGGCTTACGTGCCGAACGTGGTGGTGTTCCATCCCAAACACCCCTTCAAGACGATGAAGGAGTTCATGGACTTCGCGCGGGCTAACCCCGGCAAACTGAACTACGGGTCCGCCGGCAACGGCACGTCGCACCATCTCGCGGTGGAGTTGTTCAAGACCATGACCGGCCTGCAGGTCACGCACGTGCCGTACAAGGGGGCCGGCCCGATGATGACCGACCTGCTCGCGGGCCAGGTCGACTTCGCGTTCGACGGCATGGGCACCTCGGCCCAGCAGATCAAGGGCGGCAAGCTGCGCCCGCTTGCGGTCACCACGGCCAAGCGCGCACCGTTGATCCCGGACGTGCCCACCATGCGTGAAGCCGGCCTCCCCGGTTACGAGGTGACGACGTGGTACGCGCTCTGGGCAGTGAAGGGCACGCCGAAGGACGTCGTCGACCGCATGCATGCCGAAACCGTGAAAGCGTTCGGGATGCCCGACATCAAGGATTACTGGCATGCGCAGGGCGCGGATCCCGGCGGCCAGTCGCCGGCCGAGTTCGGCACTTTCCTGCGCTCCGAAATTACCAAGTGGGCCAAGGTCGTCAAGGACTCGGGCGCCAAAATAGATAACTAGGCGAAGAGGGGGCTTGGGCCCCCTCCTCGGACCTCCCCCGAATGGTTTCCCCGGCGCGAAGCGCATTCCATGAAGGTGCGCTGCACGCAGCCGGGATTCCGGCGCTGGTGTTGGCCGCCGGCTACATGGGCTTTGGCGCGCTGGCCGCCGGCAACGGGCTCACGTTTGCCGGGACTGTCCTTTCGACGCTCTTCATCTGGGCGCTGCCGGGCCAGCTGATCCTCGTCGAAATGCACACGCTTGGCGCGCCGTTTTTCGCGGTGCTGCTCAGCGTGATGCTCTCGGCGGTGCGCTTCCTGCCGATGACGGTCGTGATGATGCCTTTGCTGCGCGAGGCGCCGCGCCCCAAGCCTCACTACTACGCCGCTGCGCACCTCGTCTCGATGACCGGCTGGGCTTGGGCCATGGCGCGCTTTCCGGCGATCCCGCCGGAACGGCGCCTCGGCTATTTTTTCGGCTTTGCGCTGACGCTCATGGCGTCCGCGACCTCGGCCACGGCGCTGGGATTCCTCGCCGGCGACCTGCTGCCGCCGCTCGCGAAACTCGCCTTTGTCTTCATGAGCCCGATCTATTTCCTTTTAATGCTCGCCGGCAGCACCCGCGACGCGCTTGGCCGTGCCGCGATCCTTTTCGGCGCGGTCGTCGGGCCGGTCGCCCACTTTGTCACGCCGCAATGGAGCGTGATGGTCGCGGGTGTGCTGGGTGGGACGCTTGGCTATGCCACGCACCGGGCTTGGCGCAGGCGGACGCGATCCAGATGAGTGAGTACGTGCTCCTGGTGGTTGCCTGCGGGGCGGCGACTTATCTTTGGCGCGGGCTTGGCATTGCCGTGTCGTCCAGGCTTGCGGCCGACAGCGAGCTCTTCGCGTGGGTGGGCTGCGTTGCGTTCGCGATGCTGGCCGGCTTGGTAAGCCGCATCGTGCTGATCCCCTCGGGCGCGCTCGAGCACACGGCGCTCTGGCAGCGCCTGGCCGCGACCGCCGTCTCGCTCATCGTCTATTTCGCAGTCACGAAAAAGAACCTGCTCGCCGGTGTCCTTTCCAGCGCAGCGGTGATGTACCTGCTGCTGCTGGCCGCGGGCTAGAGCGCGCCGGCCGAGCGCAGCGCCGCGATCTCGGCGTCGCTTTTCTTTAGGACGGTTCGCAGGATCTCGTCGGTATGCTGGCCGACGGTCGGCGGCGCGATTTTGTACTCGACGGGCGTGGCCGAAAAGCGCATCGGGCTGGCGACGGTCGAGAGCCTGCCCGCGACGGGATGGTCCATCTCCACGCGGATGCCGCGCGCCTTGACCTGCGGCTCCTCGTAAACCTGCGCGAGGGTGTTGATCGGCCCGTTGGGCACGCCGGCCGCCTCGAGCACTTCCACCCACTCCCGCGTGCTGCGCTTGGAAAACACCTCCTGCAGCAGCCGCGTGAGCTCGGTCCGGTTCTCCACCCGCTTGCCGTTCGAGGCGAAGCGCGGATCCTCGATGTACTGCGTGCAGCCCGCCGCTTCGCAGAACTTTCGGTAGAGGTTGTCATTGCCGCAGGCGAGGATCACGTCGCCGTCTGACGTCTTGAAAGGCTGGTACGGAACGATGTTCGGATGCAGGTTGCCGATGCGCTTTGGCGGCACGCCGGTCGAGAAGTAGTTGGTGTTCTGGTAGGCGAGCAACGCGATCTGCGAATCCAGCAGCGCGAGGTCGAGGTGCTGGCCGATGCCGGTTTCGGCGCGATGGGCAAGGGCCGCGCAGATCGCGATCGACGCGTACATGCCGGTGATGATGTCGGCCACCGGCACGCCGGCGCGCTGCGGCCCGCCGCCGGGCGCGCCATCGGGCTCGCCGGTGACGCTCATCATGCCGCCCATGCCCTGCACCATGAAGTCGTAGCCGGGATGCTCCTTGTACGGCCCGGTCTGGCCGAAGCCGGTGACCGAGCAATAGATGAGCTTGGGGTTGAGCTTCTTCAGGTCGTCGTAGCCCAGGCCGTACCTCGCCAGGTCGCCGAACTTGTAGTTCTCGATCAGCACATCCGACACCTTCGCCAGTTCCTTCACGATCGCCTGGCCTTCGGGCTTGGAGAGGTTGAGCGACACCGATTTCTTGCCGCGGTTGGCGGAGGTGAAATAGGCGGAATCCTTCGAGTCCTTGCCGTCCTTGTCCTTGACCCAGGGGGGGCCGAAGGCGCGCGAGTCGTCACCGATCTTGGGACGCTCGACCTTGATGACTTCGGCGCCGAGGTCGGCGAGGTTCTGCCCGGCCCAGGGGCCCGCGAGCACGCGGGAAAGGTCGAGTACGCGGAGATGCGAGAGCGGTCCGGCCATGGCGCTTCCTTGGAATTTCACAGTCCCGGATTATCCCCGGAAACCGGGTCCCGGCAGGGCTCAGGAAGCCCTTGCGATCTGCGGTTTCGCGCGCAGCAGGTTGCGCACGTGGCGCGAGGACGCTATCGCCTGGTTATGGGCGAACGCCTCGTGGTTGGTCTCGATCTCGTCCAGGTCATAGACGTAATTGACCATGAACCCGGCGGCCTCCCGCAGGCCCTTGGGCGAAACGTCGCCGAGCCAGTTGACGCGTTCGAGCCGGGCGCCGTTGTTGAGGTGAAAGCGCGCCACCGGATCGCGCGGCTTGCCGGAGGAGTGCTTGGCCACCAGCAGGTAAGTGGCGACGGCCTTGGAAAGCAGCGGGCGCAGCACCGTCTCGGTGTCGGCCGACCGGTACCACTCGGGCGTGCCGATCGCCTTTAGGATTCCGAGCTCGGCTTCGGGCAACTGAGCCTTCGCATCGCGTGCCAGCCACTGCGTGAAGCCGGGCACCGGCGAGAGCGTCACGAAAGTCCGCAGATGCGGCATCTCGCGGCGCAATTCCTCGACCACCTGCTTGATGAGGAAATTGCCGAACGACACGCCCTGCAGGCCGTCCTGGCAGTTGGAGATCGAATAGAACACTGCAGTGGTCGCGCGGCCGGGATCGATCGGCAACCGCGATCCGTCGAGCAGCGGCGCGATCGAATCGGGAATCGAGCGCGTGAGCGCCACCTCGACGAAGATCAGCGGCTCATCGACCAGTGTCGGGTGGAAGAACGCGAAGCACTTGCGGTCCGGCGGGTCGAGCCGGGCGCGCAGCTCCGCCCAGCCGTTGATCTCGTGCACCGCCTCGTACTGGATGATCTTCTCGAGGATCGAGGCCGGCGTAGACCATTCGATCCGCCGCAAATTGAGGAAGCCGCGGTTGAACCACGAAACGAAGAGGTGGCGGAAATCCGCGTCGATGCGCTTGAGCTCGGGATGGCCGCGGATTTCGCGCAGCACGTCCTCGCGCATCCGCACGAGGACTTCAGTGCCGCCGGGCGCGAGGTTCAGCCGGCGCAGCAACTCCTGCAGGCGCGCCTCCGCAGCTTCGTGCAGGCCTCGCGCCAGCTCGGGACCGGGATCGGCCTGGTATTTTGCGATTGCTTGCTCGATGCGCCTGGGCTCCGCGCCAAAGCGCTCGGCCAGAAGCTTGAGGAATTCCAGCTTCACTTCGGGCGAGGCGCTCGTATAGGCATCGAGCAGCTCCCGGGCACGCGCCACGCCGGAAGCTTCGCCGCGCTCCGAGATCAGCGCATCTGCGAGCACGCCGAGCTCTTCCCAGCGGGAGGAGAAGAGCCTGCTGAGGAATCGCGGCGCCATCCGCGTGAAGATAGCACAACGACAAGCGCCATCGGAAAGTGCCGGGCGCTACTGACATTTATATGCCTAACCTCTAGTCCTGGCGCGCCTCTCCGGGTAACTTGCTGACATTTTAGGCTACCACAGCGCGATCACCATGCGGATCGCGATGAAGTAAAGCATCAGCACGAACACGATGCGCAGCTGCTTCACCGGCATCTTCTGCGAGACGCGCGCCCCCATCGGCGCAGTCAGCACGCTTGGCACGACGATCATCGCCAGCGCCGGCAGGTAGATGAAGCCGAGGCTCCAGGCCGGCAGCGGCCCGGCCTGCCGGCCCGCAAGGATGTAGCCGAGGCTCGCCGCCACGCCGAGCGGAAAGCCGATGGCCGCCGCGGTGCCGACCGCGCGCTTGAGCGGCACATTGCACCAGGTCATGAACGGGATGGTCATGAACGCCGCGCCTGCGGCGAGGAAGGCGGCCAGGAAGGAGACGGTCGCGCCGACGGCGGCGAGGCCCGCCCGGCCCGGAAGCTTGCGCGTGCCGGCCGGTTTCAGGTCGAAGAACATCGAGGTCGCCGCATAAAAAATGAATGCCGCGAAGAAAATCGCGAGCGGCCGCCCGGGCACTTTTCCGGCGACGAGGCCGGCGGCAATCGCGCCGATGGCGAGGCCCGGCAGCATGCCTTTCACAATCGTCCAGTCGACGCCGCCGCGCGAGGCGTGTGCACTGACGCTTGCAAACGAAGTGAACGGGATCGTCGCCATGGAGGTCGCCAGCGCCATGTGCATGAGGTGGTCCGGCGGAAAACCGGTCTCGGCGCCCTGCGCGCCGAACACGAAGAGCAGGATCGGCACCATCACCATGCCGCCGCCGATGCCGAGGAGGCCGGCCATGAAGCCGACGATCGCGCCGATCGCCGGGTAGAGCCACCAGTACTCCATCGCTAGTCCGCCAGCAGGCGGTCGACGAGTTCGGCGAACCCTGCGCCGGCCTCGGCAAGGGTGACGTACGCCGGCGGCGGGTTCAGGCGGCCGGCGAAGCGCTGCACGTTGGCGACGCCGACCGACGCCGGGAAGTACGCAAACATCGGCGAGTCGTTCGGTGAATCGCCGGCATACGCGAATTCTCCCCGCCTGGCATCGAGATCCAGGCCAAGCACTTCAGCAGCCACGGTCTTTGCCATGCCGAGCTTGTCGTAGTTGCCGAACCAGCCGTTGACATGGATCGAGCTGATCTTCGCGGTCATGCCTTCGGCGCGCATCAGGTCGGCGATGCGCTCGGCGTCCGAGATCCGCAGCGGCGGAACGTCCTCGCAGAAGTCGATCGCGAGGTCGGTTTCGCGATAAAGCTGGTCCGAAGCAAGGGCGCTCCCGGGCACGGCCGAGAGGATGCGCGCTCCGATGGCGCCGAGGCGCGCGCGGTTAGCTGCGCGCGTGGTGTCGTCATGCAGGAAGCGCTTCACCAGCAGGCGACGGGCGGCGTCGTAGCGAAAATAGAAGGCGCCGTTTTCTCCGACCACGGCATCGACCGGCCACATGCGAGCAATGTGGTCGCACCATCCCGCAGGGCGCCCGGTCACCGGCACCGCGATTTTTCCCGCAGCCTTCCAGCGCTCGAGTGCAGCATAGGCCTGCGACGTCAGCCGGCCTTCGCTGGTGAGCGTGTCGTCGATGTCGAAGAAAAGGCCGCCGATGCCGGCAGCAGAAAGCTGCGATAGGGGGCGCATCAGAATCTAGGCCGAGCGGCCCACCAGCCACTGCGCCAGGCGCTCGGCTTGGGCGGCGCTGAGGTGCAGGCCGGTCTTGGTACGGCGCCAGAGCACGTCTTCGGCGGAGAGCGCCCATTCGTTGTCGACCAGGTATTGCACCTCTCGCGCATAAAGGCCCGCGCCGAAGTGCTCGCCGAGATCGGCCTCGCTGCGCGCATCGCCAAGCACGGTCGAAGTCAGCGCACCGTGCCGGCGGAACATCCCTTCCAAGGCCTCGCCGGGGAGCTGGGGATAGTGCGCGCGAAGCTTGGCCAACGCTACTTCGCGCGTGCCGGCGAACTCGCTGCCCGGCAGCCTGGTCTTGTCTGTCCACGCCGGCTTGAGCCCCGGAAAATACGGCGCGAGCTTCTCCATTGCATGCTCGGCGAGGCGACGGTAGGTCGTGATCTTGCCGCCGAAGACCGAAAGCACGGCCATCGCCCCCTGGTCGTCGTCGATTCGCAATGTGTAGTCGCGCGTGAC
Source organism: Pseudomonadota bacterium (assembly GCA_031376265.1). Classification (GTDB taxonomy): domain Bacteria; phylum Pseudomonadota; class Gammaproteobacteria; order Burkholderiales; family SG8-39; genus SZAS-79. The sequence goes on from JANMDK010000353.1 coordinate 24,196, forward strand.
GGCGGAAGGGTCGCTCGTGCCGTCGTCGTAGAGCGGGCGTATGCCGGCATAGCCCCATACGACCTCCGCGGGCGTGACGGGCTTGGCGAGGTAGCGATTCACCGCGCGGCACAAGTAGGCGACTTCCTCGTCGCTCGCCCGTGGATGGCCGGGATCGCCTTTCACCTGCACGTCGGTCGTGCCGATCAGCGTGAACCGGCCTTCGTACGGGATCATGAACACGACGCGCTTGTCGTCGTTCTGCAGGATGAAGGCGTGCTCGCCCTCGTACACCCTGGGCACCACGATGTGGCTGCCCTTGACGAGGCGCACGTTGTCGCGGCTGGGCTGGTCGAGGTGGGCGTTGAGGACTTCCTTCACCCACGGGCCTGCGGCATTAATCACGGCCTTGGCGCTGACCTCGCGCATCGATCCATCTGCCGCCTGGATCTGCGCATGCCAGAGCCGGTCGACGCCATTCCTGCGCGCGCTCACGCACGTGGTGCGCGTGAGGATCGTTGCGCCGAGCCGCTTCGCGTCGAGCGCATTTGCAACGACGAGTCTGGCGTCATCGACGCGGCAATCGGAATAGATGAATCCCTTGCGCAGCGACGCCTTGAGGCCCGCGTTGTACGGCGCCTCAGCCAGACTCACGCCTTCGGAGCCCGGCAGCGAGGTGCGGCTGCCGAGATGGTCGTAGAGGAAAAGCCCGATGCGGATCATCCAGCGCGGTCGCAGCTCCGGCACATGCGGCATGATGAAGCGCGCCGGCCAGACCAGATGCCCGGCGATGTCGAGCAGCACTTCGCGCTCGGCCAGCGCCTCGCCGACAAGGCGGAATTCGTATTGCTCGAGATAGCGCAGGCCACCGTGGATCAGCTTGGAAGACCACGACGAGGTATGCGAGGCGAGGTCGTCTTTCTCGACCACGAGGACCGAAAGCCCCCGGCCGGCCGCATCGCGCGCGATGCCGATGCCGTTGATGCCGCCGCCGACGACGAGGAGATCGTAGCTATCCATCGGTTCCCGGCCCGGTTCTGATGCCGCCTCCAAATGAAAAGGGGCAGCTCGCACTGCCCCTTTGCACCGCTACCACGGGCAAATCCCTAGCGTTTCTGCCGCAGCTTGCGGATCGCCGCAATCTGCGCCGCGGCTTCGGCGAGCTCGGCCGCGGCCTTGGCGTATTCCATCTTGCCGCTGCGATCGTGCATCGCTTCCTGCGCGCGCTTCTGCGCTTCGAGCGCCTTGGCTTCGTCGAGGTCCTGGCCGCGGATGGCGGTGTCGGCGAGGACCGTCACCACCTTGGGCTGCACTTCTAGGATGCCGCCGGCGACGAAAATCAATTCCTCGGGACCGTCGCCCGCGGGCTTGATGCGCACCGTGCCCGGCTTGATGCGCGTGATCAGCGGCGTATGGCGCGGGTAGATGCCGAGCTCGCCCGCCTCGCCCGGCAGGACGACGAACTCCGCCTCGCCCGAGTAGATCTGCTCTTCGGCGCTGACGACGTCGACGTGGATGGTGTTGGCCATTACTGCAGGGTCTTCGCTTTCTCGACGGCTTCCTCGATGGCGCCGACCATGTAGAACGCCTGCTCGGGCAGGTGGTCGTAGTCGCCGTTCACGATGCCCTTGAAGCCCTTGATCGTCGCGGCGAGCGGCACGTACTTGCCGTCCTGGCCGGTGAAGTTCTTGGCCACGTCGAAAGGCTGCGACAGGAAGCGCTGGATCTTGCGCGCGCGCGCCACGGCCAGCTTGTCTTCGGGCGAGAGCTCGTCCATGCCCAGAATCGCGATGATGTCGCGCAATTCCTTGTAGCGCTGCAGGGTGGCCTGCACCGAGCGGGCGACGTTGTAGTGCTCTTCGCCGACGACATGCGGGTCCATCTGGCGGCTGGTCGAGTCCAGCGGGTCCACGGCGGGATAGATGCCGAGCGACGCGATGTCGCGCGAAAGCACAACGGTGGAGTCCAGGTGGCCGAAGGTGGTCGCGGGCGACGGGTCGGTCAGGTCGTCCGCAGGCACGTACACGGCCTGGATCGAGGTGATCGAGCCGGTCTTGGTGGAGGTGATGCGCTCCTGCAGGCGGCCCATTTCTTCGGCCAGCGTCGGCTGGTAACCCACCGCGGAAGGCATCCGGCCGAGCAGCGCGGACACTTCCGTCCCCGCCAGCGTGAAACGGTAGATGTTGTCGACGAAGAAGAGCACGTCGCGGCCCTCGTCGCGGAAGGCCTCGGCCATCGTGAGGCCCGTGAGCGCGACGCGCAGGCGGTTGCCCGGCGGCTCGTTCATCTGGCCGTATACCAGCGCGACCTTGTCGAGCACGCCGCCGTCTTTCATCTCGTGATAGAAGTCGTTTCCTTCGCGGGTACGCTCGCCCACGCCGGCGAACACCGAGAGGCCCGAGTGCTTCTTCGCAATGTTGTTGATGAGCTCCATCATGTTGACGGTCTTGCCCACGCCGGCGCCGCCGAACAGGCCGACCTTGCCGCCCTTGGCGAACGGGCAGACGAGGTCGATCACCTTGATGCCGGTTTCGAGCAGGTCCTGCGAGGGCGACAGCTCTTCGTACTTGGGCGCGGTGCGATGGATCGAGGAGGTTTTCTCCGCGCCGATCGGGCCGGCCTCGTCGATGGGGCGGCCGAGCACGTCCATGATTCGGCCGAGGGTCTTGGGGCCGATCGGCACCATGATCGGGTTCTTGGTGTTGACCACCTGCATGCCGTGGCGCAGGCCATCCGACGATCCGAGCGCAATGGTGCGCACGATGCCGTCGCCGAGCTGCTGCTGCACTTCGAGCGTGAGGCCGATCTCGTCCATCTTGAGCGCGTCATAGATGGCGGGCATCTGGTCGCGCGGGAATTCGACGTCGACCACGGCGCCGATGCACTGAACGATTGTTCCTTGGTTCATGGCGTGTTCCTAGTAATTCAGATTCGTTGGATCCCTCTTTTGAGCGGATGAAAATGCCATCCGCTCAAAAGAGGGATCTTGTGTAAAAGCTAAACTGCCGCTGCGCCGCCGACGATCTCCGAAAGCTCTTTGGTGATCGCCGCCTGGCGCGACTTGTTGTAGATGAGCTGCAATTCGCCGATCACGTTGCCGGCGTTGTCGCTGGCCGCTTTCATCGCGACCATGCGCGCGCTCTGCTCGGAGGCGATGTTCTCGGACACCGCCTGGTAGATCAGCGCCTCGATGTAGCGCGTGAGCACCTGGTCGATGACGACCTTGGCATCGGGCTCGTAGAGGTAATCCCACAAGCCTTCGGGCGCCCCCATCTTCTCGCCCGAGAGGGGCAGGAGCTGCTCCATCACCGGCTCCTGCTTCATCGTGTTGAGGAACTTGGTGTAGAAGATCACGAGGCGATCGAAGCGGTCTTCCGTGTAGCCGTTGAGCATCACCTTGACCGCGCCGATGAGCTTGTCCATGTGCGGCGTGTCACCCAGGCCGATCACGTGCGACACCAGGTTGGCCTTGAGGCGCTGCATGAAGCCGAAACCCTTGTTGCCTATGGCGCAGACCTCGAACTGCTCGCCTTCGCCTTCCCACTCGCGCATCCTGGCCAGCGCCATGCGCAGCACGTTGGTGTTGAGGCCGCCGCACAGGCCCTTGTCCGACGTGACCACGATGATGCCGACCTTCTTGACCGAATCGCGCTCGGTGAGGAACGGGTGCCGGTATTCCGGGTTGGCGTGGCTCATGTGGGCCGCGACGTTGCGGATTTTTTCCGCGTAGGGGCGCGCCGAGCGCATGCGCTGCTGTGCCTTCCTCATCTTGGAGGCGGCGACCATCTCCATGGCCTTGGTGATCTTGCGCGTGTTTTGCACGCTCTTGATCTTGGTGCGGATTTCCTTGCTGCCGGGCATCGCGTGATCGCCTCTTAGTACGAGCCGAGGTTAGTAAGAACCATTCTTCTTGAAGTCCTGAATCGCGGTGTGCAATTCGGCTTCGTCTTCCTTCGACAGGTCCTTGGTGCTCTCGATGCGGTCGATGAGCGCCGAGTACTTGTCCTTGACGTAGGCCTGCATTGCTTTCTCGGCCGCGAGCGCTTTCTTCACGTCGACATCGTCGAAGTAGCCGTTGTTGACGCCGAAGAGCACCAGCGCCATCTGCCAGACCTGCAGCGGCTCGTATTGCGGCTGCTTCATGAGCTCGGTCACGAGGCGGCCGCGCTCGAGCTGCTTCCTGGTGGCTTCGTCGAGGTCGGAGGCGAATTGCGCGAACGCTGCGAGCTCGCGGTACTGGGCGAGCGCGAGGCGCACGCCGCCGCCGAGCTTCTTGACGACCTTGGTCTGCGCGGCGCCGCCGACCCGCGACACCGAGATGCCGGCGTTGATCGCAGGGCGGATGCCGGCGTTGAAGAGGTCGGTCTCGAGGAAGATCTGGCCGTCGGTGATCGAGATCACGTTGGTCGGAACGAATGCGGTCACGTCGCCGGCCTGGGTCTCGATGACCGGCAGGGCGGTGAGCGAGCCGGTCTTGCCCTTGACCGCGCCCTTGGTGAATTTCTCGACGTACTCGGGGTTCACGCGCGCGGCGCGCTCGAGCAAACGCGAGTGCAGGTAGAACACGTCGCCCGGATAAGCTTCGCGGCCCGGCGGGCGGCGCAAGAGCAGCGACACCTGGCGGTAGGCCCACGCCTGCTTGGTCAGGTCGTCATAAATGATGAGGGCGTCCTGCCCGCGGTCGCGGAAGTACTCGCCCATCGTGCAGCCGGAGTAGGGCGCGATGAACTGCATCGCGGCCGATTCGGAGGCGGTCGCCGCAACGACGATCGTGTACGCCATCGCGCCGTGCTCTTCGAGCTTCCTCACCACGTTGACGACGGACGAGGCCTTCTGCCCGATCGCGACGTAGATGCAGATGAGGTCCTTGCCCTTCTGGTTGATGATCGCGTCGATCGCCACCGCGGTTTTTCCCGTTTGGCGGTCGCCGATGATCAGCTCGCGCTGGCCGCGGCCGATCGGCACCATCGAGTCGATCGACTTGAGCCCGGTCTGCACCGGCTGCGACACCGACTGGCGGTCGATCACCCCCGGGGCGACTTTCTCGATCACGTCGGTGATTTTGGCGTTGACCGGGCCCTTGCCGTCGATCGGCTGGCCGAGCGAGTTGACCACGCGGCCGATGAGTTCCGGGCCGACCGGCACGTCGAGAATGCGACCGGTGCACTTGACCGTGTCGCCTTCCGAGATGTGCTCGTACTCGCCGAGGATCACCGCGCCGACCGAGTCGCGCTCGAGGTTGAGCGCGAGGCCGAACGTGTTGTTGGGGAACTCGAGCATCTCGCCGGCCATCGCGTCCGAGAGGCCGTGGATGCGGCAGATGCCGTCGGTCACCGAGATGACGGTGCCCTGGGTGCGCACGTCGGACTTGAGCGCGAGGCTCTGGATCCTGGTGCGGATGAGCTCGCTGATTTCGGAGGGTTTCAGCTGTTGCATGGGGTTTCCGATCTGAAAGTGGTGTGTAGGGTGCTGGCGCTGAGCGACGAAAAATGCGGGCTCAGCTGCCCATCAATCCTGCGTTCATTGCGTCGAGCTTGCCGCGCACGGTGCCGTCGATGACCTGGTCGCCGACGCTCACCCGGGCGCCGCCGATGAGTTCCTTGTTGACGCTCACCTGCGGACGCACCTTGCGCTTGAAGCGGCGCTCGAGGTCGGCCACGAGCGATTCGAGCTCGCCGGACTGGAACGGGAAAGCTGTTTCGACGATTGCATCGACGGCGCCTTCGCGCTCGGCCTTGAGGTGCTCGAACTGGTCGCGCACCGCCGGCAGGGCTTCGAGGCGGCGATTCTCGGTCAGCATCTGGAGCAGGGCCTTGGTCTCCGCAGGCACATCGCCGGAGGTCGAAAACAAATCGACGAACTGCGCCGCGGTGACCTTGGGATTGCCGAGGATCTGGGCCATTTCGGGCGCCTGCGCGATGGCCGCAAGCTGGCCGAGCGTGTCGGACCATTGCGAAAGCGACCCCGACTTGTCGGCGAGCGCAAAGAGCGCTTCGGCGTAGGGTCGGGCGATCGTTGCAGTCTCGGCCATCCGCTCAGAGCTCTTTCTTGAGCTGCGTGAGCAGGTCGGAGTGCGACTGGGCGTTGACCTCGCGGCGCAGGATCTTTTCTGCCCCGGCGACGGCGAGCGAAGCGACCTGCTCGCGCAGCGTTTCGCGCGCGCGGGACACGTCCTGCTCGATTTCGGCCTTGGCGACGGCTTTCTCGCGGCCGCTTTCTTCCTTGGCCGCGGACTTGGCCGCTTCGATCATCTGCGAGGCGCGCTTTTCTGCCTGCGCGAGGATCTCGGCGGCGCGGGTGTGCGCAGCCTGGATCTCCTCGTCGGCCTGCTTGGCCGAAGTCTCGAGCGACTTCTTGCCGAGCTCGGCGGCGGCAAGGCCGTCGGCGATCGTTTTCTGCCGCGCCTCGATCTTAGTAAGCATCCACGGCCACAGGAATTTAATCGAGATACCTATAAACACTAGGAATACGATGGCCTGAGCAAATAGAGTGAGGTTGATGTTCATAAATACCTTCTCTCGGGAATTGCCGACGCGCGCTATTTAGCCGAGCTTGTCTAGGAGGGGATTCCCCGTGGCAAACCAAAGCGCCAGACCCACGCCGATGATGAACGAGGCGTCGATCAGGCCCAGCAGCAGGAACACCTTGGCCTGCAGCGAGTCGGTGAGTTCGGGCTGGCGCGCGGCGGCTTCGAGAAAGCGGCTGCACATGATGCCCACGCCCACGCACGCGCCCAGCGCGCCCAGACCGATCATGAGGCCGATGCCGATACCGGTGTAGGCCTGCACCATCGCGATCATTTGCATTTTGTCCATTGCGAGTTTTCCTTTCTTTTGCGGAAGAGTAATTGGGTGATTAGTGATGCTCATGCGCCATCGTGAGGTACACGATGGTGAGCATCATGAAAATGTAGGCTTGCAGGCCGACGATCAAGATATGGAAGATCGCCCAAGCCACGCCCAAGACAGAGCCAAAGAAGACTCCCCAGAGTCCTGTAGCAGCCCACGTCCAAAGAAGCAGGAAGATGAGCTCGCCTGCATACATGTTCCCGTAGAGTCGAAGCGAGTGGGAGAGCGGCTTCGAGAGATATTCGATCGCATTGAACAACAGATTCAGCGGGAAGAGCCACTTCCCGAATGGCGTAGCGACGAGCTCGTGCATCCAGCCGCCTAGCCCCTTCACCTTGATTGAGAAGTAGATCATCAGGGCGAAGACCGTCAGCGCCAGTGCGAACGTTGTGTTGACGTCAGCAGTGGGCACGATCCGAAAGCCGTGTTCGGAAATCTTATGCGTCCCAAGCGCAATGATGTCCACCGGCAAGAAATCCATCGAATTCATGAGAAGTACCCACACGAATACGGTAAGTGCCGCTGGAGCGATGAATCTATCCCTACCACCGTGCTTGAAGATACTTTTAGTCTGTTCGTCAACAAACGTGATGAGCACTTCGACGAACGCTTGTCGCCTACCGGGTACGCCCTCAGTCGCATCCTTCACTACCCACCAGATGAACCCAAGCCCGACGAAGCCTAGGAGGATCGAAACTACGATGGAATCGAAATGCAAAGTCCAGAAGCCGCCATCGCCAATCTGATAAGCGCCATGCGTCAGGTGGTGACGGATGTACTCGGTGGATGTAAGTGCTTTATCTGCTGCCATGGTCGCGGACAAAAAATGCCATCGAAAAAATCAGGATCGACACAATGAACGATCCAACGCACGCGGACGAAATCACGTCCTCGTAGTTCGTCAATACCAACCAGAGAAGAATTACCGAGAGTCCGATCTTGACCGACTCGGCCTGCAGCGCCGTCACCAGCGTCCCCCCTGCAGACTTGTCCCTGCCCCTTTGCACCGCCACTGCGAAACCCACCCCACCCGCCAACCCGACTGCGCCTCCCAGCGCTGCGGACAGTGCGCCATGCCTCCCCAGAAACCATCCGAAAACAAGCGTCAATGCCGCTGTGGCGATGACCTGCCAGGCGAGGACGGTGCGGATCGGCTTGCTCTTGATGCGAAGCATCGGATTCGTTCTGTCGCATCGAGCAAACCCGTTGATTGTAATTGTCCTTGGGGTTTACAGTCAATCCGCGCCGCGGTGCAGCAACGGGTGCGGCGCGCTCAGCGACGGCCTAGTTTTGCGATCAGTTCGTCGAGGTGCTCGAAGCTCGAGTAATGCAGGATCAACTTGCCGGTGCCTTTGCGGCCCGCCTTGATTTCCACTGTGGTGCCGATCTTCCCCGCGGTCTCCTCCTCGAGCCGCGCGATGTCGCGGTCGACCTTCTTTCGACGTTGCGGCGCGTTGTCCCCCTTGATCCACTGCTGCGTGAGCGCTTCGGTTTCACGCACGGAGAGGCCGCGCGCCGCCGTGCGATTCGCCGCCTCGACCTGGCGTGCGCCGTCGAGCGCGAGCAGCGCGCGCGCATGGCCCATTTCGAGCACGCCTTCCATCACCATCGCCTGGACCGGGCGTGCGAGGTTAAGGAGGCGCAACAAGTTGCTCGCCGCACTGCGCGAGCGGCCCACCGCATCGGCGGCCTGCTGGTGAGTCATCTTGAACTCCTGCACCAGGCGCTGCAGGCCGGCAGCTTCTTCCATCGCGTTGAGGTTCTCGCGCTGGATGTTCTCGATCAGCGCCATCGCCAGGGCGGCTTCGTCGGGCACCTCGCGCACCAGCGCAGGAATCTCGTCGAGCCCGGCCATCTGCGCCGCGCGCCATCGCCGCTCGCCGGCGATGAGTTCGTACCGGTCGCGCTCGACCGGGCGCACCAGCACCGGCTGCATGAGACCCTGCGTTTTGATCGACGCGGCGAGTTCCGCGAGCGCCTCCTGGTCCATCTTCGTGCGCGGCTGGTATTTGCCGGGACGGATCCGGTTGACCGGCAGCGTCATCAGCGAATCCTTGCCGGGAGCGTCGTCGCTGCCGCCGAGGAGCGCCTCCAGCCCGCGCCCCAATCCCTTTTGCTTGTTCATGGCCATGTCCCTATGCCGCCGAGGGTGCAAGGATTTCGTCGGCGAGCGCGAGGTAGGCCTGCGCCCCCTTGGAAGCGCGGTCCCACACCACTGCGGCCATGCCGTAGCTCGGCGCTTCGGCCAGGCGCACGTTGCGGGGCACCAGCGTCCTGAAGACCTTGTCGCCGAAATGCTGCTCGAGCTGCGCGGAGACCTGCTGCGAAAGCGTATTGCGTGGGTCATACATCGTGCGCAGCAAGCCGCCGATTTCGAGCTGCGGGTTGAGGTTGGCGCGCACCCGCTTGATGGTGCCGACGAGATCCGACAGTCCCTCGAGGGCGTAGTACTCGCATTGCATCGGGATCAGCACCTCGCGCGCCGCAACGAGCCCGTTGATCGTGAGCAGCGAGAGCGAGGGCGGGCAATCGATGAAGATGAAGTCGTAGTCGGCCTCGACATTCGCAAGCGCCGCTTTGAGGCGGCCTTCGCGGTTCGGCAAGTCGACCAGCTCGACTTCGGCGCCGGCGAGTTCGCGGTTCGCCGGCAGCAAATCGTATTTGCCGGATTCGGAAAAAGTGCGGATCCCGGCCACCTCGCCCAGTCCGAGCAGGACCTGGTAGACGGTGCGCGAAATGGACTTCTTGTCCACGCCGCTTCCGGTCGTCGCGTTGCCCTGCGGATCGAGGTCGACGAGCAATACGCGCTTGCCGCTTGCCGCGAGGCTCGCCGCGAGATTGACGCTCGTCGTGGTCTTGCCGACGCCGCCCTTTTGGTTGACGACTGCGATCAGGCGCGCCATCTAGGCACCCCCATTGCAGAGGACGAGATGACGCTCGCCGTCGACATGCGGCACGATGAGCTTGTGCACCGTGTCGCATTGAAAACCGCTGGGCACGCGCGCGATTTCGTCATGCGGATAGAGGCCCTTCATCGCCGCAAAATAGCCGCCGGGCTTGACCAGGTGGCGGCATGCGGCGATGAAATCTGCGAGTTCTGCAAAGGCGCGCGAGATGGCCCCGTCGAAGCGGGCCACCGGCTGCCACTCTTCGGCGCGGCCGACATGGACAGCGACATTCTTCAACCCGAGCTCGATGATGGCCTGCTGCATGAACGCGCCTTTTTTGTGATTGCTGTCGTTTAGCGTGACCTGCAATTCCGGCCGGGCGATCGCGAGCGGGATCCCGGGCAGGCCGCCGCCGGCGCCGACATCTACGAGCGAGCCTGCGCGAATGTGCGGCAGGACGGCGAGCGAATCGATGAGGTGGTGACTCACCATGCGTTCCGGCTCGCGGATTGCGGTGAGGTTGTACGTGCGGTTCCACTTCGCAAGCAGTTCGACATACGCGAGAAGCTTGCGTGAGGCATCTTCCGGCAGGACAAGGCCGAGTCCGTTGAGTCCTTCGGCCAGGGTTGCCGCGGGTGTCATGCGGACTTCTTCTGGTCGGCGAATCCGCGCTTGAGATGGACCAGCAAGAGCGAGATCGCCGCCGGCGTCACCCCCTGCATGCGGGCTGCCTGGCCGATCGTTTCCGGCTTGTAGCGGTTGAGCTTCTGTTGTACTTCGCGCGAAAGTCCGCGGACGTTCTGGTAGTCCAGATCGCCCGGCAGCCTGAGCGAGCCTTGCGCTTCGCGCCGCTCGACCTCCGACTGTTGGCGAGTGATGTAGCCCGAGTACTTGGCCTGGACCTCGACTTGCTCGGCGATCTCCTGATTACCCACCGAAGGCCCGGCCTCCGGAAGCGTCATCAGAGAGTCGTAGCTCACGCCGGGGCGCCGCAAGAGATCGGCGAGCGTGTATTCGCGCTCGATGTCCTTGCCCAGGACACGCTCGGCGTCCGCGGCGGGCAATGTCCTCGGATTCACCCAGGTCGACTTGAGGCGCTCCTGCTCTGTGGCAATGGCGTCCCGCTTGCGGCTGAAAGCGTCCCAGCGCACGTCGTCGACGATGCCGAGCGCTCGGCCGATTTCTGTCAGCCTCAAGTCAGCATTGTCTTCCCTCAGCATCAGCCGGAACTCGGCGCGGCTGGTGAACATGCGATAGGGCTCGGAGACGCCGCGGGTGATCAGGTCATCGACCAAAACGCCCAGATAGGCCTCATCGCGACGCGGGCACCAGGCCTCCTTGCCTTGCGCCTGCAGCGCCGCGTTGAGGCCGGCCAGCAGGCCTTGCGCGGCCGCTTCCTCATAACCCGTGGTGCCGTTGATTTGGCCGGCAAAGAAGAGCCCGGGGATCGACTTGGTTTCCAGTGAAGCCTTGAGGTTACGCGGATCGAAATAGTCGTACTCGATCGCATAGCCCGGACGCAGGATGTGAGCGTTCTCCAGGCCTTCGATGCTGTGGACTAACGCCAGCTGGACATCGAAAGGCAGGCTGGTCGAAATTCCATTGGGGTAATACTCGTGCGTCGTCAACCCCTCGGGCTCGAGGAAAATCTGGTGGCTTGCCTTGCCGGCGAACCGGTGGATCTTGTCCTCGATGGAAGGGCAATAGCGTGGCCCCACGCCCTGGATGACGCCGGTAAACATCGGCGAGCGGTCGAGGCCGCCGCGGATGACCTCGTGCGTGCGCTCGTTGGTATGGGTAATCCAGCACGGCAGCTGTGCCGGGTGCATCTCGCGCTTTCCGAGGAAAGAGAAAACGGGCTCGGGCGTATCCCCGGGCTGCTCCTGCATGCGCGAAAAGTCGATCGTGCGACCGTCGATTCTCGGCGGCGTGCCCGTCTTGAGCCGGCCCACTGGAAGATCCATCTCCCGGAGTCGAGCCGCCAGGGTGATAGCCGCCGCATCCCCAGCGCGGCCACCCTCCTGGGTTTGCAGGCCAATGTGAATCAGGCCTGCCAGGAACGTCCCGGTCGTGAGCACTACGGTATTGGCGCGGAATTCGATGCCGCCTTGGGTCTTCACCCCGGCAACGACCCCGGCTTCGAGGACGATATCGTCCACCGCCTGCTGGAACAGCGAGAGGTTCGGCTGGTTCTCGAGCCGCCGCCGGATCGCCGCGCGGTAGAGCACCCTGTCTGCCTGGGCCCGGGTCGCGCGCACAGCCGCTCCCTTCGACGAATTCAGGGTGCGAAACTGGATCCCCGCCTCGTCGGTGGCCAGGGCCATGGCGCCGCCCAAGGCATCGATCTCGCGGACAAGGTGACCCTTCCCGATCCCCCCAATCGAGGGATTACAGGACATTTGGCCCAGCGTTTCGATGCTATGGGTGAGGAGTAGCGTGCGCGCGCCGGTGCGCGCGGCCGCCAACGCGGCTTCGCTGCCGGCGTGACCGCCGCCAACCACAATCACGTCGAAATCAGTGTGATACCGCATGCGCCGGAAACGGGAGACGAACCAGGAACCTTCGGGGAGGCGTCATGATACGTGAATGTTTCACGTGAAACTAGGCAACCTCGGTCTCCTCCTTGCTTGGCGGTTCCACGTGGAACACGGACATCGAATTTCGAAATCTGGCCATATTTTAGCGTCGTTACCGTAAGTAACTACTGGCTCTCGTTTAAGAATCAAAACCACGATGGCTTCGCGAGGCGATCTCTACCATCATGCGCATCCCTACCCCGGTCCAAGGTACCGAGCCCGCATGAAGATCACTGACGTCATTACGCATCAGCTGTCCTGCAACGTTGAAACGCCGTTCACCTCCTCCCGGGGCTGGTGGTACAAAACCAAGGGCGCTCTTGTCGTTGAGATCGTCACCGACGAAGGACTCATCGGCTGGGGCGACTGCTATGGGCCTTCCGCAGTGGCCAAGAGCGTGGTGGACACGTTGCTCAAGCCCTCGGTGATCGGCCGCGATCCGTTCGATGTCGAAGTGATCTGGGAAACGCTCTACAACAAGGTCAAGGATTACGGTCTGACCGGCATGACGATCTCGGGCATCAGCGGGATCGACATCGCGCTCTGGGACCTCATCGGCAAGGCGACCGGCAAGCCGATCCACAAGCTGATCGGCGGAGCATTCCGCACCGATCTCACGGCGTACGCGACCGGCATCTACTTCACCGACATGAACCGGCTCACCGAGACGGCCGTCGAAGAGGCGCTCGGCTACAAGGAGCAAGGCTTTCCCGCAGTGAAAATGAAGATCGGCCTGGGCTCGATGAAGAAGGACCTGGCGCGGATCCAGGCCGTGCGCGAGGCGCTGGGCCCGGACATCCTCCTGATGGTCGACGCGAACCACTGCTACAACGTGCCCCAGGCAATCCAGATCGGGCGCGAGATGGAGAAGCTCGGCATCCACTGGTTCGAGGAGCCGGTCTCGCCCGAAGACCTCGACGGCTACGCCGAGGTCTCACAGGCGCTCGACATGCAGGTCGCTGGAGGCGAGAACGAATTCACCAAGTTCAGCTTTCGCGAAATCATCAACCGCCGGGCGATGGACATCGTGCAACCCGATGTGTGCGCGGCGGGCGGCATCACCGAATGCAAGAAGATCGCCGCCCTGGCGCAGGCGCATTGGGTCCAGTGCGTACCACACGCGTGGGGCACCGCGATCGGGCTCACCGCGACGATGCATTTCCTCGCTTCGCTGCCGGAGTGCCCTCCCTGCCTGGTGCCGCAGCCGCCGATGCTCGAGTATGAGCAAACCTATAACCCGTTTCGCGAAGAACTCGGCGGCAACGTGTTCAGCCACAGCAAGGGAATCGTCAAAGTGCCGCAGGGGCCGGGGCTCGGGATCGAGATCAACCGCGAGATCCTGCAGCGCTACAGGGTGGCCTAAATACGGGTGAAGCAGCGCCAGATTGCCAAAAGAGACAAAGCCGCCGCACTAGCTGCCGGGATACTTTCTAGAGATTTGCCACGCCGAGCAACGACGCGGCAGAGGAGTAAAAGCTACTTGCCGCGACCGGCGGTGCGATCGGTCTTGATGCCGTTCTTCTCGGCCATCGAGTAGTACTTGAGCGATTCGCCGTAGTCCTTGGCGACATCGCCCTTGCCTTCGGCGAAAATGTCGCCCAGCGCCTTGGCCGCCTCGAATTCGCCCGCCCGGATCGCGCGGACATAAAGCCGAACGGCCTGCTTGATATTGCCGGACGACTCGGCGGCCTTGCCCTGCTGGAATAGCGGGATGGCAGGCGCAACCGGCGTTGCGGAGGCGCCGGGATCGGTGAGATTCGGGGAAACGCTGGCCAACTGCTCGCCGCCGCCACCGGATTTCGCCTCAACCGCGGGCACGCCACGAGCCTCGTTGGCCTTCCTTGCGGCTTCTTCCTCCTTCATTGCCAGACGCTCAGCCGCGCCCATCGCCATGCTCTTGGGCTTGGGGGCTTCGGTAGGCGGCTTGGCCACGGCTGTTGGCGTGACCGGAGTCACTGCCGCCTGCTTCGCCGCGGCTGCTTTGTCCGCCGCCGCTCTGTCGGCTGCAGCGGCGGCCACTTTGTCGGCTTCGGCCTTATCTGTCGCCGCGCGCGCTTTGTCGGCCGCGGCACGCTGGTCGGCGGCCACCTTGTCGACTGCAGCCTTCTCGGCGGCGAGCTTGTCTGCCTTGGCCTTGTTCTCGAGGTCGGCTTTCTTCTGCGCCTCGCTGTCCTTGGCTTTCTTCGCCGCTTCTTCGGCTTTCGCCACCGCGGCCTTGGCCTCGGCTTCCTTCTGCTTCACGAGCTCGGCCTGCTTGGTGAGCTCGGCCTCGCGGCGCTTGGTTTCCTCGGCCAGCTGCGCCATCTTGACCTGGTCACCCGAGGCCTTGGCTTCCGCCTCGCGCTGACGCGCGAGCTCGAGTTCCTTGGCCGCGGCCTGTTCGCCTTGCCGGGCCGAAATCAATTGTTCGTTAGACTTCTTTGCGACCTCGAGGGCCGCCATCAACGCTTCTGTATCGGGCTTGCGCGTCGCGAAATAGATCCCGCCGCCGCCGATGGCCGCCACGATGAGGCCGATTGCGATCGGCACCAGCGGCGAGCCCTTTTTCTTCCTGAGGTCGCTCGAGAGCTTGACCGTCTCGGCCTCTTTTTTCTTCAGCTCTTCCTGGATGCGCGCCTGCTCTTCTTCCTGTTTCTTCAGCTGGATCTGAAGGTCGGCTTCGCGCTTGGCGAGCTTGGCCTCGAAAGCCGCTTTCTCCGCGGTCTCCTTTTCGATACGGATCTTGGCTTCGGCCGCCTGCTTGGCCTCGAGGTCGGCCGAGCGCTTCAGGTATTCGGCTTCGCGCTTGGCGAGCTCCTCTTCGAGCTTGGCTTTTTCCTCGGCAAGCTTGGCCTTGACCTCTGCCTCACGGCGGGCGGCTTCTTCGAGCTCGCGCTTTTCAAGCTCCGCAGCGGCAAGGCCCTTGGTTGCGGTGTCGTCGGCCACCCCGCGCAGCTTGGCGCTCTTCCTCTTGGCCAGCGCCGCGTAGATGCCGTCGGGGAACTGCTTGACGTAGAGGTCGAAGTCGTCGGCGTCGTTGCCGTCCTTGATCGAGCGCCAGAACTCGAGCTCGACTTCCTGGGTGCCGGTCTGGCCGGTGCCGGTGCCGGAGGCGCCCGCGGCGGCGCCCGCGAGGGCGGCCGGGGGCAAGGGGGCATCAAACGCGAGCGAGCCGACGATCGTCTTGTCGCTTTCGTCGGTGGTGGCCTTGCCTTCGAGCGCATTCTTGAGGTCGCCGCCCAGGTCCCGCGCATTCTGGTAGCGCTGGGTCATGTTCTTCGCCAGCGCCTTGGCGATGATTGCGTCGAACAGCGGCGAGATATTGGTATTCAGCCGCGACGGCATGACCGGTTCGTCCTGGAGGATCTTCTTCGCGATCGTCCAGGTGCTGGTGCCGGTGAACGGCTTCTCGCCAGTGAGGAACTGGTAAAGGATGATGCCGGCCGAGAAAATGTCCGTGCGCCGGTCGATCTCGCCGCCTTCGATCTGCTCCGGCGACATGTAGGCCGGCGTGCCGACGATCGCACCGGCCTGCGTCTTCTCGGACGCGGACCGGTCCGCGTCCGTGATCCGCGCGACGCCGAAGTCCGCGAGCTTCACGCGACCCTTGTTGTCGATCATCACGTTCGCGGGCTTGATGTCGCGGTGGATGATGCCGGCCTCGTGCGCGAAGTGCAGCGCCTCGCAGAGCTCGCCCATGATGTGGACGGCTTCCTTGATGTCGAAGCGCTCGTTCGCGTCGAAGAAGTCCTTGAGCTCCTTGCCCTGGATGAACTCCATCACGATGTAGGCAACGTCGCCCTCGGCGCCGAAGTCGTACACCTGCACGATGTTCGGGTGGTTCAGCCGCGCGACCGCCTGGGCCTCACGATCGAAACGCATCGTGTATTCGCGCGCCGTGTCTTCGTCGAGCGCGCTCTTGAGAATCGTCTTGATTGCGACCTTGCGATGCAACCGCGGATCCATGCCCGCATACACGACGCCCATCGCACCCTTGCCTAGAACGGCCTGGATGTCGTAGCGCCCGAGTGTCTTTATGTCAGCGGGGGGTGCAGCCATTAATGGTTTCCCTGAAACCTCGTGTGGCCAAGGCGGGCGCGCGCCGCAACCGCGGGCCAGCGCCTCCACTTCGAACCGCAATGATTCACCACTTTAGCGGATTTCGCCACCCCCGAAAAGGTCGCCGGCGCGGCGCGAGCACCCGCAGCGTGACGGATTGCGTTCAGCCCGGCGCGTTTCGCTTGGCCGCCTCGCGCGCCTCGATGGCGGCATGGCGCTCCAGCAGCCGGCGGGCGCGATTGACAACCGGCACGTCGATCATCTTGCCTTCCAGCGCGAACGAGGCCCGGCCCGCGGCCTCGGCTGTGACATTTTCCTCAATTACGCGCTTTGCAAAGGCGATTTCGCCGGCCGACGGCGTGTATTCGGTGTTTACGATCGGCACCTGGCCCGGATGAATGCAGCCTGCGCCCAAGAAGCCGAACTGGCGCGACCGCCGGACCATGGCCCCGAAAGCCGCCCAGTCGCCGAAGCCGGCCACGCTGGCGATGAACCCGAGCGGCATCAGGCCGGCCGAACGCGCCGCGAAGACCATCTGCTGCTTGGGCATGAGAAGCGTCTCCTCCACCGGTGCCATGCCGTTTTCCAGCGCGAAATCCTCCCCGCCGATATTCATGGCCGCGAGGCGAGGCACCGCCTGCGCGATTTCGCTCATGCGAAAAAATGCCTGGGGGGTTTCGACCATCGCGATGAAGCGCGTGTGCCCCGCCTTGAGGCCGCGCCGCACTTCGAGCTCGCCGACCAGCTCGTCCAGCAGGCGCAGGTGATCCGCGCCCTGCGCCTTGGTGACCGCAATGCCGTCGACTTCCGGCCCGATCGAGGCTTCGAGGTCGCGCACCGCCATGTCCAGCGGGCGGTTGATGCGCACCACCACATCCGCACCGCCGCGCCGCACGCGCGAAGCGGCCTTGGCAACGAGGGTGCGCGCGCTGTCCTTCTCCGCGGCCGGCACGCTGTCCTCGAGATCCAGCTGGATGCAGTCGGCGCCGCGCGCATGCGCTTTGTCGACGTACTTCTCGACGTTCACCGGGACGTACATCAGCGAACGCCAGACTGGCAGGCCGGGTTTCATTCGTCTTCTCCTTTGATTGCATCCCGCGCGCCTTCGCAGACAGCCCCGGAAGCGAGCAGCGCGTCGTACCGCGCACCATCCACGCCGACGGCGGCCAGCAACTCGCGGTTGTGTTCGCCGAGCGCCGGCGCCGGCGTGCGGATGGTGCCCGGCGTGCGCGAGAGCCTCGGGACCACGTGGTGCATCGGCATCGCGCCCATCTCTGCGTCCGGGTAGTCGGCAACGACTTCCCTTTCGAGCACATGCGGATCGTCGAGGATCTGCGCAATGTCGTAGATCGGCCCGATCGTGACCTCGGCCGCCTCGAAAAAGCCCACGTTTTCCGCCTGCGTGCGCTCGGCGATAAAAGCGCCGAGGATCGCATCCAGCGCCGCGCGATTTTGAACGCGCGCATCATTGGTGCTGTAGCTGGGATCGTCGACGAGATCGTCGCGGCCGATCGAGCGGAACAGGCGCTCCGCCATTTTCTGCGTCGAGGCCGAGAGGCAAACCCACAACCCGTCGCTCGTGCGATAGGCATTGCGCGGGCCTGAATTGGTCGACCCGCTGCCGACGCGCGGCTTGACCTTCCCGGTCAGGCGGAAATTGGCCGCCTGCGGACCGAGCACCGCGAACAGGGGATCGAACAGCGGCAGGTCGATCACCTGCCCGGCTCCCTTGTTGGTTTCGACTTCGCGCAACGCCATCATCACGGCCGACGCGCCATACAGGCCCGCGACGCTGTCGGCGAGATACATCGGCGGCAGCACCGGCTCGCGGTCGGCGAAGCCGTTCATCGACGCGAACCCCGACATGCCTTCGACGAGCGTGCCGAACCCCGGCCGGCTTTTATACGGCCCGCTCTGGCCCCATCCGGAGATGCGAACGATCACGAGTTTCGGATTGGCTTCGAGCAGCCGCTCGGGCGCGAGGCCCATCTTTTCGAGCGTGCCCGGGCGAAAGCTCTCGACCAGCACCGCGGCGCCCGCCACGAGTTGCAGCAGCAGCTCACGCGCCTTCGGGTTGCGCAGCTCGAGCCCGAGGCTCTTCTTGTTGCGCGCGTAGATTTTCCAGTTGGTGGCGACGTTGCGGGTTTTCCACGCACGCAGCGTGTCGCCCGCCGGAGGTTCGATCTTGATCACTTCAGCGCCAAAGTCGCCAAGCAGTTGCGTCAACGTATTCCCGGCCACGAGGCGCGACAGGTCCAGCACCCGCACGCCATCGAGCGGGCCGCTCGCATCGCGAACGTAATCGCGTTTTTTCGGGGAGGCTCGCAAGGACTTGCCGGCTAGTCGGATTGGATGCCCGCGACCGGTTGGCCGAGGCCATCCGCAAGTTTCCTGCCGATGGCGCGAGCGAAGAGGTCGTTAGAGCCGCCCGGGGGATACGGCACGACAAACTGGATCGGGCGGGCGGGGAATTTCGGTTGCGCCTGCGCGATCGGCGCGATCAGGATCAGCGTCATCGCCAAGGAAAGACCCATCGGCGTTAGAAACAGTCTCGTCATCGCGTTGCCAATTCGGAAAAACTAATTGCCATGTGAGCCGCTATCTGCTTGATTCTATCCAAAAATAAGTTGGACATTTAAGCGCCCTTCCCGACTAACCGCCTCTCGCGTGCGCGCTGCAGCAGCCAGATCATCACGACGAGAAGCGTTGCCGGAAGGAAAACCCAGTAGGGCGAAGGCCGGGCCGGATTCGGCAGCTTGATCTCCACGATCTTGTATCCCTGCTCGACACCGAGCTTCTTCGCTCGGCTGCCGAACTTCACGCTGGCCACTTCGATGTCCTCGCCCAGCGCAGCCAGGGTCACGCCGCCGGCGCGAAGGCGCTCGCGGCCATTGGCGCCTTCGCCAAGCGGCAGCGCCACGGTCTTGCGGATCGCCTTGCCTTCGATCGATTCCCCCGCGATGGTCACCGCGAGCCACTCGTCGGCCTGGAGCCTGTCCGCCTGCTTGTAAAGCTGGCTGGCGGGCAGGGTCTCGTATTTGGGATGGAACCGGTCGATCACCCAGTCCGGCCGGAAGAAGAGGAAGGTCGCAACGAGCAGCAGGCCGATCTCGAGCCACGTGCAGCGTGTGCGGAACCAGCCCATCGTGGCGGCCGCGAAAAGAAGCGATGCGATCGTCGCGCTGATGGCCACCACCACGATCTCAAGCCACGAGCCGACGCCGATCAGCAGGATCTGCGGGTTGAAGATGAAGACGAAAGGCAGGATCGCGGTGCGAAAGCTGTACCACGTGGCCTGCAGGCCGGTCGCGTTCGGGTCGTCGCCTGAAATCGCCGCCGCCGCATAGGACGCCAGCCCGACCGGTGGCGTCACGTCGGCCATGATGCCGAAATAGAACACGAAGAGGTGCACCGCGATCAGAGGGATCACGAGATCGCTGCGCGCACCTAGCTCGACGATTACCGGCGCCATGAGCGTGGCGACCAGGATGTAGTTCGCCGTGGTGGGCACGCCCGCGCCGATCAGCAGGCAGATCACCGCCGTCAGCACAAGCATCACGAGGACGTTGCCGGCCGAAATCTGCTCGACGAAGTCGGTCATCATGAGTCCCATGCCGGTCAGCGTGATCACGCCGACGATAAGTCCGGCGCTCGCGCAGGCCACGCCGATGCCGATCATGCTGCGCGCGCCGAGCACCAGCCCCTTCCAAAGATCTCCAAGGCCCTTCTTCCACCCGGCCGCGACCTGCCCAGTGCGGCGGAAAAACGCCAGCAACGCCGGCTGGATGACGACCAACACGATGGCCGTCGCCGTCGCCCAGAAAGCCGAGGTGCCAGGCGAAAGCTCCTCGACCATGAGGCACCAGAGCAGCACGACGATCGGGATGAAGAAGTGCGCGCCCGCGCGCACCGTCGGCCAGGGCTCGGGAAGGTGCAGGACCGGCGCAAGCGGATCGTCCTGGGGGATGTCCGGGAAACGCGCCGAGTACGCGAGCAGGCCGACATAGGTAACCAGCGTGAGGGCGGCGAGCGCCCAGGCGGCATCTTCCGCGAAGACCCAGCGCACCGCGGTGATGCCGTAGTAGACGAGCGCCAGGGCCGCGAAGGTGCCGCTGACGCCCAGGGCCCAGCCGAGGATCCGCTGTTTCGGGGTTCGCACGTAGCCGCGCGGAATGGTCTTGAGGTCGTACTTGAGCGCCTCGAGGTGCACGATATAGAAAAGCGCGATATACGAAATGATCGCCGGCAGCGCCGCGTGCTTGCAGATCTCCGGATAAGGGATGCCTACGTACTCGACCATGAGGAACGCCGCGGCGCCCATCACGGGCGGCATCAACTGCCCATTGATCGACGAGGCCGCCTCGATCGCGCCGGCCTTGACGCCCGAATAGCCGGTGCGCTTCATGAGCGGGATCGTGAAGATGCCGCCCGAAACCACGTTCGAAACCGAGGAGCCCGAGACCACGCCGTTCAGCGCCGAGGACACCACCGCCACCTTGGCGGGCCCGCCGCGCAGGTGGCCGAGCAGCGCGATCGACACCTGCATCATGTAGTTGCCCGCGCCCGCAATGTCGAGCAGCGTGCCGAAAAGCACGAAGAGGAAGATGAACTGCACCGAAACGCCGAGCGCGACGCCGTACACGCCTTCGGTCGTCAGCCACATGTGCGACACGAAGCGCTGCACCGTCGCGCCCTTGTGCTGGATCACCTCCGGCATCAGCGGGCCAGCGAAGATGTAGATGAGGAAGAGTCCGGTCGTGACCAGCATCCCCATGCCCATTGCACGGCGCGTCGCCTCGAGCATGATGCCGATGCCGATCAGGCCGACCGTCATGTCCATGGTCGTGGGCTTGCCGGGACGCGTCGCGAGCTCGTTGTAGTAAAGGTAGAGGTAGGCCGCGCAGAAGGCGCCGATGACGGCCAGCACCCAGTCGGCCGCAGGCACCACCTTGCGGGACGAAGACTTGAACGCGGGAAAAGCGGCGAAGGCGAGAAACACCGAGAACGCGAGGTGCACGGCGCGCGCCTCCGTGTCGTTGAAGATGCCGACCCCGAATACGAAAGGCAGGGGCGAGGCGTACCAGATCTGGAAAATCGACCAGGCCGCGGCGACCAGCGCAAGGAAAGTGCCGACCGCGCCGATCGGCTCCCGTCCGCCGACGTCGGCTTCCTTGACGAGCTGTTCGAGATCGGTTGCCGCCACTGCAGCTGGCTGGCTCATGCCAGGCTCCCTGAAAACAAAAAGGGCGGAACTCTCATTCCGCCCTTGTTACCACCTGATGCCCGGCTTACTTGAGCCAGCCTTTTTCCTTGTAATACCGAACGGCGCCTTCATGCAGCGGTGCCGAGAGGCCGTCCTTGATCATGCTTTGCGGCGAGAGGATCGCCAAGGCCGGGTGCAGTTTCTTGAATTCGTCGAAGTTGTCGAAGACGCCTTTGACGACTGCGTAGACCGTATCGGCCGGGACCTTGCTCGAGGACACCATCGTGGCGAGGACGCCATAGGTTTTCGTATCGGCAGTGTTTGCAGGATAGAGGCCGCCCGGAATCGTCGCGTAGGCGTAGTAGGGCTTTTCCTTCACCAACTTGTCGACCGCGGGCCCGGTGACCGACACCAGCTTCGCGCCGCAGGACGTGGTCGGGTCCTGGATGTTGGCCGACGGGTGGCCCACGCCGTAGAAGAATCCGTCGATCTTGCCGTCGCAGAGCGCGGCGCCATGCTCATCGGCCTTGAGCTCCGAGGCGAGCGAGAAATCGCCGAGCTTCCAGCCCATCGCGCCCAGCAGCTCCTCCATCGAGGCGCGCGTGCCCGAGCCCGGGTTGCCGACGTTGAACTTCCTGCCCTTGAAGTCGGCAAACGTCTTGATGTTGGCCTCCTTGCGCGCCAGCACCGTGAAGGGCTCCGGGTGCAGCGAGAACACCGAGCGAAGGTCGGAATGCGCGCCGTCCTTGAATTGCGCGAGCCCCTTGACCGCGTTGTACTGCACGTCCGACTGGGTCGCGCCGAGATCGAGCTCGCCGGCCTTGATGGTGTTGACGTTGAACACCGAGCCGCCGGTCGATTCGACCGAGCAGCGGATGTTGTGCACCTTGCGGTCCTTGTTGACCAGGCGGCAGATCGCGCCGCCGGCCGCGTAGTACACGCCGGTGACGCCGCCGGTGCCGATCGTGACGTACTTCTGCTGCGCATGCGCTGCCGGAACGGCAAAAGCGACGGCGGCGGCAAGCGCGGCCGCGCAATGGATGGCTCTGACCATGGACGACTCCCCTGAGAATTCGAGCGGAAAGCTTATAGAACCGTGTCCTAGGCGGCAAGCGCGGCCGGCAGGCCGAGCGTCGTCGCGAGGGCTTTCGAAAATTTCTCGACCAGCTCGTCGAGCTGCTTTTCCTCAACGATGAAAGGCGGCGCAAAAAGCACATGATCGCCTTGCACGCCATCCAGGGTGCCGCCCATGGGGTAGCACAAGAGGCCGGCTTCCAAGGAGGCTTTCTTGAGGCGCACATTGACCTTACGCGCCGCGTCGAACGGCCTTTTGCTCGCGCGATCCTCGACCAGCTCGATCGCGCGGAAAAGGCCGCGCCCGCGGATTTCGCCCACGTGCGGGTGCTTGCCGAACGCGGAGCGCAGCTTCTTTTCCAGCAGCTCACCCATCGGCTTCACCCTGGCGAGGAGGCCGTCCTCGTGCAGGCGCTTTTGCACCGCGAGCGCGCCGGCGCAGGCGGCGGCGTGGCCGAGATAAGTGTGGCCGTGCTGGAAGAATCCGCTGCCGCCGACGATCGCCTCGTAGACCTTGCGCGTGGCGATCACCGCGCCGATCGGCTGGTAGCCTGCGCCAAGCCCTTTAGCGATGCAAACGAGGTCCGGCACGACGCCCTCGGCTTCGAAAGTGAAGAGCTCGCCGCACCGGCCCATGCCGCACATCACCTCATCGAGGATCAGCAGCACGCCGTACTTGTCGCAGACCTCGCGCACCCGCCGGAGGTAGCCCGCCACCGGCGCGACTGCGCCGAGCGTGGCGCCGACGACGGTCTCGGCAACGAAGGCGATCACCTTGTCGGCGCCGAGGCGCAGGATTTCGGTTTCGAGCTCCGCAGCCAGCCGGGCACCGTAAGCCTCGTCCGATTCAGCGGCCAGCTTGCCGCGATAGGCGTAGCACGGCGACACATGCGAGACGTCGATCAGCAGGGGCTCGAACTGCTTACGGCGCCACGCGTTGCCGCCGACTGCAAGCGCGCCGAGCGTGTTGCCGTGATAGCTGCCGCGCCGGGCGATGATGTGCTCGCGCTGCGGCTCGCCCTTCTCGACGAAATACTGGCGTGCAAGTTTGAGCGCGGCCTCGACCGCCTCGGACCCGCCGGACACGAAATACACGCGGTCGAAAGCGGCGGGCGAGCGGCGGATGAGCTCGTCGGCGAGCGCTTCCATCGGCTCGTTGGTGAAGAACGACGTGTGCGCGAAGGGCAGCCGCTCGAGCTGCGCCTCGATGGCTTCGACCACGGCCCGGTCCGTATGGCCGAGGCAGGAAACGGCCGCCCCGCCCGAGGCATCGAGGTAGCGCTTGCCTTCGCGGTCGACGATATAGGCGCCGTCGCCGCGAACCGCGACCGGATACTCGTTTTTCGGGTTGCGATGGAAGACGTGGCTCATGCGACCCCTTTCTTTCTAGGCGGCGAGTTTCTCGTGCAAGAGCGTGCGGCGCGTTTCCAGCTCGCGCGGCAGGTGGCTGCCGAGCTTGCCGAGCAATTCGTCGTGCGAGTGCAACTCCTCGGCCCAGGCGTCATGCTCGACTTCGCTCAGTTCGGCGTACTGGTCGCGGGTGAATTTCTCCAGGCCCTTCCACGACAGGTCCTCGTAGCGCGGCATGATCCCGAGCGGCGTCGGGATGCCCTTGGCGGTCCCCTCGCATCGCTCGACGATCCATTGCAGCACGCGCATGTTCTCGCCGAAGCCGGGCCAGATGAATTTGCCGTTTGCGTCGCGGCGGAACCAGTTGACGCGGAAAATCTTGGGCGGCTTCGAGACGGCTTTGCCCACCTTGAGCCAGTGGGCGAAATAGTCGCCGATGTTGTAACCGCAGAACGCGAGCATCGCCATCGGGTCGCGGCGCACGACGCCGACCTTGCCGGTGATTGCCGCGGTGGTTTCGGAGCCCAGCGTTGCAGCCATGTAGACGCCGTCTTCCCAACTGGGCGCTTCGACGACCAGCGGCACGGTGGACGAGCGGCGTCCGCCGAACAGGAAAGCCGAGATCGGCACGCCGGCCGGGTCTTCCCACTCGGCGTCCATCGAGGGGCACTGCGATGCCGGCACGGTGAACCGGGCATTGGCATGCGCGGCGAGTTGTCCGCTCGCGGGGGTCCACTCTTTGCCCTGCCAGTCGATCAGCTTCGGCGGCGGGACCTCGGTCATGCCTTCCCACCACACGTCCCCGTCCGGCGTCAGCGCAACGTTGGTGAAGATCACGTTCGAGCGCAACGTCCGCATCGCGTTCGGGTTGGTGGCCTCCGAGGTGCCCGGGGCGACGCCGAAGAAACCGGCTTCCGGGTTGATTGCGTAGAACCGCCCATCCTTGCCGGGCTTGAGCCAGGCGATGTCCTCGCCCACGGTGGTGATCTTCCAGCCGGCGTGGCTCGGCGGCGGGATCAGCATCGCAAAGTTGGTCTTGCCGCAGGCCGAGGGGAACGCGGCCGAGACGTAATGCTTCTCGCCCTTGGGCGACTCGACGCCAAGGATCAGCATGTGCTCGGCAAGCCAGCCTTCGTCGTGCGCCATGATCGAGGCGATGCGCAAAGCGAGGCATTTCTTGCCGAGCAGCGCGTTGCCGCCATAGCCCGAGCCAAAAGACCAGATCTCGCGCGTCTCGGGAAAGTGCACGATCCACTTTTCCTGGTCGTTGCAGGGCCAGGGGACGTCCTTCTCGCCGGCGGCCAGCGGCGCGCCGACCGAATGAACGCAAGGCACGTAAGCCCCGTCCTCGCCCAGGTGGTCGACGACGGCCCGGCCCATTCGCGTCATCATGCGCATGTTGACTACGACGTAGGCCGAATCCGAGATCTCGACGCCGACCTGCGCAATGTGCGAGCCGATCGGGCCCATCGAGAAAGGAATCACGTACATCGTGCGGCCCCGCATGCACCCGTCGAAGAGGCCGTTCAGCGTGCCGCGCATCTCGGCCGGATCCATCCAGTTGTTCGTCGGGCCGGCGTCATCCTTGCGCGCGCTGCAGATGAAGGTGCGGTCTTCCATGCGCGCAACGTCGGTCGGGTGCGAGCGCGCGAGATAACTGCCGGGGCGCAGCTTCTCGTTCAGCCTGAGGAAAGTCCCGGCATCGACCAGTTCGCCGCAGAGGCGGTCGTTTTCTTCGGCCGAGCCGTCGCACCACACTACGCGCTCGGGCTTGGTCAGCCGCGCGACCTCCGCCACCCATTCGCGCAAGCGTCGGTGGCGTACATAGGCGGGGGCGTTGGCGAGATCCGTACTCGGGTGGTCCATCAAGTGCGCTCCAAAATGAAAACGGCCCTGGGCTGGCCGGGCCGATGATTTTGATTTCTGATGCGCTCGATTGTAGCAGCGCACCGTAAGGTGGCGTTAATCGCGGGCCACGCGCGAGGCTCGACGATGTTGCGCAGCAATCGCGTCGACAGAACTTGCAAAGCCTTGTTTGATCAGGCCTTTCGATAACGCTCCGCAAGGCGGCGCGCAAGGCGGAACAAGCCGCCGGTACAAGTCACGAGGACGATGACCCGAGTCACATGCGCAGCCGTGACCAGGGGCACGCCCAGCTGCAGGACCTTGGCCGTGATGCACATCTCCGCGATGCCGCCCGGTGCAGTGGCCAGCACGACGCTGGGCACCGGCAAGCCATAGAGCCACGCAAGCGCTGCGCCGAGTGCGCCTGCGAGCCCAAGCGCGAGCAGGATACTGGCGAGCGTTGCGGCGACGAAGCGCGGGACGCGGTCTAGAAAACTGCGCTCGAAGCGGCTGCCAAGTGCGCATCCGATCAACAGCTGCCCGACGTTGGAGACCACCGCGGGCATCGCGGAAAAATTGATTTCGCAAACGGTGAGCGCGATCACGCTGAACAGCGCCCCCAGCATGAACGCATTCGGCGCTCGCAGCAGCGCCAGTGCGCCGGCGCCGGCGGTCGCGATCGCCAGTAATACGGCCAATCGCCACCAATCGAGGGTGGCGGTGGCCGGCACATAACTGTCTGCGCCGTGCACGCCGGAATACGTCAGCCCGAAGGGCACCACGATCACTACGGCCAGAATGCGCATCGATTGCGCGATCGCCACGCGGTCCACGCGCGCGCCGTAGCGCTCGGCAAGCAACGCCATCTCCGCGGCCCCGCCCGGCACGCTCGCAAAGAACGCGGTGGTGCGGTCGGTATCGGTCGCGCTTGAGAGGAACCACGCGCAGGCGCACGCGATGAGAATCGCGAGGACCGCGGCGAGCAGCAAGAGGTGCCAATAGGACAACACCTGTTGCGCGACGACGGGCGTGAAGTAGAGGCCGAGCGCGGTACCGATGATGACCTGGCCGATCGGGCGTGCGGCTTTTGGCGCGCGCAGCCGCGCGCCGCTGAAATTGAGCGCGGCCATCACGATCAGCGGGCCGATCATCCACGGCAGCGGGGTCCGCAGCCAGGCAAACAGCGCACCGGCCATCGCGCACAGCGCGAGGCTGAGCAGGGGATTCAGCAGCGTGTCGCGCGCAGCCTTCACTTGCCGATGCAGAAGCGCGAGAAGATCTCCCCGAGCAGGTCGTCGGCGCTGAATTCGCCTGTAATCGTCGAAAGGGCCTGCTGCGCGAGCCGCAACTCCTCGGCGAAGAATTCCCAGCGGTCCTGCTGTCCGGCCGCAGCGCGCAGGCGCTCGCTCGCCTCGGCAAGCGCACGCAAGTGCCGCTCGCGCGCCACGAAAAGCGACTCGCCGGAACGATCCCAGCCCGCGGCCTGAAGAATGGCTTCGCGCAGCGCCTGGATGCCCGCGCCGGTCTTGGCCGAAATGGGGACGTCCTGTGGGCCGGCCTGCGCGGCCCCGGCGGCCTCGCTTACGAGGTCGATCTTGTTCCAGACGACGATGCGCCTTGCGTCGGCGGGAAACTTCGCGAGGATGGCCTCGTCATCGGGCGTCCTGCCGCTGACCGCGTCGAGCATCATGAGGACGAGGTCGGCGCGCCCGAGCTCGTGCCAGGTGCGCTCGATGCCGAGGCGCTCGACTTCGTCGGTCGCGCTTCTAAGCCCCGCCGTGTCGACGAGGTTGAGCGGCACGCCCTCGATGGAGATCGTTTCGCGCACTGCATCCCGCGTCGTGCCCGGTATCGGCGTGACGATCGCGCGCTCTTCGCCTGCGAGCCGGTTCAGCAGGCTCGACTTGCCGACGTTCGGCCGGCCGGCAAGAACGACGTTGATTCCGGAACGCAGCAAGCTGCCATGCCGGCTGCTCTTGAAGACGAGTTCGAGTGATTCGCGCGTCGCGTCAAGGCGACGGCCCATGTCTTCGCGATGCAACGGATCGACCTCTTCCTCGGGGAAGTCGAGCGTCGCCTCGGTCAGCGCGCGCAACTCGGTCAGCTGCGCCACGAGCGCATCAATCGCCGTCGAGAATTCCCCGCTTAGCGAGCGCAATGCGCCGCGCGCCGCCGCCGCCGTGGAAGCTTCGATGAGATCGGCCACCGCCTCGGCCTGCGCGAGGTCGAGCTTGCCGTTGAGGAAGGCCCGGCGCGTGAATTCGCCGGGCTCGGCTAGTCGCGCGCCGGCGTCAATGCAGGCGGCAAGGACGGAAGCGAGCGCTACGGGGCTGCCGTGACCTTGCAGCTCGAGGACAGGCTCGCCGGTATAAGAAGCGGGGGCCGCGAAGTAAACGGCAATGCCCTCCTCGATTTGCTGGCCGCCCGCATCGCGCATTACGGCGTGCGTTGCCTTGCGCGGAGCCGGCAGCCGGCCGATGAGCGCCCGGGCGATTGCCGGCGCACCCTGGCCGGAAACGCGGACTACGCCGATGCCCCCCCGGCCGGCCGGCGTGGCGATCGCGGCGATCGTATCGCCGGCGGGTGGTGTGCTTACCTCAGCGCTTCCCATGGGCAGGTTTGTCGCGCTCGAACATGCGCTGGATCTGCCATTGCTGTGCTATCGAAAGGATGTTGTTGACGAGCCAATAGAGCACCAGCCCGGCCGGGAAGAAGAAAAAGAAGATGCTGAACACGAACGGCATGAAGGTCATGACCTTGGCCTGCACCGGGTCAGGCGGCACCGGGTTCAGCTTGGTCTGGATGACCATCGTGATCGTCATGAGGATCGGCAGCACGTAGTACGGGTCGAGCGCCGAGAGGTCGTGGATCCAGAGCATGAACGGCGCATGGCGCAGCTCGATCGCCGCCAACAGCACCCAGTAGAGCGCAATGAACACCGGGATCTGCACGAGGATCGGGAAGCAGCCGCCGAGCGGGTTGATCTTCTCGGTCTTGTACAGCTCCATCATCGCCTGGTTCTGGCGCGCGCGATCGTTGGCGTACATTTCGCGGATCTTGGTGAGGCGAGGCGTGACGAGCTTCATTTTCGCCATCGATTTGTAGCTGGCCGCGGAAAGCGGGAAGAACACGATCTTGATCGTGACCGTCAGCAGGATGATCGCCACGCCCCAGTTGGCGGTGAAGCCGTGGTATTTCTCGAGCAGCCAGAACAGCGGCCACGCGATGATCGTCAGCCAGCCGTAGTCGACCACGAGGTCGAAGCCCGGCGCGACCTCCTTCAGCCGGTTCTGCTCCTGGGGCCCGGCGTAAAGCGGCGCAACGACCTTGCCCGTCGCGCCCGGGGCGATCGACGGTACAGGCAGCACAACGCGCCCGCTATAGACGCCGTCAGGCCGCTTCTCGATCACGTAGTCGCGCGAGCCCGCAACGGTCGGAACCCAGGCGGCGACGAAGTAGTGCTGCACGAAAGCGATCCAGCCGTCGGTCGCCTGCTTGGCGTGGTCGACCTTGCCCTTGTCGATGTCTGAATACTGCACTTTCTCGAACTTGCGCTCGGTCGTGTACTCGGCGAAGCCGTTGAAGCTCTGCGCGCCGAAAGATTGCGCGAGCGAGCTGCCCCCGGCCGGCTGCTTGCCGTCGTGCGTGAGCTGGAAGTACGCATGGGGCGCCACTGCGGTGGCGCCGCCGTTTTTGATCTCGAGCGTCACGTCGACGATGTAGCTGTCGCGCTTGAAGGTGTAGACCTTCTCCACCGCCAGGCCGTCCCGGCCTTCTGCCGCGAGCCTCACCTCGAACGCGTTCTTGCCGTCGGCAAGCGCGCGCTCGCCGGGCAACACGCGCCAAAGCGTGCGGTGGTTCGGGCCGCCGTCCCCGGTCAGTCCGCTCTGCGCAACGTATTGGTGCTCGGGCCCGAGCAGGACGAGGTTCTTCGACTGGTCGTTGGTTTCCTTGTGCTTGAGGAGCTCGAGCCGCGCGATGCTGCCGCCGAGCGTATCGATGTCGGCGACGATCAGGTCGGTGCGCGCCTGCACGATCTCGCCCTTGCCCGTCGCTGCGGGCGCGGGCACGCCGGTCGAGGCCACCGGCGCAGGGGTCGCGGCCGGCGCAGGCGCAGCGCTCGTCGGGGTGGGTACCGCGCCCGGGATGGCTTTGATTTCGCCTGCGGGCTGCACAACGCCGGGTTTGGGTTTCGGCCGCTGCTCCTTCTCCCATTCGGTCCAGATCAGGAGCAGGGAGAAGCTGAAAACGAAGAAAAGGATGAGTCTTTGGGTATCCATGGGGCTTTAGGATTCGTTGCGTGCGGGGACTGGGTCGAAGCCCCCGGCATGCCAGGGATGGCAGCACGCGATGCGTTTTGCTGCGAACAGCGAGCCCTTGAATGCGCCGTGGCGGAGAATCGCCTCGTCGGCATATTCCGAGCAGCTGGGAAAGAATCGGCAGTTCTGCCCGAGCATCGGGCTGATGAAGTATTGGTAACCGCGGATCAGCAAGCGCAAGGGCGTTTTCAAGTGCGAGCTTTCACTTAGCCAGTTTTTCCAGGCACGCGCGCAGCGTGCCCACGGTTTGGGTTGAGGTCTTCGCGCCGTACGGCGGGCGCACCAGCACGTCGAGCGAGCCCAGCGACGCCTGTGACAGCCGGAACGCCTCGCGGATGCAGCGCTTGATGCGGTTGCGGTCGGTGGCCAGCGGGGCGTGCTTGCGCGAGATCACGATGCCGAGCCGCGCCGGACCTTCGGCGCGCGATGCAAAAAAGAAGGTGAATCCATTCATGCTCCGGCGTGTGCCGCCGCGCATCAGCGCTTCGAATTCGGCGCTGGTGAGGATCCGCTTGTCCCTGCCGAACCTGCCTTGGCGCGCGGCGCCGGCCCCGGGCACTCGAAAAGGGCGATCCCCGCCGTCAGACGGCCAGGCGCACGCGTCCGCGCGCGCGGCGGGCGTTGATCACCGCACGTCCGCCCGGGGTCTTCATGCGGGCTCGAAATCCGTGGGTGCGCGTGCGGCGCGTTTTGGAGGGTTGGTAGGTTCGCTTCATGACTGCCTCTGGCGCAAAAAGGCGCGTATTACACGCTGTAGCTAAACCCTTGTCAAATTTCCCGGATTATTGTGTCCAAGCCTGTGGATAACTCGTCCCGGAAAGGGTAGAATCCGGGCTACTAGAAAGGCGCGTTTCCGGGCCTCGAAAGACCCCTCCAAAGCGCGCCGCGGACAGACCGAAAAGCTATCGATGCAGAACCTCTGGGATGCCTGTTTACGCCGCCTCGAACGCGAGCTCCCGGCCCAGCAATTCAATACCTGGATCCGCCCCCTGTCTGTTGACGGGAGCGCCTCGGATCCCGGCAGCCTGACCCTAGCCGCCCCCAACCGCTTTGTCCTAGAACTGGTGCGTGAACGCTTTTCCGGCCGCATCGAGAAGCTGTTTTCGGAAGAAGGGCTCGGCGCCCTTTCGCTCAGGCTGGTGCTCGCGAGGGGGGCCGACGGCGTCGCCCGCGCAACCCCCGTGGCCCTGCCCCAGGCCGCTCCCGTCGTGCCCGTGGCCAAGGTGCCCCAGACGCTCGAGCGCGCACGGCTGAACCCGGGCTTCACCTTCGACAGTTTCGTGACCGGCAAGGCGAACCAGCTGGCCCGGGCCGCAGCCATCCAGGTCTCCGAAAACCCCGGCATCTCTTACAACCCGCTCTTTGTATATGGGGGCGTCGGCCTCGGCAAAACTCACCTGGTGCAGGCGATCGGCAACTTCGTGGCCGCGCAGCGCCCGGACGCGAAGATCCGCTACATCCATGCCGAGCAGTACGTGACCGACGTGGTCCGCGCCTACCAGCAGAAGTCGTTCGACGAGTTCAAGCGCTATTACCATTCGCTCGACCTGCTGCTGATCGACGACATCCAGTTCTTCTCCAACAAGGGCCGCACGCAGGAGGAGTTCTTCTACGCGTTCAACGCGCTGGTCGAGGCGCACAAGCAGATCGTCATCACCTGCGACACCTACCCGAAGGAAATCTCGGGCATGGAGGAGCGCCTGATCTCGCGTTTCGGCTGGGGGCTCACCGTGGCGATCGAGCCGCCGGAGCTCGAGATGCGCGTCGCGATCGTGCTCAAGAAAGCCGAGGCCGAGTCGATCGTCCTGTCCGAGGACATCGCCTTCTTCATTGCCAAGCACATCCGCTCGAACGTGCGGGAGCTCGAAGGCGCGCTCAAGAAAGTCCTCGCCTTCTCCCGCTTCAACGCGCGCGAGCTAACGCTTGACCTCGCCAAGGACGCGTTGCGCGACATCCTCAATGTGGCCAACCGCCAGATCACGGTAGAGAACATTCAGAAAACCGTCGCCGAATTCTTCAAGCTGAAGATCTCCGACATGCACTCCAAGAAGCGCAGCCGCAACGTGGCGCGACCGCGGCAGGTGGCAATGGCACTGGCCAAGGACCTCACGCAGATGAGCCTGCCGGAAATCGGCGAAGCCTTTGGCAACCGAGACCACACCACGGTCCTCCATGCCTGCCGCACGATCGCCAGCCTTCGCAAGCAGGATGCAGTCATTAACCGCGACTACCTGGTCCTTGAGCAGGTACTGAAGGGATGAATGCGGGGATGAATGCGGGGATGAATGCGAGGATGACCGCGGGGACTGGAACGGAGGTTGGGCTCGCGCTTGAAAGCTGTGCAGCGCTTGCGTACAGATTGTGGGTAACTCGGCTCGCGGGCGAAACCCGAAAAGTTATGCAAAACGATGCACAGGCAATGCACAGGCCGTTTTCGGCACTGCGGACCGCGCAAGGTGCTGCATCGAGAGGGCTTTTCGTCTTATCCCCACGAGTTATGCCCTCTATCTATTATTACCAAGGATAAATAAGATGATTCTGGTAAAAGCCAAACGCGACGAGCTTCTCGGCCCGCTCTCCGCGGTCAGCGGCATCATCGAACGCCGCCACACCCTGCCGATCCTCTCGAACGTGCTGATCGAAAAGTCGGGCGAAGCGCTCACTTTCCTCGCCACCGACATCGAGATCCAGATCGTCTCGCGTTCCGCGCTCGAGCAGTCGGGCGACGCCAAGGGCGTGACGGTCGGCGCGCGCAAGCTGGTGGACATCCTGCGCGCGCTGCCGGACGGCGAAGTCACGCTCTCGACCCAGGACAAGCGCCTGCAGGTCAAGTCGGGCCGCAGCCGGTTTTCGCTGCAGACGCTGCCTGCCGAGGATTTCCCGCGCCTCGCGCGTCCCGTCAGCGACGTGTCGAAGTTTTCCCTGCCGCAGAAAGCGCTGAGGAAGTTGCTCGCGCTGGTGCAGTACGCGATGGCGCAGCAGGACATCCGCTACTACCTCAACGGGCTCCTCCTCGTGGTCGAAGACAAGCAGCTCAAGCTCGTGGCCACCGACGGCCACCGCCTGGCCTATTGCTCGATGCAGCTCGACACTGAATTGCCGAGGCAGGAAGTGATCGTGCCGAGAAAGACCATCCTCGAGCTCTACAAGCTCATGGCGGATTCCGACGACCCGGTCGACATCGAGATCAGCGCGACGCAGGCGGCGTTTTCGTTCGGCACGATCGAACTCGTTTCCAAGCTCGTCGACGGCAAGTTCCCGGACTACACGCGCGTGATTCCCAAGGACCACAAGAACACCGCGGTCATCGACCGCGAGCTGCTGCGTCAGGCCCTTTCGCGCGCGGCGATTCTTTCCAACGAGAAATTCCGCGGCGTGCGCTGGGTGCTGGCCGACGGCCTGCTCAAGATCGTCTCCTCGAACGCCGACCAGGAGGAAGCCAACGAGGAGCTCGAGGTCAAGTATTCGGGCGTGGCGCTCGACATCGGCTTTAACGTCACCTACCTCCTCGACGTGCTGAACAACGTCGCGGGCAACGAGATCGAGGTGAGCTTCGGCGATGCCGCCTCCAGCGCGCTGGTGCATTTCCCGGCGGAGAAGGATTTCAAGTACGTCGTCATGCCGATGAGAATCTGAGAAAGGGAACACCCAGAGTGGCAGAAGAAGCAATCGTCCAGCAGCGTCCCGCAGCGGAGCCCGGCATACAGCCGCAAGCCAATTCTTCCGCGAGCGACTACGGCTCGGACAGCATCAAGATCCTCAAGGGCCTGGACGCGGTACGCAAGCGCCCGGGCATGTACATCGGCGACACCTCGGACGGCACGGGGCTGCACCACATGATGTTCGAGGTCGTGGACAACGCCGTCGACGAGGCGCTTGGCGGGTGGTGCGACGAGATCGTCGTGACGATCCACACCGACAACTCGGTTTCGGTCATCGACAACGGCCGCGGCATCCCGACCGGGGTGAAGGACGACGACGAATTCAAGCGCTCCGCAGCCGAGATCGTCATGACCGAGCTGCACGCCGGCGGCAAGTTCGACAACAACACGTATAAGGTCTCGGGCGGCCTGCACGGTGTCGGCGTGTCGGTGGTCAACGCGCTTTCGGAGTGGCTGCGGCTCACGGTGTGGCGCGAAGGCAGCATGCACCAGATGGAATTCCGCGATGGCGTGGCGGTGGCGCCGCTTGCCGTTACCGGCACTTCCGAGCGGCGCGGCACCGAGGTGCACTTCCTCGCCAGCAAGGCGATCTTCGGCAGCATCGACTACCACTACGACATTTTCGCGCGGCGCCTGCGGGAGCTCTCGTTCCTCAACAACGGGGTGCGCATCCTGCTGGTCGACCAGCGCATCGGCAAGGAAGAAAATTTCGCCTTCTCCGGCGGGGTCAAGGGCTTCGTCGAATACATCAACCGCGCCAAGACCGTGCTTCACCCGAACGTGTTCTACGCGACGGGTGAAAAGGACGGCATCGGCGTCGAGGTGGCGATGCAGTGGAACGATTCGTACCAGGAATCGACGCTGCTGTTCACCAACAACATTCCGCAGAAGGATGGTGGCACGCACCTGACGGGACTGCGGGCGGCGATGACGCGGGTGCTCAACAAGTACATCGAAGAACTCGAGCTGGCCAAGAAGGCCAAGGTCGAGACGATGGGCGACGACATGCGCGAGGGGCTTTCGTGCGTGCTGTCGGTCAAGGTGCCCGAGCCGAAGTTCTCCTCGCAGACCAAGGAAAAGCTGGTCTCGTCCGAAGTCCGGCCGGCCGTGGAAGAGATCGTCGCCGAGAAGCTGCGCGAATTCCTCGAAGAGCGACCGGCCGATGCGCGGGTGATCACTTCCAAGATCATCGACGCGGCGCGCGCAAGGGAAGCGGCCCGCAAGGCGCGCGAAATGACGCGCCGCAAGGGCGTGCTCGACGGCATGGGGCTCCCCGGCAAGCTCGCCGACTGCCAGGAGAAGGACCCGGCGCTTTGCGAGCTTTACCTCGTCGAGGGCGATTCGGCCGGCGGCTCGGCCAAGCAGGGGCGCGACCGCAAGTTCCAGGCGATCCTGCCGCTCAAGGGCAAGATCCTCAACGTGGAGAAAGCCCGCTTCGACAAGCTGATCTCGTCGCAGGAGATCGCGACGCTGATCACGGCGCTTGGCACCGGCATCAAGGAAGATTACGACATCGCCAAGCTGCGCTACCACCGCATCATCCTCATGACGGATGCGGACGTCGACGGCTCGCATATCCGCACGCTGCTGCTGACTTTCTTCTTCCGCCAGATGCCCGAGCTGGTCGAGCGCGGCCACATCTACATCGCCCAGCCGCCGCTCTACAAGGCCAAGCAGGGCAAGGAAGAGCGTTACCTCAAGGACGAGCATGAGCTGAACGAGTTCATGCTGCGGCAGGCGCTCGTGGACGCCTCCCTCAACCCGTCAGCCGACGGCGAGCCGATCCGCGGCGATGCCCTCGGCCACCTGGCCAAGTCTTACCTGCTGGCCGAAGCGGTGATCGAGCGGGTTTCGCGCTGGACCGACCGCGACGTGCTGCAGGCCATGCTGCGCGGCGCCCAGGTAGACCTGACCACGCGGGAGACGGCGGAGGCTTCGGCTGCCGCGCTGCTTGCCCATATCCCGGGCAATGGCATCCGCATCGCGGCGCATCTCGATGCAAAGACCGAGCGCTACCAGATCCGCATCGAGCGCACGCTGCACGGAAACTTGCGCTTCACCAACATCGACCACGAATTCGTCGTGTCCGGCGACTATGCCCAGATCCGCAGGACGGCGGAAATGCTGCGCGACCTGGTCGGACCGGGCGCGACGATCCAGCGCGGCGAAAAGAAGCACAGCGTCAAGGATTTCGCCGAAGCGATGAAATGGATGTTCGCCGAGGTGCAGAAATCCATGAGCATGCAGCGCTACAAGGGCCTCGGCGAGATGA
Source organism: Pseudomonadota bacterium (assembly GCA_031376265.1). Classification (GTDB taxonomy): domain Bacteria; phylum Pseudomonadota; class Gammaproteobacteria; order Burkholderiales; family SG8-39; genus SZAS-79. Next base: position 60,250 of record JANMDK010000353.1, read on the forward strand.
ATCCCGGCCAGCTCTGGGAAACCACCATGGACCCGGCCAAGCGCAGGCTGCTCAAGGTGCAGATCGAGGACGGGATCGCCGCGAACGAGATCTTCACCACCCTTATGGGCGATGAAGTCGAGCCGCGCCGGGCATTCATCGAATCGAACGCGCTCGGCGTCCGCAACCTCGACGTCTAGGCGCGCTTCTTCGCCGGGGTTTTAACCGCGCTCTTGGCTGCGGGCTTGGTCGCCGGCTTGGCAACGGCTTTGGCCGCGGCGGGCTTGGCCTTTGCCTTCGTCTTTGGCAGCAGCTTGGTCTTTGCGGTTGCGCGGGCCGGCTTGGCTTTGGCGGCGGCCTTCTTGAGCGGGGCCGGCGCCGCTTCCGCCGGTTCGTTGGCGGCCGGTTTCTTCGCCACAGCGCCGGGCTTTGCAACCCGCGGCTGGAATTCGAAGCCGATCTTGCCGCCCGGGGTCTTCGCGAGGAATGCCTTGAAGGGCCGCCCCTTCTTCGAGATGAAGCGCGTCAGCAGGTCGGTCTTTCCGGTGGCCAGCAGCTTTTCCATCTGCTCGCGCTCGATCTGCTGCTGCAGGATGATTTTCCCTGAGCGGAAATCGCAGGTGCGCGGCGAGCCTACGGATTTCTCGCACACGTAAGCCATGCCGAGGTCGAAAACCCGCGAGCCGCATTTCGGGCAGGCGCCCAACGGCTGCATCGCGCTGAAATCGGGCGCTTCGCCGCCTTCGTCCTCCGGCCGCGCCTGGCCGAAATCGAATTCGATGCGGTTCTCTTCGTTGAGCTTGAGCACCGCCGCAAAGGGCCGGCCCATGCGGCTGCGAAAGCCGGTGAGCGGCCCGATGGTGCGGCTGCGGAAAAGCACGGCGACCTCTTCGGGCGCCCATTCGCGTCCGGAGATGACTTTCCAGACGTTGAAATCGCACGCCTGGCACTGGAACTTGCGGTAGTTCTCCTGCACGACGCCGCCGCACTTCGGGCAGGGCGCGTCCACCGTGGCGAACGCGGTGTCCGGGATGTCGCCGTTCTTGATGCGCGCAACGAGGTCGCGGGTGACCGATTCGATGTGCTCCATGAACTCGTCGCGCTTCAGCTTGCCGAGTTCCATCTGCTTGAGCTTGAACTCCCAGTCGCCGGTCAGCTCAGGCGAAGTGATTTCCGAAACGCCGAAGTGCTTCAGCGCAAACAGCAACGAGAAGGCCTTGGGCGTCGGCACGAGCTCCCTGGCGTTGCGATGGACGTATTCCTCCTTGAGCAGGCCTTCGATCACCGCAGCGCGCGTGGCGGGCGTCCCAAGGCCCTTCTGGCTCATCGCCTCGCGCAGCTCGTCGTCTTCCACGAGCTTGCCGGCGCCTTCCATGGCCGAGAGCAGCGTCGCTTCGCTGTAGCGCGGCGGCGGCTTGGTCTGGCTGGCCACCGATTGCACCTCGAGCGTGCGGACCTTCTCGCCCTGCTCGATGGCCGGCAGGTTTTCGTCATCGGCTTGCGTCGTCTTGCCGTAAACGGAGAGCCACCCGGGCGTCTTGAGCACGCGCCCCTCGGTCTTGAAGCTGTGTCCTTCGACGACCGTGATGCGCGTGGTCTGCAGGAATTCGGCCGCCGGGAAGAAAACCGACAGGAAACGCCGCACGACCAGGTCGTAGAGCTTCTGCTCGGGCTCCGACAGGCTCTTCGGTGCCTGCAACGTCGGGATGATCGCGAAGTGGTCCGAGATCTTACTGTTGTCGAAGATGCGCTTGTTCTGCTTGACCCAGCCCTGCTTGAGGATTTGGGCCGCATGTATCACGTACTGCCCTTCCTTCAGCATCTCGAGCGTCTTCTTGACCGTCGGCACGTAGTCTTCCGGCAGCGCGCGCGCATCGGTTCGCGGGTAGGTCAGCACCTTGTGCTTTTCGTACAGCGCCTGGGCGAGGCCCAGCGTGTTCTTGGCCGAAAAGCCGAACCGGCCGTTGGCTTCGCGCTGCAGGCTGGTGAGGTCGAACAGCAGCGGTGAAAGCTGCGTGGAGGGTTTCGTCTCCTCGGTTGCGGTCGCGGGCTTGCCTTCGCAGGCCGCGCGGATCGCGTCGGCTTTCTTCGCTTCCCAGAGCCGCTCGGCTTTCTTCTCGCCGTCGTCCTGTTTTTTCCAGGCAGTGTCGAACCAGCGTCCGGGATACTCGCCGGCCTTGGCGCCGAAACGGGCCTGCACTTCCCAATAGTCGCGCGGAACGAACGCCCGGATCTTTTCCTCGCGCTCGACGAGGATTGCCAGTGTGGGCGTCTGCACGCGCCCCACCGTGGTCAGGTAGAAGCCGCCTTCCTTCGAATTGAAAGCGGTCATCGCGCGGGTGCCGTTGATGCCGACCAGCCAGTCGGCCTCCGACCTCGACTTGGCGGCATCGGCGAGCGCGAGCATTTCGCGGTCCGCCCTGAGCTTCTCGAAGCCCTCGCGGATCGCCGTCTGCGTCATCGACTGGAGCCACAGGCGCTGGATCGGCTTCTTGGTCTTCGCGTGCTGGACGATGTAGCGGAAGATCAGCTCGCCCTCGCGACCGGCGTCGCAGGCGTTGACCAGCGAGTCGATGTCCTTGCGCTTGATGAGGCGCAAGAGGACGTTGAGGCGCGGCTCACTTCGCTCGATCGGCCGCAGCTCGAAGTGCGGCGGGATGACGGGCAGGTTGTTGAACGACCACTTGCCCTTCTTGACATCGTGCGACTCAGGCAGCGTCAGCTCGAGAAGGTGGCCGACCGCCGAAGAGACGACGCAGTCGTCGCTTTCGAACCAATCGCTTTGCTTGGTGAAGCCGCCGAGCGCCTTGGCAATATCCGACGCTACCGACGGTTTCTCGGCAATGATGAGTTTTTTTGCCACGCAGAAAGGGTTGCCTGCCTTGGAAGGGGGCAGATGATAAGCGCAACCGCGGGCGAATGACAACCGACCGCTTCACACTAAGCTCGCGTGCGCGCGATCAGTTCGGCAGGCGATTCTCCGCGGGCTCGAGCAATTCCCCGGCCATGAGCCGGCTCGCGGGCGTTTCGAGATTCCACAGCACCATCAATACAATAAGCTTGAGTTGCTCGAGCGACAGCGTGCGTCCCGAGGCCGCCATCGCCCGGTCGATCACGAGCTCGCGCAGCACCGGGTCGAGCACGCCGATATCCTCCAGGCGGATGACGAGACCGCGGCAAGCCGCGTCGAGTTTGGCGCACTCCTTCGGCGCATAGGCGCGGATTGCCCGCGTCGACGCGGGCAGCGCAGCGAGCTTTCGATGCGGCGCGTGCAGTACGCCCGCGAGCCACGACAGGGCCTCGCTGATCTCCGACTCCTCGAACCCGGCGGCCGAAAGCTTCTTCGCGATCAGTTCGTTATCTTCCGAGAGGTCGGCGCGGTGGCAGTTCTCGAACAGGTAGACAAAGATGTCGTACATGGCGTTTTTTCTTCTTTTTCAGGTGAGGCGTTGATAACGCCCGCCGGGCAGTGTCGCCACCAGCCCGTCGAGCTCCAGTCTAAGCAGTTCTGCGGCAATCCTTTCCGCGGGAAGCCCGGCCCGCGCGCACAGCGCGTCGATGTCCACCGGGTCGAATCCCATGTGCTCGAGCAGCCCGCCGGCTGCTCCGAGCTGCGCCGGCAGCGTGGAGGCGTAGCGCCAGTTGCCGAGTTCGGCAAGCACGTCCTGGGCCGAATCGACGAGCTTGGCGCCGTCCTTAATGAGGGCGTGGCAGCCCTTGGAAAGGGGCGAGTGAATCGAGCCGGGAATCGCGAACACTTCGCGGCCCTGTTCGGTCGCCAGCCGCGCCGTGATCAGCGAGCCGCTGTCCAGCGCGGCCTCGACGACCAGGCACCCGCGCGCGAGGCCGCTGATCAGCCGGTTGCGGCGCGGGAAATTGTGGCCGATCGAAGGCGTGCCGACCGGGTATTCGCTCAGCAGCAAGCCGCTTTCGGCGACCTGCCTGAAAAGAGGCGCGTTCGATTGCGGGTAGACGATGTCAATCCCGGTGCCGAGCACCGCGATCGTCGAGCCTTCGCCCGCGAGTCCGCCGCGATGCGCGGCGGCGTCGATGCCCAGCGCGAGACCGCTAACGATGGTGAGGCCGCCCTGGCTGAAGGCCTTCGCGAAGGCTTCGGCGTTCCGCTGGCCCTGCGCGGTGCCATTGCGGCTGCCGACGATGGCGAGGGCGCTTCTTTCGAGGAGGCTGACTTCGCCGTCTGCGTAAAGCAGCGGCGGCGGGTCGGCGATTTCCAGCAGCAGTCGCGGATAAGTGGCGTCAGCGAGGGTGATGATCTGGTGGCGGGGTTTAGAAGCCCACTCCAGCGCGCGCTCGACGGCCGCTGAGGCAACGCCTTTGACTAGTGCGGTCGCAGCCTCGGTACCCGCCTGGCGGGCCAGCGCGGCGCGGTCGGCTGCAAGGACATTCTCGGGAAGGCCGAACTCTTTGAGGAGCCGGCGGATTGTCGCGGCGCCGAGGCCCGGCGTGAGGCAGAGAGTCAACCACGCTTCGAGCCCCTGGCCGCGCGTCATCCGGGCGGGCGCAGGCGCGAGGGCCGGTCAGGGCGTCTGGACGACATCCAGCGGGTTGACCGGTCGGGACACATCCATGACCAGGGCATAGGACACCCGATCGAAGACGCGAAAAACGAACACGAGGCCGTAGCGCTCGTCCGGCACGCGCATCCCGGTCATCGAGGTCTTTTCGATGCTGCCGGACATATCGCGCTTCTGGCCAACGACCGCCCCCAAACGCAGCAGCGCGAGGACGTGGCCGACCTCGATCCCGTCGGCGCGTCCCCGGTTGAGCGTGACGACCGAATTGCGGCTGCCTTCGCCCACGGTGCCGACGCCGCCATAGATCGACATCACGCGGCCGGAGATTTTCGCGGTTGGCGAATGCGGCGCGTAGTTCGGGATCAGCGGCGAGCCGGCGGCCACCAGGCGGTCGCCCTTGGTGATTTCCTGGTTGGCGGCAATGATCTCGATCGTCGAAGGCTCGCCGGCCTTGCGCACGCGAGCCGAGCCGAGGAACGTGGCTTCGTAACCGACGGTCAGGTTGGTGTCCGGATCAACGAGCGCCTTGCCGCGCCGGTAGATATGCCAGGTTTCTTCCTTGGCATTCGAAAGCCCGCGCGCATACGCGACGTTGCCCGCGCCGAGGATTACGCGGTTTTCCTCGGTGGCGATGATTTCTGGCGCGTTATCCAGGCCATTGGGCTCCACCACCAGCGGCCGGGTCAGGTACGGCTCGATCAGGCTGGGAGGAATGCTGGGAATTTCCCGCGTGGCCGAAGACTCCGCGCGCACTTGCGGCGAAAGCTTGATCGTCTCGGTCGGCATGATCGCGAGCTGGCCGCGGTTGCGGTCGAGCACGAGCACGTCGCCCGGGTAAATGCGATGCGGGCTCCGCAGCGTTTCGCGGTTCATTTCCCAGAGCTCGGGCCAGCGTTGCGGCGCATCCAGGTAGCGCTGGGCGATCGACCAGAGGGTGTCGCCCTGGACCACCACGTACCGGTCCGGTGCACTGGCCTTCAAATCGGCCGCAGGAACCTGCGCCAAGGCCTCGCCGAGCAGCCCGGAACAGGCAACAAAAGCGAGCGTTGTGATAGACTTACGCAACTGAAACAGCATGGAGCCCCCGTCGTCCGGTCGGCTGGTAAAACCTGCTTGATAAACCCGATTACGACCCAAATTTAGCATAACGCCGCAGCAAGTTACACGCTGCATTAGATTGTGTATGTAAATTGCTCTGTCAGCAAGCTTATTTCCACTTACCCATGTCGATCCTCCATATCCTGCGCTACCCGGACGCCCGCCTCCACAAGGTGGCCGCGCCGGTCACCGTTTTCGACGCTTCCCTTAAAAAGCTGGTCGCCGACCTGACCGAGACCATGTACGCAGCCCCCGGCGTCGGGCTTGCTGCGACCCAGGTCGACGTCCACAAGCAGGTCATCGTGGTCGACGTGTCCGAGCGGAGGGATTCGCTGATCACCCTGGTAAACCCGGAAATCATCGAAAGCTTCGGCGAATCCGACATCGAGGAAGGCTGCCTGTCGGTGCCCGCAATCTACGACACGGTGCCGCGCGCCGAGCGGGTCAAGGTGCGCGCCTGGGATGCCAACGGCAACGCGTTTACGCTCGAGGCGCAGGGGCTGCTGGCGGTCTGCATCCAGCACGAAATGGATCACCTGCAGGGCAAGGTGTTCGTCGAATACCTCTCCCAGCTCAAGCAAACCCGCGTGCGCGCGAGGCTCGCCAAGCAACTCAGGAAGAGCGCCTAAGTCTTCGTCAGGCGGCACCTTCGTCTCGCCCCGGCCCGGCCGGGCGTGCTCACCGGTCGCGGGCCGTAGCGATCAACTCTTAGGGCTTTCCGATGCGCCTCGTTTTTGCCGGCACGCCTGTCTTTGCGGACCGTGCCCTGGCCGCGCTGCTCGCTGAGGGGCACGAAATTATGTCAGTGCTCACTCAGCCGGACCGCAAGTCTGGACGTGGACTTCAGTTGTTGCCCAGTCCCGTCAAGGCGCTAGCGCTAAAGCACGGTCTCGAGGTCCTGCAGCCCGCCAAGTTCAGTGATGGCGACACCGTCGGGCACCTCCGGGCACTGCAACCTGAAATGCTCGTGGTGGCGGCTTATGGCCTGATCCTGCCCCAGTCCGGGCTGGACGTCGCGCGGCATGGCGCGATCAACATTCACGCCTCGATGTTGCCGCGCTGGCGGGGCGCTGCCCCGATCCATCGCGCCATCCTCGCCGGGGACGAGGAGACAGGCATCACGCTAATGCGCATGGACGCCGGCCTCGATACCGGCGCGATGCTTGTGCAAAAGAGCATCGGCATCGCCGCGGACGAGACGACCGGTTCCCTTCACGATCGCCTCGCCGCGCTCGGAGCGCAAATGATCGCGGACCTGGTGCGTCGTCCGGAAGACGCACAGGCGATTGCGCAGCCGGCCGAGGGCGTCACCTATGCGCGCAAGATCGAGAAAAGCGAGAGCGTGCTCGACTGGCGTAAGCCCGCCCGCGTTCTCGAGCGCGAGGTGCGCGCATTCAATCCCGCGCCGGGCGCACGCGCGACGATCGATGCAACGGACCTCAGGATCTGGCGCTCGCATTGCATCGATCACATTGGCGACCCCGGCCGGGTGCAGCGCGCAGACGACGATGGCATCGTCGTTGCCTGTGGCGAAGGCGCGCTAGTACTCACCGAATTGCAGCGTGCCGGCGGCAAGCGTCTCGGCGCGCGCGACTTCCTGCGCGGGCACCCGATCGCAACGGGCGATCGTTTTGCACTGCCCGCCTGAATGAGCACGTCACCGGAATTGTCGGCGGTCTATGCCTCTGCCAGCCGCCTTGTCGCCGCGGTGGCGAAAGGAGGCAGCCTAGCAGCGCGTCCGGATGCATTTGGCGCGAGCGGGCCGCTTCGGGGCGCCACCATGGCCATGGTCTATGGCACTTTGCGCGACTTCGGCCGCGGGGACGCGATCCTCTCGCACCTGGCCCAGCGAGGCGTGGCCGATAACCAGTTGCGCGCGCTTCTCTTGTGCGCTTTCCGCTCGATCGAATCGGGAACCTACGCAGGCCACGTGGCGGTCGACCAGGCGGTCGAAGCCTGCACCCGCATCCGCAAGCCCAGCGCAAAGCGATTCGTGAACGGCGTGCTGCGCACGTATTTGCGCGAACGCCCGGGCATCGAGGAAAAAATTTCCGCCAATCCGGTTGCGCGATGGCGGCATCCGGCTTGGTGGATCGAAGCCGTGCGCAACGCCTACCCGGACCGCTGGGAAGCCGTGCTCGGCGCAGGGAACCAGCACCCGCCGCTCGGGCTGCGCGTGAACCAGCGCCGCGTGCGCGAGGAAGATTACCTCGCGCGGCTTAAAGCGGAGGGCCTGGAAGCGAGGCAGCTGGAAGATGGCGCGCTCGTCCTCGACAAACCCGTCGGGGTGGATCGATTGCCCGGTTTCGCGGACGGCGACGTGTCGGTGCAGGATGCCGGCGCGCAGCGCGCCGCGCGCTATCTCGACCTCGTCGACGGCCAGCGCGTGCTGGACGCGTGCGCCGCGCCTGGCGGAAAAGCGGGGCAGATGCTGGAACTCGCCGCGATCGACTTGCTGGCCCTCGACTCGGACGCGGCGCGTTGCGCGCGAATTGCGCAAAATTTCGAGCGACTGGGGTTGCAGGGCCGCATCAAGGCGGCCGATTGCTCGCGTGTCGAGGACTGGTGGGATGGCCGGGAGTTCGATCGCGTCCTCGCCGACGTGCCCTGCAGCGCCTCGGGGATTGCGAGGCGCCACCCGGACATCAAGTGGCTGCGGCGCCCGGGTGACCCCGCGCGCTTTGCGGCCGTCCAGCGCCGCATCCTAGATGCCCTGTGGCGGGTGCTGGCCCCGGGTGGTAAATTGCTCTACGTAACGTGCACGGTATTCCCAGAGGAGAATGCCGCGGTCGTGGATGCGTTCTGCGCACAGCAGCCGGCGGCCCGCAGACTCGAGCTTCCAGGCAAGGCGCCGGCGCAGCTGCTGCCGGGCGCCGATAACGACGGCTTCTATTTCGCTCTCCTGCAAAAATAATTCGATGCGCGCGTTGCTCGGCTCCTGCCTCAAGCTGGTGTTGGTGCTCGCGCTGCTCGCAAGCGCGCCGTCCGCGCGTGCCGACGACATCGAGCTGCTGGAAGCGCGGCTCGAGCACGGCGAGGAAGGCGTCGTCCTCAACGCCGATTTCGCGTTCGACTTCAATGCCCGGCTGGAGCAGGCGGTCACCAACGGCGTGCCGCTCTACTTCGTGGTCGAGTTCGAGCTGACGCAGCCGCGCTGGTACTGGTTCGACGAAAAGACCGCGACGCGCAGGCGGCAGACGCGCCTTTCGTATCACGCGCTTTCGCGGCACTACCGGCTCTCGTCGGGCCTGCTGCAGCAAAATTACGCCTCGCTCGGCGAGGCGCTCGCGGTCCTGCGCCGCGTGCGCAACTGGGTCGTGCTGGAGCGGAACGTGCCGCTGTCCGACGCGAACTACCAGGCCGCGGTGCGTATGCGGCTCGACCTGAGCCTGCTGCCGAAGCCGTTTCAGGTCAGCGCGCTGACGAGCCGCGAATGGCATCTCGAATCCGACTGGCGGAAGTTTGCATGGCGGCCCGGTCCGGTGCCGGCGCCTGGCACGCCGTTGCCGCCGCAGGGCGCCCCGCCCGCTGACCGCCGCGAGGAGGCGCCCAAGTGAAAACGCTGCTGATCCTCGGCATCGCGCTCGCGGGCGTGCTCCTTTTCCTGCTTGCAACCGCCAGCGCGAACACTTCGCTTTTCGCCGCGCACTATTCGCTGCTGCTCGGGCTCAATGCGGTGCTCGCCGTCGCTCTGCTCGCGCTCGTGGGCTTCCAGCTCGCGTCGTTGCGGCGCCGCTTGCGCAGCCGGGTCTTCGGCTCGCGTCTGACGCTGCGGTTCCTCGTGCTCTTCGCGATGATGGCCGTGGTGCCCGGCGTGCTCGTCTACACCGTGTCGCTGCAGTTCCTCTCCAAGAGCATCGAATCCTGGTTCGACGTCAGCGTCGACAGCGCGCTCGAAGGCGGGATCAAGCTCGGCCAGGCCGCGGTGGACCAGATGCTCGCCGAGCTCAACGTCAAGGCGCGCGCCATGGCCTCCGAATTGGCCGACCGCTCGGACAGCCAGCAGGTGGTCGCGTTAAATCGGCTCCGCCAGCAAGCGGGCGTGGATGACGCCGTGGTGGTCGCGGCCAACGGCCGGCTGGTGGCAAGCGCCAGCGACAACCTCGCGCAGCTCGTCCCGGAGCTGCCCAGTTCCCTGCAGTTGCGCCAGGCGCGCAGCAACCGGGGCGTTACGGCGATCGATGCGTTGCCCAACAAGCCGCTCGGCCTGCGCGCGATCGTGCCGATCGCGGCCTCGACGATTTCGGACGAGACGCGCTACCTGCAGCTGCGCCAGCCGGTGCCCGATTCGCTTGCCAGGAGCGCCGAGGCGGTCGAAGCCGTCTACAGCGACTACCGCAAGCTCTCGCTTTCCCGGCAGGGGCTGAAGCGCAGCTATATCGTCACGCTGACCCTTGCATTGCTCATGGCCCTGTTTTCCGCTGTCGCGCTCGCTTTCATCCTTTCTGACAGGCTCTCCGCGCCGCTGTCCGAACTCGCGCAGGCCACGCAGGATGTCGCGCGGGGCGACTTTTCGAGGCACATGCCGGTCACCAGCCGCGACGAGCTCGGCGTGCTGCTCGAATCGTTCAACAGCATGACGCGGCAGCTCGGCGAGGCGCGCGAAGTGGTCGAGTCCAATCGCCTGCAGCTCGAAACGGCCAAGGCACGCTTGGAGAACATCCTCGCCAACCTCTCGGCGGGCGTACTGGTGTTCGACCCCGAACTGCGCTTGTCGATCTTCAACCATGGCGCGGTCGCGATCCTCGGGCGGGAGCTTGGGGACCTCACCGGCAAGGGGCTCGGCGACTGGGAAGGCTTCGAGGCTTTTGCGATCCCCGTTCGCGAGGCGTTTGCCGCCCCCGGCGAGCGGAGCTGGCAGCTCGAGCTGGTGCTGCCCGGCAGCGGCAAGACGCTGCTCGCGCGCGGCACGCCGCTGCCGTCGGGCTACGTGCTCGTGTTCGATGACGTCACCCAGCTGATCCAGGCGCAGCGCGCAACAGCGTGGGCGGAAGTGGCGAGGCGCCTCGCGCACGAAATCAAGAACCCGCTTACGCCGATCCAGCTTTCGGCCGAGCGCCTCGAAATGAAGCTCATCGGCAAGCTCAACGCGGAAGATGGCGAAACGCTCAAGCGCGGCGCGCAGACGATCGTCAACCAGGTCGCCGCACTGAAAGCGATGGTCGACGATTTCCGCGACTACGCCCGCCTGCCGGCGCCGGTGCTCGCGGGGCTCGACCTCAACGCGCTGGTGACCGAAGTGCTGACTATGTATGAAACCTCGGGCGTGTCGATCCGCCGCAAGCTCGCACCCGGCCTGCCGCAGGTGCTCGCCGACTCGGCGCAGATCCGCCAGGTGCTGCACAACCTGGTGCAGAACGCGCAGGACGCGCTCGGCGCGGCCAAGACCCCGGGCTCGGCCATCGAAGTCCGCACCGAGCAGGCGGGCAATGCGGGCGTGCGGCTGGTGGTCAGCGACAACGGCAGCGGCTTTCCCGAAGAGCTCATGGCGAGGATCTTCGAGCCGTATGTGACCACCAAGTCGAAAGGCACCGGCCTGGGCCTGGCGATCGTCAAGAAGATCATCGACGAGCACCACGGCGAGATCTCCATCGACAACCGTCCGCGCCAGGGGGCCGCCGTGAGCATCGTGCTGCCGGTGGCCGGCGAAAACAACTCCACGGCCAAGGCCGCCTGACCCATGGCCCAGATCCTTGTCGTCGACGACGAAATCGGCATCCGCGAGTTGCTCTCGGAAATCCTTGCCGACGAGGGCCACCAGGTCGTGCTGGCGGAGAACGCCGGGGCCGCGCGGCGATTGCGCAGCGCGCAGCGGCCAGATCTCGTCCTCCTGGACATCTGGATGCCGGACACCGACGGGATCACGCTGCTCAAGGAATGGTCGGCCAACGGCCTGCTCACGATGCCCGTGGTGATGATGTCCGGCCATGGCACGATCGAGACCGCGGTCGAGGCCACGCGCATCGGCGCGCTCGACTACCTCGAAAAGCCGATCGCGCTGCAGCGCCTGCTCACCACGGTGAAACGGGCCTTGCGCAACCAGGACGTGCCGGTTTCGCACCGGCTTTCGCTTTCGGCGCTTGGACGCTCGGGCGTGCTCGGCGACCACAAGAAGCGCCTCGCACAGATCGCGCAGATCGGCACGCCGCTCATGCTGCGGGGCGAGCGGGGCATGCAGGCCGAAATGTTCGTGCGCCACCTGCTGTCGGCCGGCGCGCCGTTCGTGAGCGGCGAAGAAGCCCTCAACGATTCGCCTTCCGAAGTCCTTGCGCGCGCAGCCGGGGGCATCCTGTTCGTGCCCGACCTCATGCGCCTGTCGCGCAGCGAACAGAAGAACCTCGATTTCCTGCTGGCCCGGGCCGAGAAGCACAAGGCCCGCATCGTTTCGTTCTCGACCGTCGAGCCGCAGCGATTGGTGTCGGAGCACGACTTCGACGCCGACCTCGCGATCCGCCTTTCCGAGCTCGTGATCGCATTGCCGCCGGTGCGCGAGTTTGCGGAGGAAATCCCCGATATTGCCGCGCTGGTGCTGGCGCAGCTTGTCGAAGCGCGTGCCTGCCCGCCGCGCCGCCTGTCCACCGCTGCGCTGAACGCGCTTCGTCACCATGCGTGGTCCGGGAACCTCGCGCAGCTCGATGCGGTGGTCAGGAATCTCGCGCTGACCGGGCTGGAAGAGGAAGTCCAGCTGGCCGATGTCGAGCGCGTGCTGAGCGCGCTTTCCGGGCCGGTGGCCGCCGGCGAGCTGCCGCTGGATCAGCCCTACCGCGAGGCGCGCGACGCCTTCGAGCGGCTTTACTTCGAATACCAGCTCGCGCGCGAGAACGGCAGCATGTCGCGCGTCGCCGACCGCACCGGCCTCGAGCGCACCCACCTGTATCGCAAGCTCAAGGCGCTCGGCTTGCCGGTCGGGCGGCGTGAAGAAAGCTGAATCGAGCGGACGCCGGCAGGTCCCGGTGCACGTGGTCACCGGGCCGATGGCCGCGGAAGTGAGGGACCTGATCCTCAAGCTCTGCGAGCACCGGGCGGACTGGATCGCGTTCGCCAACGCGAAGGCCGCCCCTGCCGTGCCGAACCTGCGCCCGTTGCCGCTCGGCTGTCCCTGCTGCACCGGCAAGCTCGCACTTCAGGTGGCGCTCGTGCGCGAATTGCGCGATCCGGCGGTGACCCGCGCATTCGTCGAGGTCGATCCTTCGCACGCTGCATCGCTCGAGCGGGCGCTCGCCCAACCGCCCTTCGATCTTTCGCTGAGCGCCGCAAGGCGCATCGAGCTGCCTCGCGACGAGGGCCTGCTGCCCGAGGGCATCGAGGAAGCGGCGCCGTAACCACCGCCGGCCGTTGGCAGGAAAAGCGGGCCTCGTTATGATTGCCCGGTCACGGACCAGGCGCCCGCGCCGGCATAGAGAAAAATCATGTTGCTCCAGTTCGTCATCCTCTACCTGATCGTTTCGATCGCCATCGGGCTTTATGCGGCGACCAAAGTAAAGAATTCCGCGGATTTCGTGGTCGCCGGCCGCCACCTGCCGCTGCCCTTCATCGTCGCCACCGTGTTCGCGACCTGGTTCGGGTCGGAAACGGTGCTGGGTATCCCCTCGAAATTCCTCAACGAAGGCCTCAAGGGCGTCGTGGCCGACCCGTTCGGCTCTTCGATGTGCCTGATTTTCGTCGGCCTGTTTTTCGCGCGACCGCTGTATCGCATGGGCCTCTTGACGATCGGCGACTACTATCGCGCACGTTACAACCGCTCGGTGGAGCTGGTGGCCGCGCTCTGCATCGTGATCTCGTATCTCGGCTGGGTCTCCGCGCAGGTTACTGCGCTCGGCCTTGTCTTCAATGTGCTCACCGAGGGCGCGCTCGCGCCCTGGCAGGGCATGGTCATCGGCGTGGCGATCGTGCTGGTTTACACGCTTGCGGGTGGCATGTTCTCGGTCGCCTTCACCGACCTCTTCCAGATGCTCATCATCGGCGTCGGCATGGTGTACATCGCCGTCGTCGTGTCCGGCATGGCGGGCGGCGCCGGCGTCGTCGTCGAGCATGCGCGAGCCGCCGGCAAGCTCGAGTTCTGGCCGGGCCTCGCGCCGCGCGACGTGATCGCCTTTGCCGCCGCCTGGATGACGATGGCGCTCGGCTCGATCCCGCAGCAGGACGTCTTCCAGCGCGTCAGCGCCGCAAAAAACGAGAACACGGCAGCCCTGGGCTCGGTGCTCGGCGGCTCGATCTATTTCTTCTTCGCTTTCGTGCCGATGTTCCTTGCCTACTCGGCCACGATCATCGACCCGAAGATGGTCGCGGACCTCCTGGCCAAGGATTCGCAGCACATCCTGCCGCGCCTGATCCTCGACCATGCGCCGTTCGCCGTGCAGGTGATGTTCTTCGGCGCGCTGCTGGCCGCGATCCTGTCCTGCTCGTCCGCCACGCTGCTAGCGCCTTCGGTGACTTTCGCCGAGAACGTGCTGCGCAATTTCTTCCCCAACATCACCGATCACCAGTTCCTGCGCATGCTGCGCATTGTCGTGCTTTGTTTTGCGATCGGCGTGCTGGTCTTCGCCATGACTTCGAATTCGACGATCTATGGCATGGTCGAGAACGCCTACAAGATCACGCTGGTGGCGGCTTTTACGCCGCTTGCCTTCGGGTTGTACTGGAAGCGCGCCACCACGCAGGGCGCGGCGGCGGCGATGGCGCTGGGGCTGGGGACGTGGCTGACGCTGGAGGTCCTTGCGCCGGACGGGTTCTTCCCGCCCCAGTTCGCGGGCTTGTTTGCAGCGATCTTCGGGATGGTCGCAGGCTCGTTGCTGCCGCAGTGGTACGCCGGCGCCTCAACGCACGGTGCCCGGCACGGGTTCGCGCCGGAACCTAAATCCTAGACATTCGCTTTCGAAGACTGGCTCCCTGATTGCCTCTCCTGGCAGTTAGTGTATCGGTACCAGTACATTCATGGCGCACGGAATACCGCCCACGCGAACGCGCCCCACGCCAGCAGGAAAGCCGTCCCCCCCACGGGCGCCACCGCGCCCAGCCACTTTTCGCCCGTGATTGCGAGCACGTAGAGACTGCCTGAAAAGAGCGCGATGCCGACCACCATGAGCCAACCCGAAGCCCGCAAGAGAGCGCCGTCCGGCAAGTGGAAGAACGCGAAGCCGACCAGCAGCAGCCCGAGCGAGTGATAGAAGTGGTACTGCGCTGCGGTCTGCCAGATCGCAAGCAGGTCTGGCGTCAATCGCGCCTTGAGTCCATGAGCGCCAAACGCCCCGAGCGCTACAGCCGCGAGCGCGAGCAAGCTGCCGAGCGAAAGAAAGAGCTTTGCACCGGCGGGCATTTACAACTTAGGCTGCGACGGTAACCTCGCCCGGCTCGTAGGCGAGGTAAGGCGCGAGCCAGCGCTCCGTCTCTTCCACGGTCAGGCCCTTGCGCCGCGCGTAATCCACGACCTGGTCGCGGCCAAGCTTGCCGACGGCGAAGTAGGCCGAGTCGGGGTGCGAAAAGAAAAAGCCGGAGACAGACGAAACCGGCAGCATTGCAAACGATTCGGTCAGCTGCATGCCGGCGTTCTTCTGCGCGTCCAGCAGGCGAAAAAGATCCCCCTTCTCCGTGTGGTCCGGGCACGCCGGGTAGCCGGGCGCCGGCCGGATGCCACGGTACTTCTCGGCGATCAGGTCCTCGTTCGTGAGCGCCTCTTCGGGCGCGTAGCCCCAGGCCTCGCGTCGCACGCGCTGGTGCAGGTGTTCTGCGAACGCCTCGGCCAGCCGGTCGGCCAGCACCTTGAGCATGATGGCGTTGTAGTCGTCCTGCCCGGCCTCGTACTTCGCCAAGCGCGCGTCGAACCCGCCGGTACTGACCGCAAAGGCGCCGATGTAGTCCGCAACTTCGAGGACCTTGGGTGCAATGAAGTCCGCAAGGCACTGGTTGTCGCGGCCCGTGGGCTTGTGGTTCTGCTGGCGCAGGTTGTGCCAGGTCATGAGGACCTCGCGGCGCGTGGCATCCGCATATATCTCGATGTCGTCAGAGTTGACTTGCGCGGCCGGGAAGAGGCCGAACACGCCGTTGGCCGTCACCCACTTTTCCTGCACGATGCGCTCGAGCATTTCCTGCGCTTCGGCAAACACCTTGCGCGCCGCTTCGCCGACGACCTTGTCTTGCAGGATGCGCGGATAGGGACCCGACAGCTCCCATGCCTGGAAGAAGGGCGTCCAGTCGATATGCGGCACCAGCTTTTCGATCGGGTAGTCGCGCAACGTCTGCACACCCAGCTGCGCGGGGACCGGCGGATCGTAGGTTTCCCAGTTGGTCTTCATGCCGAGCTTGCGAGCTTCCGCGATCGGGTGCAGCGGGCCCGGGCCCTTCTTGTCGCGATGCTGGGCGCGGATCTTCTCGTAGTCCGCGCGCACGCCAGCCAGGAACGGCGCCTTCAGGTCGTTGGAAAGCAGGCTCGAGACCACCGAGACGCTTCGCGAAGCATCCGGCACGTAAACCACCGGCCCGCTGTAGTTCGGCGCAATCTTCACGGCAGTGTGCGCGCGCGAGGTCGTTGCCCCGCCGATCAGCAGCGGCAGCTTGAGGCCTTCGCGCTCCATCTCTTTGGCCACATGCGCCATTTCCTCGAGCGACGGCGTGATTAGCCCCGACAGGCCGATCACGTCGGCTTTCTCGGCGCGCGCGACCTCGAGGATCTTCTGCGCCGACACCATCACGCCGAGGTTGACGACGTCGTAGTTGTTGCACTGGAGGACCACCGCGACGATGTTCTTGCCGATGTCGTGCACGTCGCCCTTGACCGTGGCGATGACGATCTTGCCCTTCGCCCGCCCCGCGGTGCCGTTGCGCACCTTCTCTTCCTCGATGTAGGGGATCAGGTGCGCGACCGCCTGCTTCATGACCCGCGCCGACTTGACCACCTGCGGCAAGAACATTTTTCCGGCGCCAAACAGGTCGCCGACGATGTTCATGCCGTCCATGAGCGGCCCTTCGATCACCTCGATCGGCTTGCCGCCGGCGGCGTCGATCTTGAGGCGGATCTCCTCGGTGTCCTCGACGATGAACTCGGTGATGCCGTTGACCAGGGCGTGCGAAAGGCGGCTTTCCACCGGCTCGCGCCGCCAGCTGTCGTCCTTGACGTTCTCCTTGGCGCCGCCCTTGACGGTGTTGGCGATCTCGATGAGGCGCTCGGTCGAATCAGCCCGCCGGTTGAAGATCACATCCTCGACTCGTTCCTTCAGCTCCGGCTTGATCTCCTCGTAGACGCCGAGCTGACCGGCATTGACGATGCCCATCGACATCCCGGCGCCGATTGCGTGATAGAGGAACGCGGTGTGCATCGCCTCGCGCACCGCGTCGTTGCCGCGGAACGAGAACGAGAAATTCGACACCCCACCCGACACCTTGGCATGCGGCAGGTGAGCGCGGATCCACTTGGTCGCCTCGATGAAGTCGATGCCGTAGTTGGCGTGCTCCTCCAGGCCGGTCGCGACCGCGAAGATGTTCGGGTCGAAGATGATGTCCTCAGGCGGGAAGCCGACCGACTCCGTGAGCAGCTTGTAGGCGCGTGCGCATACTTCGATGCGGCGCTCGTACGAGTCGGCCTGGCCTTGCTCGTCGAAAGCCATCACCACCGCCGCGGCGCCGTACCTGCGCACCAGCTTCGCCTGGCGGAGGAACTCGGCCTCGCCTTCTTTCATGCTGATCGAGTTGACGATGCTCTTGCCCTGCAGGCACTTAAGGCCGGCCTCGATCACGCTCCACTTGGAGGAGTCGATCATCACCGGCACCCGCGAGATGTCCGGCTCCGAGGCAACCAGGTTCAGGAACGTCACCATGGCTTTCTCGGAATCGAGCATCGCCTCGTCCATGTTCACGTCGATCACCTGCGCGCCGTTCTCGACTTGCTGGCGCGCGACCGCAAGCGCGCCCGCATAGTCGCCCGCCAGGACCAGCCGCGAGAAGGCTTTCGAGCCGGTGACGTTAGTGCGTTCGCCGACGTTCACGAAGAGGGACGTTTCGCCGACGTTGAACGGCTCGAGGCCCGAGAGGCGCATGTCCTTCGGCAGCACGGGAATCGCGCGCGGCGCCACGCCCTCGACTTGCGCTGCGATCTCGCGGATGAATTCGGGCGTGGTGCCGCAGCATCCCCCGGCGATGTTCAGCCAGCCGGCGCGCGCCCATTCGCCCATCTGGCGCGCCATGTTCTCCGGCGTGTCGTCGTACTCGCCAAAGGCGTTCGGCAGGCCGGCGTTCGGGTGCACCGAGGTGTAGGTCTCGGCAATCTTGGCCATTTCCTCGACGTAGGGCCGCAGCTCTTTCGCGCCGAGCGCGCAGTTGAGTCCCACGGAGATCGGCTGCGCGTGGCTAACCGAGTTGTAGAACGCTTCCGTGGTCTGGCCGGACAGCGTGCGGCCGGAGGCATCGGTGATCGTCCCGGACACCATCACAGGCAGCCTGAGCGCCCGCTCCTCGAAGAAAGTCTCGACGGCGAACAGGGCTGCCTTGCAGTTGAGCGTGTCGAACACCGTTTCGACGAGGATCAGGTCGGACTCGCCGTCGACCAGGCCGCGCAGGGCCTCGGTGTAGGCGGCCACCAGGTCGTCGAACGTCACGGCCCGGTATCCGGGATCGTTGACGTCCGGCGAGAGCGAGGCCGTGCGCGTCGTCGGGCCAAGCACGCCGGCGACGAATCGTGGGCGGTCGGGCGTCCTCGCGTCCCATTCAGCCACCGCGCTCCGCGCGAGCTTCGCGGCCTCGAAGTTGAGCTCGTAGACCAGCGTCTCCATGCCGTAGTCGGCCATCGAGACCGACGTCGAGTTGAAGGTGTTGGTCTCGATGATGTCGGCGCCTGCCTCCAGGTACTCGCAGTGGATCCGGCGGATCAGCTCAGGCTGGGTCAGCGTCAGCAGGTCGTTGTTGCCGCGCAGCTCGCGCTTGGAATCCTTGAACCGCTCGCCGCGATAGCCTTCTTCCGTCAGGCTTTCGCGCTGGATCATGGTGCCCATCGCGCCATCGAGCACGAGGATGCGCTCGGCGAGCAGGCGTTCGATGCGGGCGGAATGCGGCGGCACGTGCACTTCGGAACTCCGGAAAACAAAAAACCCGTTCAGCTTGCGCAAGAAACGGGTTTCTCGTCTCTTTAGCGGCATTTGTTTGACCGGCCCTGAACCTGGCCGGGCGCCCGCAAGCTGAACCTCAAATCGGCGCTGGCGCGCAATATGAGCGCGCACTAACCATATTGTCCCCGGCGCGCGCTGGCGGTGTCAACCTCGCACGTATAATCGCGGTCCGCTGCAAGGCTGGCTTCCGGCCCCATTCGCCCGATGGAAAACCCCACTGCCTACCCGACCATCCGGGTCGCGCTGACCGTCTGGGGTCTGGGCGCGATGCTCTACCTCATCGGTTTCTTCCAGCGAGTCGCACCGGCTGTGTTGACGCAGGAGCTGATGGCGGAATTCGCGCTGACCGCAGTTGCGCTCGGCAACTTGTCCGCCTTGTACTTTTACGCCTATGTCGCGATCCAGATCCCCACGGGGGTGCTCGTCGATCACTGGGGGCCGCGCCGGGTGCTGACCGCAGGTGCACTGCTTGCCGGCGCCGGCACGTTGCTCTTCGCACTCGCGTCCGCCTACGCGGTGGTCGGCGCAGGGCGCTTACTGATCGGCGCCGGCGTCGGTGTCGCTTTCGTCTCGATGCTCAAGCTTGCGACGCACTGGGTGAAGCCCTCGCGCTTTGCGCTGATTTCGGGACTTGCGCTTGCCTGCGGCAGCATCGGCGGCGTTTCCGCCGGCGTGCCCCTGCGGCTGGCCGTGGACGCGTTCGGCTGGCGACCGGTCATGCTCGCGGCGGGACTGTTCACCGCGCTCCTCGCAATCGCGACCTGGATCGTTGTGCGCGACGATCCGCGCGAGCGCGGGCTTCGCAGCTTCTCCACCATCGCGCCTTCGGCTGTCCCGCATCATTCGATGCTGGGCGGCATCCGCGAAGTCTTTCGCTACCGAAACGTCTGGCTCAACTTCATCGGCTGCGGCGCGATTACCGGGCCGATGCTGGCGTTCGGCGGGCTGTGGGGCGTGCCTTTCCTTGTGGCGCACTACGGCCTTTCTACAGCGCAGGCGGCCTTCGTCACCTCGATCATGCTCGTGGCCTGGGCGTTCGGCAGCCCGATGGCCGGCGCGCTTTCGGACCGGATGCACAGGCGGAAGCTGCCGATCCTCGTTGGCGGTGGCGTTGCCGCAGTCCTCTGGGGCGTGCTGATCTACGTCCCCGGCCTGCCCTATGCGGTGCTGATCGCGCTCATGGTCGGGCTCGGCCTTTCTTCGGGCGTCGTGGTGATCGGATTCGCCTTTTGCAAGGAATCGGCGCCGACGGCGTTGGCCGGCACCGCCTCCGGCGTTGCCAACATGGGCAACATGCTCGGCGGCATGGCGATGCAGCCGCTGATCGGCTGGCTGCTCGACCTGGGCTGGGACGGCGCGATGACGGGCGAAGTGCGCGCCTATTCGTTCGCGACCTATGCCGGCGGGTTCACGCTGATGCTCGCGTGGCTGGTCGCCGGCCTCGCAGTGCTCGCCTTCGCGCATGAAACGCATGCGAAACAGTCGGCTTGACGCCCGCCGAAGCCGCGCATCATCATCCCCCATGCCTTCCGACACCCCCGATTTCCCTTCCGTCAGCGCGCGATTCGCGTGCGAGGTGCAATGGGGCGATTGCGATCCGGCCGGGATCATCTTCTACCCAACCTATTTTCGCTGGTTCGATTCCGCCACCTGGGCTTTTTTCGCGTGGGCCGGCTATACCGCGAAACGCATGCGTGCCGAAGGCCGCTCGATGCCTCTGGTGGCTGCCGAGTGCCAGTTCGCAAACCCGGCCGAGCAGGCCGACAAGTGCGAAGTGCGCTCGAAGATCGTGCGTTTCGGCGGCAAGTCGTTCGTGGTCGCGCACGAGGTCGTTCGCCTGGACGACGGCGCAGCGCTTGCCCGGGGCACCGAAACACGCGTCTGGGGCCGGCATGTCAGCGGCCCGGGTTCGCCGATGAAAGGCGAAACCATCGGCGAAGAGCTCAAGGCCCTGTTCCGCAGGGGCTGATCCCGATTCATCTTGTTGCAAGGAGAGTGTCATGACTGCCAGGGACCGAATGGATGTGGATCCCCCCTACGACTACCCGCTTTACAAGAGCACTGTGTTTCGCGCGCCAAAGCAGCCGCTGCTTCGCGTTGCGCCGCACCCGATCGAGACTGCCGGCCCGGTGTTCCCGAAAAGCTTCGCAAAAGAGTCCGCAGCGGACCTGACGACCTGGGGCAAGAGCGCGCCGCTCGGCGAAAAAATGATCCTCGCCGGCCGCGTGACCGATGAGGACGGTTCGCCGATCCGGGACTCGCTCATCGAGCTCTGGCAATGCAATGCATCCGGCCGGTACGCGCATCCGGTCGACCAGCACGACGCGCCACTGGACCCGAATTTCCTCGGGCAGGGAAAAGTGCTCACCGACGGAAACGGCGAGTACCGATTCGTGACGGTCAAGCCCGGCGCCTACCCTTGGCGGAATCATCCGTGGGCCTGGCGGCCCGCGCATATCCACCTGTCTCTGTTCGGCAACGCCTACGCGCAGCGGCTGATCACGCAGCTGTTCTTTCCCGGTGACCCGCTATTGCCGATCGACCCGATTTTCAACAGCGTGCCCGACGAAGCCGCGCGGCAGCGCATGGTCTGCACGCTGGACCTCGAGAAAGGCATCGAGGAGGTGGCGCTCGGCTATCGATTCGACATCGTGCTCCGCGGTCCGCAAGCCACGCCGATGGGAGCCTGAGGATGACGATCCGGACCCCATCGCAGACCATCGGGCCGTTCTTCCATGTCGGCCTCAAATGGGAAGGCGGCGAGAAAGTCGCGTTCCAAAGCTCGGGCAAAAGCATTGTGCTCACCGGCCGCGTGTATGACGGCGCCGGCAATGCGATCACCGATGCGTTGATCGAGAGCTGGCAAGCCGATCCCGAAGGCAAGGCACCAGGCGCCGGAAGCGCCGCGAGCGCTCCGGGCTACAGCCGCGCGGCCACGGATGGCGAAGGCCGCTATCGAATCGAGACCTTGATGCCCGGTGTGTGCTCCGGCGCGAACGGCGAGAAGTACGCGCCGCAAATCCACGTCACGATATTCGCACGCGGCCTGCTGAAGGCGCTGCGAACACGGGTATTGCTCGCGGAGGCCGGCTCGCTAGGCGGCGATCCGCTCGCCAAGGCCGCCGGTCCACGCGTGGGCACCCTCATCGCAAAGCAGGACGCGAAGGACGCTTCGCTCTGGGAGTGGGACGTGCGCATGCAGGGCACGGACGAAACTGCGTTTCTCGAGATCTGACGCGCCGCATGGGTAACCTGCTCGCGCGCACGTTGTCGCGGGGCGCGTTTTGCGGGGCGCGCCAAGAGGAAGCCGTGGTGCGCGCCAACACGGTGTATCCGCTGCCGCACGCCTCGGGCCACGGGCTCGGGGTGCACCTCGTGCGCACCACCGGCGGC